>NZ_JAPDPI010000024.1 GCF_026013615.1 Plebeiibacterium marinum
TTTTTATAATGTGCTGATTCTAAATACATTGAATAATTTATGGCAAAATTATTATCTTATTGATTTTAAGCGAATTGTAAATCAGTCTAATGTCTATTATCTAAAATATAACGATCTATTGTTGTTAAGAAGTGCTTAAAATTGATTTGCACTTAGGAGCGCAAAAATAATTGATTATTCAGTAAAGAAAAAATATATTGCCATATATAAAAATAATCAGCTTCTACCCCATTAATATATTCGGCTTTTTTCCAAATGTTTTATACATCTTTCTTCTTCTCAAAAGAGGTATTTTACGTTCTTTAGGAATGCCATGAGTTGTAATATATTCTTCTGCCGCCTTAATCATTCTAGCTGATGAATTCCCATCAGTAAATGGGTGGTAATTTTCTATAAACCATTGACGTTGATCTGCGTATGGATCATTCTCTAAATTATTTTCAACAACAGAGGAAAGATCTTCAGAGTCACTAATGTTATCCCATCGGATATTTTCCGAAGCAGAGTTAAAGGTAATAACAGGCTTGTTGAGCAATAAAAATTCATAAACAACAGAAGATGTGTCGCTTATCATTAAATGGCATGTTTGCAGAAGAGGAATGATATCTGAATCTGTTGATACAGCTACATTTTCCTTTTTATGTGCAAAATCTTGATACATTTTAACTACATCCTGATCCATCTTGTCGTGAAACTTGATGTATATAAAATAGTTGTTGTTTTTAGCAAGATTATAAATTGCATCCTTATATTTTGATGCTGAAGTTAAACCAGGAGAAAAGGTAGGGGCATATAAAATAACTGCTTTGTATTCATTTTTTAATAGCTCTTTGCTTTGTTCTAAGGGTGTAAACAGGGTATCGATTTTACACCATCCAGTTTCCTTCACCTCAAAATTTTTGAATTTTCTTTTTAATTTTAAAAATCTATCTGTGAAATATGGACCTTGTGTTAGATAAAGGTCGAAATAATGACGGATACGAAAATGACCCGATTTTTCTCCTGCCATACCATGAAAAATCTGTATTTTTACCCCTGGTAAATAGTGAGGAAAATCGTTTCCAGGTGCAAAATTTGCCTCAGCATTAAACAGGAGCAATTCCCTCATAGAATTGCACTGGGAACAAGTTTTTAAAAAATCAGGAATTTTATCCTTAATATTATCCGGTATATACCAAATAGTATCATGTTTTTGTTTTATCAATTCCTTATATAAAGGCATCATGATTCCAAAAGCATAGGGCTTTTTACAAAATAATACAACTTTCATCTTCAACTTTTAACTTTCAGGCCAAAAGTAATATTTTTTTAACTATGGGGATTCTTAGTATTGTTATGGTCTTAAATTCCTGTAAATTAATGTACCTTTGTTCAGTTTTTTAATTCAAAAATTGTTATGGGGAAAAAGAAAAAGCAGTTAATAGTTTATACCTCAGGAACTTTTGATATGTTCCATAGTAATCATTTGAAAATGATTAATTATGCAAAAGGTTTAGGAAATGTATTAATTGTTGGTGTTAGTACTGATGAGTTGGTTAGTTCTTATAAGGCCCCCCCTATTGTACCTTTTGAGGAACGATTGGCAATAGTTGAGGGATTAAAAGCTCCTGATATTGTTATCCCACAGAGGTCGTTGGATCACAAAGAAATTGTAAAAAAACTTCATATCGATATTTTTGTTGTTGGTGATGACTGGACAGGAAAATATGATTATTTAGAAGAATTTGGAGTAAAAGTTTTTTATTTTCCATATGGTGCAGGAACCAGTTCTACTATATTGAAAAAGAAGATTTATGAAAGTTATTCTAAAATAAAGAAACGTATTGATAATCATAATAATCCGGATATAGTTCCCAATAGCACTGAAAATACTGAAAACTCAAATTAAATTAGTAAGAGAATCGGTTTTTGAATATGTTCAAAAACCTTTTTTATGCATTTATAAAATTGGCTAAATGAAATACGCACTAGTTACAGGATCAACTAAAGGTATAGGAAAGGCTATTGGAATTAAGCTTTTAAAGGAAGGATATTTTGTAGTTTTTAACTATTCTAATTCCGAATCAGGTGCTACATCTTTACGAAATGAGATCACTGTTGAATTTAAAGGGAAATTTGAAATATTAAAAGCGGATTTTTCTAATTTAGATGAAGTTGATGTACTTACAGAAAGTATTGTTTCAATTATACCTAAAATTGATCTTATTGTTTTTAATGCAGGATTAACAGATAGAGATGTATTTGGTAAAATAGAATCAGATAACTGGTTGAAAGTTTTTAATGCCAATTTGAATGTTCCTTTCTTTTTGATGCAGGCCCTCCTGCCATCTTTAAATAAAGATGGCAATATAGTTTTTATGGGATCCATGTTGGGTAACTTACCCCATTCTGTTTCAGTGTCCTATGGAGTTAGTAAAAGTGCAGTGCATGCTTTGGTTAAAAATATGGTGAAGTTTTTAAGTATTGATGGTATTAGGATAAATGCCATTGCGCCAGGTTTTGTAGATACTGATTGGCAAAAAAACAAACCAGAGTGGTTGCGTGAAAAAATTAAAGGAAAAGTTGCTTTAAAGCGATTTGCAAAAGAACAGGAAGTTGCCGATTTGTGTTGGCATATCATTCAAAATAAGTACTTAACGGGTCAGGTAATTCAATTAGATGGTGGATATAATTATGAATAAAATAGGGTTATCCCTATTTTATTTTGTATAGTGTTTTTCCATTATATCTACCATTCTTACCGAAACTTTGCCATCATTAGGACCAATGATTTCTTTAGTATATTCCACCCTTTTATTGTGATTATGTGAAGGATTGTTTAGTTCCTGCTCAACTGTAGACTTTAACTTTTTGTATTTCCACACATTTTCACCAATATCTCTAAAACGGTTCATGGCACTTTCCATACGTTTATTGAACTTGTATTTTCCAAATATACGGTATGATAAACGTAAATGAATAAATCTGTTGCAAATAACAGGTTTATCTAATGCAGCAAATTCAAACACTACAGAGGATTCATCAGAAATTAGTAAATCAGCAATAGCATAAAACGGAGCAATATTATAATCCTCGAACGTTGCAAAATATACATTTTTATATTGCTGCCACTTTTTAAATTTTTTACGCTGAGTTTTATATTTTTTACGTAAATAACTATAGTAGTGAGGTTTAATTATAATATTGTAATCTTTAAATTCATCTGGAAAAGTATTTGACATATTTTCTATAGAACTTGGATAAAAAGTAGGGGCATAAAGTAACGTTGGTTTTGTTGAATCCAATCCTATATTATTTATGAGTTCGTTTTTCATTTCACGGGTGTATCGAAAAACATCATCAAGTTTTGAAAAGCCTACATTTTCCCATATTACTTTGGCATCAGGATAAAGTTCTTTAAGTCTTCTTAGTCTAAAATCACCTTCTACAAACCTGATGTCAAATTTGTTCTTATCTTCAGTAAAAGCACTTACTTTTGTTCCTATTCCATGTACTATTAATACTTTTTGCTTATGGGGTAAATTTGAGTCGGGATAATTATCTCCTCCGCAAATAAGGTACTCGCAAGTTGAATTTTCAAGCCCCTTCTCACCTACCTGGAAAGGAATATTCTCCTTTTTACATACATTAATTATAGATTCGTTTTGATTAAAAATATCCCTTTTGCTACTTTCGAGCACAACGAACAAGTATGGATACTGACGTTTTTCAAGTTCTCTAGCAACAGGTAAAAATTGTGGGATATAGTATAAATGTTCTGTATAAAATATGGCGAAATACTCTGAATTTTGCATGAAATGTTGAGCTTATAAAGTGCTTGTAATTGTAAGTATATAAAAAAGCATTATTCTTTTCTTCTTAAAATCTTCTTTTTTAAAGCTGCTTTTCTATTAATCTTTGATTTATGTTTACGGTCCCAATTAATTAACAATTGGGCAGCCTCTTCCGGGTCTTTATGGTTTAAACGGGCATATTCGCGTGCCACTATTGCAAGTTCATCTTCACTGGCCCAGATTTGTGAAAAATTTTTAAGTCCTTTTAAATAAGGCATTTTTTCAAATCGCATTCTATTAATGTCGACCACACTGAATTTGTATTTTTTGTTTTTCTTTTTAGTAATTAGGATGTTACCCCTTGAGTAATCAAGATGGTGAATTCCCCTTTTGTGCATCTTTTTAAAGGTAAATTTTGCAAACTGTTGTAAAATGTTTGTCTTATCCGGAAATTCAAAACCTATTAAATCGCGAATAGTGAAATCATATTTATAATGGATGCTAACATAGAAACTCCTGTCAAACAGACCTTTTTTGGTGAGTTCAATATATGCAACCGGTTCTGGTGTGTTCGATCCCCTATCGCGCATTTTTACGGCATATTCATATGAATGGCGAGCTTTTGACCCCCGGATCCATGCATAAGCAATTTTATTAATGATATGAGGAACCTTAAATGATTTTATATTAAGTTTTAAACCTTTATAATCAACTACATTAATAATATTTCTCCCTTTGTATATTGTTTCGCCAATTTTTTCAAAGTTGTCGGATAATTCTTTTAAAAATGGTTCGAGATGTTGATACTTGGGATTTATATATATAGTCATATTGCTTTATTAGAAGATATGCTTGTAAATCTTGATTAATATATCTTTAATTATTTTGTGGCAAAGATATTAAAACAATATTAACTATGTTGTTATAATTTATTTAACTGACCATATTTTAGTTTAGAATCTAAAATCATTAATATTTAATATTATATAGGTTTTAGTGAGATTGAAGGAAAATCAGTAACAGCATATTTTTCAGATGTTTTATTAAAGTATTTTTGGAGCACAAGGAGAGAAATTAGTTTTTCTTGTTCCTTATTTTGAAACTGTTTTACAAATGCCTGGGCATTATGGATGATTTTAATGGCTTTATCGGGATTGTTGATGTAATAGTTTAATTTTTTATTTAAATCAGAGTAATCATCGTTTATATGAATGTAATGGTAATCCGGGATTAGGGTTCCTTCCATAAACCATGTTTCATATCGTGGAGTTGGCATTACTGCAATTGAATTGCTCGACATAATCCATTTTAAGTTTGTGGCAACATCATTACCCTCAATTGAAAGAATAAATTTGTATTGAAGTTGTTCGTTTATAGTGTATTTGTTTTTTATCCAGTTAGGATTTAAACCAGCATTGTTAATGTGACCAATGTCGCAAATAGGATTTAAAAAGTGCTTTTTAAAGAAATTAACCCTTTGAGGCTGGTGGTCCCAAACATTGCCTCTCCATACTATTTTGTTAAATTTTTTTTCATAACTGGTATTGTCGTTTATAAACACAAAGTGACGTACAGTGTTTAAATTGAGTAAAATGGAGTTGGTATTGTTTTTAGATATAGGTCGGCTTTTTACTACCGTTGGATACTTTGGTATTTTTGTAATGTCGCCAAATAAATAGCTGAACTTTTGATTGGGGATAAAATATCTTTTATATCTGTAGGTATCAAAAAAGTAAGTTTTAAACTCACTTTGATATTTAAAATGACCTAATTTTTGTACGTTATCGGGTAATACCGTGTTATCAGATACTTTGTTGTAATAGTTAATTCTGTACTTTAAATACTCTATATTGTATTTTGATAATTTTTTGAGCTTATTGGGTAAAGCATAAGGGGAATAGGGTAAAGAAAATATTAATTTGATGTATTCATTTGCGTAATATAAGAGTTTAATTTTTTTATTTTTTCTATCCCAAAGTTGATTAATTACTTTTCTAAAACAATTCATCCTACATAATTTAAATAATACTATTTTTCCTTATTTTAATTGAGTAATTAACAGGAAATGTTTTACTTAAATGTTAAGATGAAATTATGTATGTTTTATAATTAGTTTTGGTAAGTGTTAATTGAATACCTCTAAATTTAGTTTTATTTCTTCTACTATTTGCTCAGGGGTAATATCCGTCAGGCATTTTTTGTTTTCTTTTAATTTACATGTTGTATCTCCATGTTTACTGCATGGTTGGCAAGGTAAATTTCTTTCAAAAATTTTCATTTTTTCTCCTGTAGGGTAGCCAAATGCTGTAGGACCGATAATGGCACACCCCGGGATGTTAAATAAATCAGCAGCATGTAAAAAACCTGTGTCACCACTTACTACATAAGGTGATTTTGCTGTAATACAAAAACTCTCAAGCAAAGAAGTTTTTCCGGCCAAATTTAGTACTCTGGTTGGGGCGGCATCTACAATATCCTGGCAAAATGTATCTTCAGGTCCAGCAAGTATATTGAAGTGAAAATCTGGTAAAAGAGTAATTAGTTTTTTCCAATAATCTACAGGCCAGCGCTTTAATTCCCAGGCTGCAGATGGAACCAAAGTAATGGTTTTGGCAGGTTGGTTAAATAATAATTTATTGCATTTATCCTCAGTTTCTTTTGGAAATATCCAATTGTTGTGCGGGGTATAAAAATTGTTAATATCCCATTTATACACCGGATTTCTGAATGATTCAAATGCCCTGAATGGCTTTGGCAATAAGTTGATCCGGAATTTAAATAGTAACAACCTTTTGAAGCGGTTTTTACGTCTGGTAATTACCTTGCAACCCATTCCCAGAGGATTTAGAATTGCTTTAAGTATATTGGACCTGATATTACTATGGGCATCATAAATGTGCGTATAGCCTTCTTTTTTAAGTTTAAAAGCCAGTTTTATTAAGCCCAGCATCCCCTCTTTGCGATCAAATTCAATTAATTGGTCTATCCTGGGATCAATTCTTAATAAAGAAGCTAAATCCTTACGTACAATCCAATGTAATTCACAATCAGGATTAAAATTTTTAAACCCTCCCGTAACCGACATGCATTGAATAATATCACCTATCGAGCTTAATCTAATAATCAGAACTTTTTTCAAAATTTACTGTATTTAATGCAAAAAACCATTACTAAATATCTAGTAACGGTTTTGTTGTTATATTTTTAATATTTATAAATCAAATTTTATAAGAGTCTAATAAAATGGTAGCCTTATTGTTTTTGCACTCGAAAATGCCATTGGCACAGTTAAAAAAGCTTTCTTTACCATCTTTACCAATAACCCTTATTTTTCCTTTAACCAGTTTTGATACAATTGCAGCATGGTTTTTTAAAACAGTAAAACTACCATTTATTCCGGGTAGCTGAATTAAACCAACATCTGCTGAGTATAATATTTTTTGAGGTGTTATGATTTCTAAATTTAAATCCATGATTTAGTTTTTAAACTCTTTATTTTGCTTCAGTAAGGAGTTTTTCCCCTTTTTCAATAGCCTCTTCAATAGTACCAACCAGATTGAATGCCGCTTCGGGATATTTATCCACCTCACCATCAATAATCATATTAAAGCCTTTAATAGTATCTTCAATACTAACAAAAGTTCCTTTCAAACCGGTAAACTGTTCTGCCACATGGAAAGGTTGTGATAAAAATCTTTGAACCCTTCTGGCCCTATGTACAACAAGTTTATCTTCTTCTGACAACTCTTCCATACCCAAAATAGCAATGATGTCTTGCAATTCTTTATAACGCTGTAAAATTTCTTTTACCCTTTGAGCAGTGTTATAATGCTCCTCTCCTACAACATCCGGGGTTAAGATCCTTGATGTCGAATCCAATGGGTCTACAGCCGGATATATACCTAACTCGGCTATTTTTCGGCTTAATACAGTTGTTGCATCAAGGTGTGTAAATGTAGTAGCCGGTGCAGGGTCTGTTAAGTCATCAGCAGGTACATAAACAGCCTGAACAGATGTAATAGAACCATTTTTTGTTGATGTGATACGTTCCTGAAGTTCTCCCATTTCTGATGATAAAGTGGGTTGATAACCTACCGCTGAAGGCATACGTCCAAGAAGTGCAGATACTTCGGAGCCAGCCTGGGTAAAACGGAATATGTTATCTATAAACAGAAGGATATCTTTACCAGCTCCTGCCCCATCGCCATCACGGAAACTTTCGGCAATACTTAAACCAGAAAGGGCTACGCGGGCGCGTGCACCCGGAGGCTCGTTCATTTGTCCGAATACCATGGTTACCTGTGATTCATCCAAGGCTTTTTTATCTACTTTTGATAAATCCCAGCCCCCTTCTTCCATACTCTTTTTAAATTCTTCACCGTAATTTACAATACCAGCTTCAATCATTTCCCTAAGCAGGTCGTTGCCCTCACGTGTTCGTTCCCCTACCCCGGCAAATACTGACAAGCCGTCATAACCTTTTGCAATATTATTAATTAGTTCCTGGATTAGCACTGTTTTACCAACTCCTGCACCCCCAAATAATCCAATTTTTCCTCCTTTGGCATAAGGTTCAATCAGGTCAACTACCTTGATACCGGTAAAAAGAATTTCGGCTTCAGTAGAAAGGTCTTCAAATTTGGGAGGTTCGCGGTGAATAGGTACACCATTTGTTTTGTCAATATCTCCAATACCATCAATGGCTGCTCCGGTAACACTTAAAAGTCGTCCTTTAACTGAATTTCCAGGAGGCATAAGTATGGGCTGACCCGTAGCAACCACTTTCATTCCTCTAACCAAACCATCCGTGGCATCCATGGAAATACATCTAATTGTATTTTCACCGATGTGTTGCTGGCACTCAATTGTTATCTTTTCACCGTTTTCGCGGGTAATTTCAAGTGCGTCTAAAATATTTGGAAGTTCTTGTTCTTTAAGGTCAAAACTTACATCAATTACAGGACCTACTATTTGAATAATTTTTCCTTCTAATTGTTCCATAGGATATTGAAAATATTTTTAATTGGGCAAAGAAGTTACAAATAATTTTGAAAATAATTAGTTGTTTCGCTTCATCAGTTTTGTTGCGAAATGGATTAGTTCACTTTTTATAACTTTATTACCATTTATTTGGGCAATGTTTTCCATGGCATTATTATAATATTTATCCATTAATTTTTGCGAGGATTCATCAACCAGGTTCTTAGTATAAATTGATTTAACAGCATTTATCTTTTCATCTTCGCTGAAATTATCTGCTTTAATCCACGATTTTAACGTAGTTTGGTCTTCTAAAGTTGCATTATTTAGTGTTGTAATGAGCAAAAATGTTTTTTTATTTGCAATAATGTCTCCACCAATTTTCTTTCCGAATGATTTTTGATCTCCAAAAGTGTCAAGATAATCATCCTGCAACTGAAAAGCTATACCTATATTAATTCCAAAATCATATATCAATTGGGCATCTTTTTCATCTGCATTTGCAAGCAAAGCTCCCATTTTTAAACTTCCGGCCAATAAAATAGCAGTTTTGAGCCTGATCATTTCAAGATATTCGTCAACAGTTACATCCATCCTGTTTTCAAAATCCATGTCATACTGCTGTCCTTCACATACACCTAACGCAACCTCATTAAATAAATCCAGAATTTCAGGGAGCATTTTATTATTGCATTGGGCTATGTATTGGTAGGCATTTATCAACATAGCGTCACCTGATAAAATACCTACGTTTTCATTCCATTTTTTGTGAACGGTTGGCATATTTCTACGCACATCTGCATTGTCCATAATATCATCGTGGAGCAAGGTGAAATTATGAAAAACTTCAAGTCCCAATGCTGGCTTAATAGCTTTGGATATATCACCACCAAATAATTGAACAGCCATAAGGCATAGTAATGGCCTTACCCTTTTGCCTCCCATTTCCATTGTGTATTCAATGGGTTCATATAAGTTTGAAGGCTTTTTAATAAAGTTGGTATTTTTTATTTCGCTTGTGATAAGCTTTTGAACGTCATCAATTGATAGCATTTATTGTTTTTCTTTTGATTTTTTTTCAATTCTTAATTCTTCAATTTCTATATCTTCATCTTCGTTATAAATGTGTAACAAAGGTTCTTTAAAGGATTTATTGGTAATAAGTTTTTCCAAAGTAAGTAATATGGATGGCAATAGAATTAAATTAGAGAATAATGCAATTAATAAGGTAACTGCTACCAGTACACCTAATGCTACTGTTCCGCCAAACTCAGAAAATCCAAATATACCAAAACCAAAAAACAATATTATCGAAGTATAGATCATGCTAACTCCGGTTTCCTTTAAAGCAAGTACTACTGCTGCTTTAATACTCCAGTTGGTTTCACCCAGTTCCTGGCGGTATTTAGCTAAATAATGTATGGTGTCATCTACAGAAATACCAAAGGCAATACTAAATACCAAAATAGTAGATGGTTTAATAGGTATTGAAAAATATCCCATTAATGCGGCAGTCATTATTAAAGGAATTAAGTTGGGTATAAGAGACACCAATACCATTCTTTTAGACGAAAACATCCATGCCATAAATGAAGCAATTAAAATAATTGCCAGAAAAAGGCTTACAAACAGGTTTTGAATAAGATATTTAGTTCCTTTAAAAAACAGTATACTAGCTCCTGTAACAGAAGTCTGGTATTTTTCATCCGGAAATATATCTTTTATTTGACTTATAACCATGTTATTAAGTTCTGTCATTTTGGTTGTACCAACATCTTTTAACCTGAAACTTAATCTTGTTTTTGCTCGTGTAGAATCAATAAAAGTACTGATTATTTTCTGTTGGTCGCCTTTACTGTTTGAAACATATGAAAGTAAAAAATTGCGTTCCTGGTTACTAGGTATACCGTAATATTTTTTGTTGCCATTGTAAAATCCCTGGCGAGCAAATTTGACAACCTCTGATAAAGAAATGGCTTTAGATATATCTGAGTGTCCCGAAATTTTTTTGTGGAACTGATCCATTTTTTTTAGGTTGCTGGCTTTTAAAACCCCATTGGGTTTTTTAGTATCTATCATTACTTCGAGGGGCATTAATCCATCAAAGTTTTCTTCAAAATATTTCAAATCAACATATAAAGGGTCGTCATGAGGAATGTCATCAAGCATGTATCCGGTGGTTTTAATCATTGAAATTCCAATAAAACCAAATACTAATATTATTCCTGCTACTATATATACTGTTGTTCTGTGGTTTAATGAAATATGTACCAGTTTATCAACAATTTTGTTTACAGCCTTGTTTTTTAAATGGTTAAGGTGTCTTTCTTTTGGAGCAGAAATAAAACTGAATATAATTGGGATTAATAATAATGACAAAATAAATACACCAATAATATTGATAGCAGCAATAATTCCAAATTCCACCAGTATTTTGCTGCTGGTAAAAATAAATGTCCCAAATCCGGATGCAGTCGTTAAATTTGTAAGAAAGGTTGCATTACCTATTTTGCAGATTACCCGTTGCAATGCCTTTATTTTATTACCGTGTTTTTTATATTCCTGGTGATATTTATTCAAAAGGAATACTGAATTGGGTATTCCAATCACAATAATTAAAGGAGGAATCATTCCCGTTAAAATTGTGATTTTAAAACCAAATAAAGCCTGGGTTCCCAAGGCCCATATAACAGCAACAGCTACTACCAACATGGAAAACATAACCACTTTGAATGAGCGAAAAAACAGGAACATTATTATGGCCGTAACACCAAGAGCCATATAAATAAACATGTTCAGCTCTTTTTTAACCATTTCGGCTGTAGTTACCCTGATATAAGGTAATCCTGAATAATGTAATTTATTATGCGATTTTTCTGTGTATGTATTTCCTGTGGAAATGATTTTATTGATCAGTTCTACCCTTTCCGGACTTTGTAGGATTTCCGGTACCAGGGTTATCGCCATTAAATAGGTATGCGTAGACTTGTTGTATAGGTTATTCTCATAAAATGGTAAATTGTAGAATTCTTCACAAATGGAATCGAGCTCGTATTGAGAGTTTATTTTGTTATTAAAAACAGGTACAATTTCAAATTGTTTTTCCTCTTTGTTCTTTAATAAGTTATAGGCTTCAGTGGCAGAAAATACAGAACTGACACCTTCAATATTCGATATATTATTTGTTAATTCAGTCCATAACTTAAAATTTTTCAGTTTAAAAAAATCTTTATCAGTTACGCCTATTACCATTAAATTGCCTTCGTTTCCAAATTGTTCTTCAAAAGCTTCGTATTCAAGATAAGCTGGGTCGTCTTCGGGTAATAAGGGAGCGTATTGATATGACATTTGTACATCACCTGCTTTAAATGCCATAAATATTGTAATAACTAAAAGAAGGGCCAGAAAGAGTATTCTATTTTTTAATATAGTGCGCGCAATCAGAATCCACATTATAAAATCAGTATTAAAGAATAAAAATGAGCTGCGAAGTTATTATAAAAAGATTTATAGAAATATTAAAAGACAAATATTAACTTATTTTTTATTTAATGGGAGCAATACCCTTCTATCTCAACTAGTTTATCTTTTTGGTAAAACTCTGTGTTTGTTATAACTATTGTGCAATCAGGAGCAACTTGTGAAATAAAATCCCTTACTTTATTATTATACGATTCATGTTTTACGTATGCTGTAATGTATTTAATGTTAGCTTTTATTGAATTGTTTTCAGGCGAATTAGATGGTTGTACCAGATCCTTTTCAATGAGTTTAAAAGATTCTTGTAGGCATTTTAAAATTTGCTTTTCAACATCTTTTGCAGGTTCAAAATTTAAACATGAACCAGAAAACCATATTTCTTCCTTTTCAATATTTATTAATTTACCTTGATCAGAAAAAGGCAGATAGTAATCGGATTCAACGTTTAATGACGAAAAGGCCTCGTAATTATTAAATGCCATAAAATCAATTGTGAAATTTCCATTTTTAACGTTTATGTTTGAAACAGCAGGATATCCGCTTTTATATAGCGCTTCTTCAAGAAAATAGGACTTTACCTCGTTGAATATTTCATTTGTAGTTTTTACTGAACCATTAAATTCAGTTTTTTGAGCAATTGAAGGTATATAATCCCATTGTCGGAATATATGACCAAAATTCATCTCTTCAGCCATTAATATCTGTTCCGCTAAATCCATGGTTCTTTGTATTTTAAGAAGTGGCGAACTGTCATTAAAACTGATTCCTCCAGATAATAACTCCATACCATTTTTATGTTCAATGGTTATATAGTGGTGATCTAATACTTTTTTAAAGTTCACCTTTGCGAATTGTTGGTTAACAGTGTGGCATACGATATAAAGCTCATTGTTTGATTCAGGTTTTTGAGAAATAAATGTGATGGCTGGTATTTGATCCTTAAATACCAACTTCATATTGTCCTTAATTATTTCGCATGTATTTTCAAATTCCTCATTGTTTTCGGAATCAATATAGAAGTCAGTTTTAACTATTATTTTGTTAATTAGTTGTTTTTTTATATCGCTAATAGTCAAATGAATTCTAGTTTCAAATAATTCACTATCCAATAAGTTAAAAGTATGTATTTCTCTCATTATAAATATTGTGTTTTAAATTGTTGCAAAGGTATGTGAATAATGTTTTTTTACCCATGTAATGTGTAATTTTATTTAGGTTGAATGAATTAATTCAATATTTTATGAACAAAAAAGTAACCTAAAACAACATTCGCCGTAATAAATCGGAAGAAAACAATTCTAATTATTTGGATAGTGTTATGAGGAAAATAGTGTTAATTTTATTTTTTGTATTACTGATTCCATTAAAGGGATATACCCAGGTGGAGAAATATAAATCAGTATTCACCTTGAATTTTATACGATATATTGGATGGGCTGATGAAGCCAAACAAGGTGATTTTGTTATTGGAGTATTGAAGAGTTCCAAAATTTCTGATTGGATTACCAAACAATCAGCTGGAAAGAAATTTGGTTATCAAAATGTGGTTGTTAAAGAGTTTAATTCTGTTGAAGAAGTTACAGACTGCCAAGTATTGTATGTTTCTTCAATAATTAACTTTTCGAAACATGCAGATACCTTAAAAGGTAAGTTAGGTAAGAATTCTTTGATAATTACGGAGGCAGAAGGTGCCACAAAACATGGATCGGTAATAAATTTTGTAGTAAGAGATAATAACCTTAAGTTTGAGGTTCACGAAGCTAATGCTCAATCCCTGGGATTAAGTATCAGTTCTAAATTGGCAAATATGGCTGCGGCCATAAAAAAATAAATTTTTGTTAGTTATGAAGATCAAGTTAAATATAGCTCAAAAACTTTTAGTTGCTTTTGGGCTAATTTTATTGGCAATTGTCGTTAATGGAATATCTACTTTTGTTACTTTAAACAGCAGTAGGAATTTAAGTGAACAAATTACAGGGGTTTATAGTCCTTCCGATCAAAAAATCCAGCAGTTTAAGGATATGGTAAATAATTCCAAGTCGTTGATTAAGAGCTGGGTTTTTGTAGACAGACAACCTGGTACCGCAGATAAGAAAAGATTAGAAGCTCTTTTAAATGAAGATTATCCTAAACTAAAAGAAGAGCTTAAAGCAATTGAAACTAATTGGAGCAAAGCTGATCAGGATAACTTTGATAAAATTATGCATAAAACAGATTCTTTGTTTGTTAAGCAAAAGTATGTAATGACTAGTCTTAACTCATTTGAATCTTATGACGATGTAATGGTTATTTTTGAAGTAGAGCCCATGGTTCAGGAAGATGGTGATATCATTAATTTAGGAAATGAGATCATTAATGACCTTGATGTTATTGGGAATAAGTTTAAAGATCTAAATTCCGCATCCTTACAAGAAATGGACGCTTCGTTTAGGTGGTTTAATAATTTTGTGATCATTATGGTTCTTGTTTTAGCTACTGTGGCTGGTTTTAGTGCCTATATTTTATATACCAGTATTGTTAAGCCATTAAATAAAGGGGTTACTTTTGCGCAAACCATCGGGCAAGGTGATCTTTCTGCAGAATTAGAAATTGATCAGGATGATGAAATAGGTTTGTTGGCTGATGCGTTAAATAACATGGCTTCAAATTTAAAAGGCATTGTTGTTTCTATTAAGGAAAATGCAAATGATTTGGTTGCTAGTGGACGAAACGTAAAGGATAGTTCCATGCAACTTTCAAAAGGTTCGGCTGATCAGGCTGCCTCTGCAGAGGAAGTATCTACTTCCATCGAAGAAATGGTTGCAAACATAGACCAGAATACTGAAAATGCTGTTGAAACAGAAAAGATAACTGTAGAAACAGCAAAAGATGTGAATGTAGCAGATAAACTGTCGTCAGAAGCTGCAGATGCCATGAAAAGTGTGGCAGAAAAAATCACTATTATCGGGGATATTGCCTTTCAAACCAATATATTGGCACTTAATGCTGCTGTGGAAGCTGCCAGGGCCGGGGAACATGGTCGGGGATTTTCAGTAGTAGCTGCCGAGGTTAGGAAGTTAGCAGAAAGAAGTAAAGTAGCTGCAGATGAAATCCATAACCTGGTTAATGGAGGATTAAAAGTATCTCAGGAAGCAGGAGAAAAATCCAGATTGTTGGTGCCGGATATTGAAAAAACCACACAGTTGATTAAAGAGATTTCAGCAGCCAGTTTAGAACAAAAAACAGGTGCAGAGCAAATTAATATGGCCATGCAAAACCTGAACCTTATTACCCAGGAAAATGCTTCTTCGTCCGATGAGTTGACACAAAGTGCTGAGCAGCTTGCTGTTTTAGCTGATAGACTTAAGGAGGCTGTAAGTTTCTTTAGTATTGATGGTGAAGAAGACCTTGATCAAAGTCAAAGTGAAGAAAAAGGGGATGAAAAAAGAGCTGTTGAAGCAAAAGAAGCAACCACAAGAGTAAAAGAACAAAAAACAGATGTTTCTTCAAAAGGAGATATTATCAATCTGGATAAAGAGTTTGATCTAGATAACTACGAAAAGTTTTAATTTATAATAGATATATTTATTATGGATACAGCATTCTCTGTAGATGTTAAAATAGATAAGGACCAGAGTAAAATGTTAATTTCAGGTGAACTTATCATCAACCATATTGGTAAGATCAAAGAAAGTATATTGGATGCTGTTGATTTTTCAAATGATTTAAAAATTCAAGTTGCTAATCCTTCTGCCATGGATATTACCTTTATTCAATTAATGAGTTCGCTTGTTAAATCATATCAAAATAAAGGTAAAAATTGTACTGTTGAAGGTACTTTGGGAGAAGATGTATATGGGTTAGTATCTAATGCTGGATTTAACAATCTATTTAAACTATAGAAATTAATTTTAACTAATTATGGCTAAGACAGTTCTTATTGTTGACGATTCAGAAAGTATAAGGGAAGTTGTGAACTTTACCCTTCAAAATGAGGGATATGATGTGTTGGTTGGTGTTGATGGAGAAGATGCCCTTCAGTTTTTAGATGGAAGAACCATCGATATTATTATTACAGACCTGCATATGCCAAATCTGGATGGTTTGGGTTTGATTCGAAAAGTACGTGAAATAGATGCTTATAAGCATATTCCAATTTTATTCCTTACTACCGAATCTCAAGCGGCAAAAAAAATGGAAGCTAAGCAAGCAGGAGCTACCGGATGGATTATTAAACCTTTTGTACCGGCCAAATTATTGAGTGCTATTTCAAGAGTATTACGATGATCGAAAAAATTAAGGAAACTTTTATAAAAGATTCCATTAAGGATTTGGAAGCAATAGAGAATTTAGTTAAAGATGTAAAGGGCGTATTGGAGGATTGTGTTATTGAGAAGGTTTTTGCCACTGCACATAATATTAAAGGAACTGCTCCTATGCTTGGGATTAATAGTGTAGACCATATGGTAAAACCTATTGAATTAGTGTTTAGTGGTTTAAGGAGTGGTTCAATCCTTTCATCAAAAGAAATTGTGTCTAATACGCAAAAGTTAATTCCTGTTATTAAGTCCGAACTTCAAAGTAATCAACAACACCGGGTCGAATCAAATGAAGTAGATGAATCGTTACGATTTTTTGATTCGTTAATTACAAAAAATGCATAAGCATGATTGATAAGTTCAGAGCAAAGTTTGTTGAAGAATCACTGGATAATGTTCATGATCTTGAAGAAGCCTTATTGTTATTGGAAAATGATAAAGGCGATAAAGAGATTATTGAACGTATCTTTAGGGCAATGCACTCACTTAAAGGAGGTGGTGCAATGTTTGGCTTTAACGATTTAAGTGAGTTTACCCACCATTTAGAAACTGTATTTGATTGGGTAAGAAATGGGAAACTGTCTGTTACTGATGATTTGATCTCCCTCACTTTTAATGCCATTGATCAAATAAAGCATTTTCTTAATGTAGGAGATATTACTGATCCACAGGAAAAGAAAGAACTAAATGTTTTTATTACAAGAATTCAGCAATTTGTTAGCAGTCCTTCAGTTGGTAAGGATGATAACAACATAAGCGAAGATATTTCAAGTACTGAAGATGATGAATCAAAAACATTTTTAGTTACAATAAAGCCACATTCCAATATCCTGCAAAACGGAACAAATCCGTTATTTTTATTGGATGATCTTCATGCATTGGGTCAAGCGGTTGTAATTTCGTATACAGATAATGTTCCCGAAATAGAAAACCTGGATCCTGAGAGTTGTTTTGTTAGTTGGGATGTACTATTAAACACAGTGGAACCCATTAATGAGATACAAGATGTTTTTATTTTTGTTGAAGATGAATGTGATCTTGATATTTCCGAAATATCTAAGGGTAATATATTACAACGTGCTGAGCTTAAAAATTTCATTGACGAAGCTGTTCATAGTGGCCAAAAATTGTCATCTGAGGTTTTAAAGGGTATATCATGGGTAACAGAAAATATATCTACAGAACCTGCAGAGAAGAAAAAAGTACAGTTAAAGGAACATAAAATATCCAGTATTCGCGTAGCATCAACAAAAATTGATGAATTAGTTAATTTGGTAAGTGAATTGGTTACAATTCAAGCGCAGCTTAACTTACATGCAGAAAATAGTGGAGATGCCCAGTTGGTTAACCTGTCTGAAAATATTCAGAAACTAACAAGGCAGTTAAGGGATAATGCATTTGAAATAAGTCTTATTCCTATTCAAAATGATTTGATGCGCTTCCAGCGATTGGTGCGCGACCTTTCTAAAGAACTAAATAAAGAAATCGACTTTATAATTGAAGGTGGGGATATAGAGTTGGATAAAAATATCATTGAGCACCTTACCGATCCATTGTTGCACATGATCAGGAATTGTGTTGATCATGGAATTGAAATGCCTGACGAAAGGATTAAAAAGGGCAAATCCCCAAAAGGAACAATTATTTTTAAAGCTTATTACGAAGGTGCCTCAGTAATTATTAAGGTAATTGATGATGGAAAGGGTATCAATCCGGAAGTAATACACAAGAAAGCTATTGCTAAAGGGTTGGTTGATGAGAACGTTGAACTGACAAAAAAGGAAATTTTTGATCTGGTTTTCATGAGTGGTTTCTCAACAAAAGAAAGCGTTTCCGATTTATCAGGGCGAGGCGTTGGAATGGATGTTGTGAAAAGAAAAATTGGTGAAATAAGGGGAGAAGTTTCAATTGATTCAGAACCTGATAAAGGAACCACTGTTACACTTGAATTACCGCTTACTCTCTCAATTATTGATGGATTATTAGTTACTGTTAGTGATACTCAATATGTTATTCCTATTTCATCCATAGAGAAAATATACCCTTTGGAAGTTGAAGACCAAAACAAAATTTTTAATGGTGTTATTACGCTTGAAGGGGAACAATTTCCTGTGATTGATTTGAGGGATATCTTCAATGAGGAGGAATTTGATGGCAAAAAGCATATTATTCAGGTTAAGTTTGAAAATAAAAAGATTGGTTTAATCGTAGATGAGGTAATTGGTGAATTTCAAACAGTGGTGAAACCCTTTGGCAGGTTGCTAAGAGATCAGGAAGTCATTTCCGGAGCATCTATAATGGGGGATGGAACAATTTCAATGGTAGTTGATGTAAACAGGTTAATTCATCACCACTGGGTTCAAAAATTGCATAAATAGTGTATTATGGAAGGTGATTTTATAACATTAATATCTTTTAACCTGGGAGATCAGGTTTATGCTTTTGATAGCTTACAGGTTAGGAATATTCTTCCATATGAAGAAGGAAATGTGGCAAAAGTTCCTAATACAAAAGATTTTATTTTGGGGGTTATCAATCTTCATGGAAATATTGTACCGGTTACAGATTTGCGCATTATAATGAAAATCGCAGATTGGAAAAACTCAAAAGATACTTCAATAATTGTGGTATCTCCTGAAGATAAGCTTGAATCTCAGTTCGGTATTGTGGTCGATTTGGTAAAAGAGGTGTTTGAGGTAGAAAATGATAGAATTATGCCTCCCTCCTTCCAAAAGGGGATAGGGCTTATTGAATCTTTTGAAGGCACAGTTCAAGAGAAGGATGAATTTGTTCATATGATTGATTTAATGCATGTAATTAATCAAATTGAAAGTAAAAACGTTTAAAGATGGAAGACATTAACAATTCATATCTTTCGTTTAAAGTTGGAACTGAATTATTTGCAATTCATGTTGGCAGGGTTAGCGAAATTTGCGAGTATCAGGAACCTCGGAAAATACCTGAAACAGTATCTTTTATGACAGGAGTAATTGATCATAGAGATGAAGTAATTCCTGTAATAGATACCGGTTTAAAATTTGGTATGAAAGCTGTGGAAATTACAGCTCAAACCTGTATTGTTGTTGTAGATGTAACAAGGAAAGATACCGATACCTCGTTTCGGGTGGGAATTTTAACAGATGCAGTTACTGATGTTTTTGAAGTAAATGAGGAAGAATTTAAACAAGTAGATACTGATTACAGTCCTGGATATATAAAAGCAACATGTTCGGTCAATAATAATTTTTATTTAATATTAAATTCTGATAAAGTATTTAGTGTGAATGAAATTATTGGCATGGGTGATGTTTTAAATAAAATTAAAAAGTAGTGGAGAATAATAAATCATACTCAAAAGATTTAGATTGCTTTAAAGCTGAATTATCCTCAAAGGACTTTGAAGCTTTTAGCCAGTTTATCTATTCTGAGTTTGGTATAAAAATGCCTCCGGTTAAAAGAATAATGCTTCAGGGCAGGCTATTGAAAAGGATTCGCGAGTTAAATATGAATTCTTATACTGAGTATAAAGATTATCTTTTTAGCAATGATGGGCAGCGTGAGGAAATATTTAACTTTTTAAATGTTGTAACGACTAATAAAACTGACTTTTTCAGGGAACCAGTTCATTTTGATTTTCTGAAAAGTACCGTATTGCCAGCTTTTGTTGAAAAACAGAGTAGGGAACCGTTTAAAATATGGAGTGCCGGTTGTTCGAGTGGAGAAGAGCTTTATACGTTGGCAATTACCTTAAATGAGTTTAGTGCAAATAATCCGGGATTTCATTATAATATGCTTGGAACGGATATTTCACAAAATGTTTTAAGTAAAGCTGCAAAAGGGATTTATCCCCTAAATAAGGTGGATATTATTCCTTTGGAATTAAAAAAGAAATACTTTTTAAAAAGCAAGGATACAAATAATCCTACCGTAAAAGTGCGACCTGAACTACAGCGTAATTTAAGCTTGAAATATTTGAATCTTATGGATTCATCTTTTTCTGCTATTAATGAAAAATATGACGTTGTATTTTGTAGAAATGTGTTGATTTATTTCGATAGGCAAACACAGGAGAGTGTGATAAATAAATTAAGTTCCCATGTAAAATCTGACGGATACTTTTTTATTGGACACTCAGAATCATTAACGGGTATGGATGTACCCTTGGAACATATTAAGCCAACTATTTTTAGAAAAAAATAAGAACAAAACAAGAACCATGAATAATTTATCAGACAGACAATTACTTAAAGAACTTAGACAGCGTCTTGAAGCTGGTAAAAATAGTGAAAAGGAAATAAAAGAGTTAACTCTTGAGCTTCAAAGTGTATCTAAGAAACTTAAAGATTCAGAAGCATTAAAGAGTCACTTTATTTCTAATATATCTAATGAGATAGTAAACCCGTTTACTTCTATTTTAGGTTTATCAAAAGCAATTTTATCAGTAGAAAAACACGATTGGAAAAAAGTGGTTTCTATGGTTGCGTTGATTCACTCAGAAGCCTTTAATCTTGACTTTCAGCTAAAAAATATTTTTGTAGCAGCAAAAATTGAAGCTGGCGAAGTGGCACCAAATATTGCAAAGGTCAATATTCGTAGTTTGCTACAAACCGTGGTGGAATCATTTAATATCATCTCTCGAAAAATGGGTATTAGTTTCGATATTCAATTTAATATAGAGCATGGTTTTGGAAAGAATTTTTACTTTAAAACGGATTCTGAAAAGCTTAAATTAATTTTGAGCAACCTGATTAATAATGCATTAAAATATAGTTATAAGGATAGTAAAATTATTATACCTGTATGGCTTGATGATGAAGAAGTATTAAAAATTGCAGTTCAGGATTTTGGAACCGGTATTTCAGAGAAAAACCAAAAAACAATATTTGAAAGGTTTAAAAGACTTGATACTGGCATTAATTCAATTAACAGAGGTCATGGATTAGGTCTTTCAATCACCAAGTCCTTGCTTGATGTTTTAAGCGGCGATATTGAAATTCAAAGTAAAAAAGGAGAAGGTTCTACATTTACCATTAGTGTTCCTGAAGCTAAAAATATTGTGGATGGATTTAGTGGTGAGGGTAATGATATTTTCTTTGATGAAGAGGATGAGATTTTTTAATGGAAGATAAATGAGTCAATATTTACAACATTTTCTATATCCTTCCTCTCTTTTTGTAAGTAAAGAACCTTTTCTGGTTAAAACAATTTTAGGTTCTTGCGTTGCTATTTGTTTGTGGGACTCACGCCTTAAAATAGGAGGAATTAATCATTATATGCTCCCTCATTGGAACGGAAATGATTTAGCTTCTCCAAAGTATGGAAATATTGCCATCGATAAATTGATTGATAAGCTGTTGTTTCATGGTTCCAGAATTGAGGATTTGCAGGCAAAGGTTTTTGGTGGTGGTGAGCTGATGCAAACGGGTAGTTCCAAAACTCAAATTGGGGAAAGGAATATTAGAGTAGCCCAAATAATGCTGGAAGAAAGAAAAATTCCTATAGTGGCCTCAAGTACAGGAGGTAAAAGAGGAAGAAAAATTATCTTTTTTACAGATACAGGAGAAGTCAGGCATAAATTGCTTGACAAAAAGAACTTATAAAAGGAATATTTTTGTCTTTTATTTATTTGCGTAAAAATTTTTTTTAATTTTCGTAAATGATAAAAAAGTATAAATAACCTTGTACTATGCGGAATAATAAAATACGGGTATTAGTTGTTGATGATTCAGCTGTGGTCAGACAGAGCCTTTCTTCAATATTAGGTTCAGATCCTGATATTGAAGTTATGGGAACTGCTGCTGATCCGATAATCGCTGTAAAAAAAATCATGAAAGAGGTTCCGGATGTAATTACACTGGATATCGAAATGCCCAGGATGGATGGATTAACGTTTTTGCGAAAAATCATGTCGCAGCACCCAATTCCTGTCGTTATTATTTCCTCTCTTACAACTGAAGGTACCGAAACAGCCATGAAGGCTCTTGAATATGGAGCTTCTGAAATTATTGGTAAACCTGCCATGAATGCGGCAAAGTTTATTAATGAATCAAAAATTCTAATTTGTGATGCTGTGAAGGCAGCTTCGCATGTAAAGCTTTCAAGAAAGAAAATTGCCACAGCGTCACAGGTTTCAAAAATAGCATCAAAACCTGCACCTAAACTTGAAGTAAAACCTAAATACAGTGCCGATGTTATTTTAAAAAGGGCATCAGCGTCAGATAGGATTACCATAACTGATAAGGTTATTGTATTAGGAGCGTCCACAGGAGGTACGGAGGCTATACGGACTTTCTTAAAGAATTTACCTCCCAAAATGCCTGGGATAGCCATCGTGCAACATATGCCAGAGGGTTTTACCAAATCCTTTGCTAACAGTTTAAATAATATTTGCGATTTAGAGGTAAAAGAAGCAGAAAATGGAGATAAACTTTATCAAGGTAGGGTATTGATAGCGGCAGGTAATCATCATATGCTTTTAAAACGTGTTGGTAAAGAATATTTTGTAGAAGTAAAAGATGGACCCCTTGTCAACAGGCATAGGCCGTCTGTAGATGTTTTGTTTCGTAGTGCTTCACGATATGCTGGAAATAATGCCATTGGCATATTACTCACAGGAATGGGTAATGATGGTGCAAAAGGTTTGCTTGAGTTGAAAGAAAGTGGTGCAGATACTGTAGCCCAGGATGAACAAAGCTCTGTAGTTTATGGCATGCCAAAAGAAGCGGCTAAATTGGGAGCAGCAAATCATATTCTAGGTTTAGATCATATAGCACCTTATTTAATTAAATCAATATAATCTTTAGTAAGCTTTTGTGCTGATAAAATTATATTTTCGCGCACACTTTTGTGATTAGGTTTCATAATAATTAAAAATATTAGTTGTGAAAAGGATTGAATTATCTAATATACTGAATAAGTTCACCTTTAGGGGGTTTTTATTAGGATTTCTGGTTGTATTACTGGTTTTTCTTTTAAATATGAATTCCAATGTTTTTCTGCAAACAAACAGAACCTTTGCAGATATGTTATACATTTTTCCCGGGATGTGGATCCTCATAGTGTTGCCCTTTGTAACAGGCGCTCTGGGTTATTATGCTGCATTAAAGTTTATTAAGATAATTCGAAAACAACGAAGAACATTAAAGTTTGAAGCAAAAAGATCTGAAAGGGTTTTGAAGTTCATTAATAACCTTCGTGAAGGGAACTTGAATAATACAGATTTAGTTAATGACAAAAGGGATCAACTCAGTAAATCTCTTTTAAAACTTCGTGATTACTTAGTAAAAAGTAAAAAAGAACAGGAACAGAATCGAATTGAAGAAGAACAGCGGACTTGGGTTACTCAAGGATTAGCACAATTTGGAGAGATATTAAGAAGAAATAACGATAACCTTGAGGAACTAGCTTTTAATATCATTAGTTATCAGGTAAATTATCTAAAAATTAACCAGGGTGGGTTTTACTTATTGAATACAAATGCTAAAGGTGATAAGTATTTTGAGCTGACAGCGTGTCTTGCTTTTGATAGAAAGAAGTTTGCAGAGAAAGTTATTCAGTGGGAAGAGGGATTGATAGGTAGATGTGCAATTGAAAAAGATACAATCTATTTAACAGATATTCCCAATGAATATATAACTATTACTTCCGGGTTAGGGCAATCAAACCCATCAGCTATATTGTTGGTGCCTTTAAAGGTAAATGACGAGGTTTACGGGGTAATTGAATTGGCATCGTTTAAGGAATTTGAGCCTTTTGAGATTGAATTTGTTGAAAAAACAGCCGAAAGTATTGCATCAACCATTTCTACTGTGCAAATAAATATCCAAACAACAAAGTTATTGCACGAAACACAGATTCAAGCTGAACGTATGTCTCAACAAGAAGAGGAGTTGCGCCAGAACCTGGAAGAGATGCAAGCAACCCAGGAAGAATCTGACCGTCGTGAGGTTGAAATGAAAGGTATTCTTGAAGCCATTGATAACTCTGCAATAAGTTGTGAATTTGCAGTAGATGGATCGCTGATTTCCGTAAATCAGTTGTTTTTAGAAACCTTTAAATATTTGCCTGAGGAGATTGAAGGTCAAAATTTGAAAATTTTTGCATTTCAGGATGATGTAGAGGAGCTTTCAAAGATTTTATCGGATTTACAAAATGGAAAGAACTTTAAAGGCAGGGTAAAAAGGAGAACTAAATTAGGAGAAGAAATATTCTTACTCTCTACTTATACTCCGGTAATAGATAACAATGGAGAAATTGTAAAGATCTTGAGTTTGGAAAATGATGTAACCGAGCAAGTGGGAATGGAAGAGCAAATGAAGCGTTCTAAGGAAGAACTTGGCGAGTTGTTGGATCAGGCCCGGGATGAAATGAAAGAACAATTTAAAGAAATAGAAGCGGTAAAAGTACGGAACGAGAAAACACTTGAAGGAGCTCTGGATGCTATTATCACAACAAATAAAGAAGGCATTCTTGAGTTTTTTAATGCTGCCGCAGAAAAACTATGGGGGTATGAGCGAGCTGAAGTGTTAGGGAACCATATTTCTATGTTGTTTTCGGATGATATTGCCAAAAACGAACCATTTGTTAAAGCTTATGTTACCACTGGAGAACAAAAATTGATAGGCGAACGTAAAGAAGTACCTATAAAAAATAAGTTTGGTGATGAGGTAGATGTGCTGTTCTTGTTATCTGAAGCACAAGTTGGCGATGATCATTCATTTACTGCATTTATTCAAAATGTGGAAGTAGAGTTATTTTAAATAAATAATATTTGTGGGGAATTTAACGTTTAAAACGTATTTAGAAGAGCTTAAGAAGCACACACCATATAATTTTTGTGAATATTCAGATAATTCAATTCAAAGACGGATTGATAAAGTTTTGAAGGATCACAAAATGACATTGGAAGACTTATTGCATTTGACCAGAACTGATGAAGCTTTTGTTGAAAATCTGGTTGATGAGATAACCGTAAACACTACTGAACTATTTAGAAATATGGAAACATGGGAACATCTTTATACTAAAGTGTTTCCTAATCTTAAAAGTAAAAAAAACATAAATATTTGGCATGCTGGCTGTTCTACTGGTCAGGAAGTATATTCTAACCTGATACTTTTTAATGAACTTGGTTTGTTAGACAAAGTTAAAGTTGTTGCTACAGATATTAATCAGAAGGTAATTTCTAACGCAAAAAAAGCTGAATATTTATATAGTGCCCACCAAAGTAGTATTCAGGACTATAATGAATTTATTAAAAAGTATAATAGTAATGCCCATACGTTTGAGCATTATTGCGATATGGAAAAAAATACAGATAAGTTTGTTTTTAAAGATTTTCTAAAAAAGAAAGTTGGCTATATGCGTCATGATTTAGTTTCTCAGGATATCCCTTTTTACCAAAAGTTTGATGTTATTTTTTGTAGAAATGTTTTGATTTATTTCAATCCCGAACTTCAAATGAGAATTGTGAGGAAATTCTTTGACAAATTGTATGATGGAGGTGTTCTGATACTTGGAAATCATGAAGCCTTGCATGGTTTTTTTAAGACTAGGTTTATACGAAGTGGCATGGTTTATACAAAAAGTTCAACTTTTCAATTTAAATACAAGTAACAAATGGCAGTGGCACCTACTTTGAATGATATTAGAGTAATAGCTCCTATTTTAGAGGATAAGCTAAAGTTGGATATATATAATTTTGCTTTATCATTTTTACGCAGACGCTTTGCCTATGTGTTTAAACAGTTAAATATTAAAAACGTATCATATTTTATAGATGAGATAAAAAAGGGTAATTTAGTTTCTGACTTTTTGTATCACTTTAATGTAAGTGATACAGAGATGTTTAGAGACCCTTCGTTTTGGCGAACCTTGAGGAATAAACTTCTACCATTGTTTAATGGGAGTAATATCAATATTTGGTTGCCAGAAGTAGTATCAATTCATGAGCTGTTTTCTTTACTTGTAATTTTAAGGGAAGTTGATTTATTAGAAAGTGTAAATATATACTGTAATTCTCCAAGTAAGAATATAATTAAAGAAATACAAGATGGAAAAGTGCCTCTTAAAACAATTGAGGTTAGTAAGCAAAATTTTAAGAGGTTGGAATTACATAGTCATTTTGAAGATTATTTCTTAGAGGAAGATAATACGATTACCATTAACAAAGAATTTTTAAAAAATGTGATTTTTATAAATAATAGTTATTTTAATGAAGGTCCTGGTAATGAAATAGATATTACATTATTTCGGAACAGGATGATATATTATAATTCTAAGCTGCAGACAAAGGCAGAAAACGAGATCTTCAAATATATTAAAAAAGGTGGGTTTCTAGCCTTGGGTATCAGGGAGAACATAAGTAAAACCAATAGTATGTTGTTGGAAACACACGACAAGAACGAACAAATTTTTAAAGTTTGATTTATTTCAATGATGAACAGAAAGGCATCATATTATAAAAGTGTTGTAATTGGAGGATCAGCTGGTAGCTTTTCAATTGTATCAAAGATACTTGCAGGCATAAAGTCAGATTTTAGATACCCAATTATTGTTTGTTTACATAGGTTAAAGCACATTCGTTCCGGGCTGTTGGAGGGAATAAATTTGAAATCTAATCTTCCGGTTTTAGAACCTTTTGATAAAGATAATATGGAGGCGGGAAAAGTTTATTTGGCACCCTCAAATTATCATTTGTTTGTTGAATTCGATTCAACTTTTTCTCTATCCACTGAAGAAGTACACAATCATAGTCGACCATCAATTGATTACACTTTTTCTTCTGCATCTACTTCTTTTAGAGAAAAAGTTATAGGAATCATATTGACAGGAGCAAATAAAGATGGGGCTACGGGAATGCATGAAATTCACAAAAAGAAGGGATATACCATTGTACAGGATCCGTTAACATGTGATGTTGATACCATGCCTAAAGCAGCGTTGCAGTTATTTACGCCTGATCAAATATTATCGCCGGATGGAATAATTGAATTTTTGAATAATCTTTAAAGCTTCTATATGAGAACAAAGATATTTTTACAATTATATACAATTGCAGCTATAGCTTTTGTTTTTGCTTTATTAAAATATAGTTTTTGGGGGAATTTAGATGTTTCCTCCATGTATTTTGTATTTGAAATAGTTTCATTTATTGGTTTTCTTGGTATTATTTATTTTTCTGATAGGCAAATTAGAGCATGTCACAGTGCAAGAGAATCTAAAGAAAAGGAATTGGAATGCATAAGGCTAGATGCAAATGAAAAGATTGAAAAGCAAAATGAATACATAGAGGAATTGTTGAGAAAATCAGGGAAGAAAGATAAAATAAAGGAAGAAATTGATGTTTTTTCAAAGAAAATAAAAGAGATTTTAAAGTTAGATAAGGATCGTACAACTGTTGCGAAATCATTATTGAACTTTATTAGTAAAAATTACGAGATTGGTCTTGGAGTTTGTTATTTTAGGTCAGAACTTTCCGGTCAATTTACCGTAGAAGGTGTTTATGGTTTAGAAAGAGAAGAGGTTGTTGAACAATTTGATGGCAACACAGGAATGAATGGTCAATGTATCGAAGATAAAAAAGCTATGGTTATCAAAGATATTGATGAAGATTATTTCAATATTGAATCATGTTCCGGGTCGTCCAAACCCAGTTTTATATATCTGTTGCCAATACTTAACAATGAAAATGTGATTGGTTTGCTGGAATTGGCAAGTTTTAAAGAAATAAATATAGATCGTCATTGGGACTTAATTTATAGGTCTTAATAATAAATAGGGATTTTATAATTTTATAAAATGCAAGTAAAAAAAGCAATTAAGAATATAAAAAAATATTTATCGCTTTCAATTTTAAATGAAAGAGATAAGTTCTTTTTGATCATATTTCTTATTTTAATATATCTTTTTGTTTGGAGTAGTTTTATTGATATTGCTGGCGAAAGGATGTCGCTTAACTCTTTGTTCAAGATTCATGCCTCTTTTATATTATGGTTTGTAGATCTTTTAATTATCAGCTTTCCTTTGCTTATTATTTATTTTTATAACTATAATAAGATAAACGTCCGGAAAACAAAAAAGGATATAGCTCAATTAAAGCATAGTTTAAATTCGAATATACAAATAGCTAACTTTATCCGTAATGGTGACTTTCCCTCTGTTTTTAAGTATAAAAATGGAGATTCCTCTTCATTGGTGGATTTGGCTAAGGATCTTTTGGAAACCAACCAAAAGGAAGAAGAGCAAAGGTGGATTACTAAAGGGAAGGAGTTGGTTAATGATATTTTAAGAACCTATAGAAATATTGATGAACTGGCAATAGAGTTACTAAAAGCCGTAATAAAATATTCAGAAGGAGTTCAGGGGGCTTTTTATTTATTAGAGAATAATAAATTAGTTAGCAGGGCTACCTATGCTTTTAACAGGCAAAGGTATGTTAATCATGAATTTGAAATTGGAAGGGGATTGGTTGGGCAGGTTGCTTATGAAAGAGAAATGATTTATCGAACAGAAATACCAGATGATTATTTCACCGTCACATCGGGTATTCTCGGTGATACAAAACCTAAAAGTATAATAATTCTTCCCTTGCTTCAGGACGAACAATTACAAGGCATAATTGAGCTTGGTTTTCTTTTCGATCATATTCCTACATATAAATTGAGTTTTGCAGAAGAGTTAAGTTCTATGATAGGTAGAACTATTTATGCTCAAAAAATAAATGCAAAAACTGAATATCTGCTTGAAGAATCACAGCAGATGACAGTGACTTTGCAGCAAAATGAGGAAAAATTAAAAGAGAATGCGCGTGAGATGATGATTGCTCAGGAAGATTTAGAAAGATCTAACGAGCTTTTAGAGTCTAAAATTCAGGAGGTGGAGAATGGACAGAAGCGCCTTGTGGCCTTGTTAACCAATGCATCAGAATTTATTTCTATTTACGACGAAAGTCAAAGGCTTGTGTTTGAAAGTCCCTCTGTAAAGAGGATCTTGGGCTATAATGATGAAGATGACATCATAGGTATGGATCCGGAGATGATGACGCCCAGGGGATACAAAACTATAAACAATTTGTTTTCATATTTAAAGCAAACTCCCGGTGGCGAAAGTATCGCACAATATACCTATCTGAAAAAGAATGGTGAAAAGCTGTTTCTTGAAACAAAGGGGAAAAACCTATTGCATGATCCCGCAATAAAAGGAATTATTTTTAATACTCAGGATATTACAGAAAGGATTAGAGCGGAAAAAGAGGAGAGAATGAAAAGTAGAATGCAATCTCTTTCTGAAAATTCGCCTGATATGATTTTACGTATCAATACTTCAGGTAAATTGGTGTATGCTAACCCTGCAGTTGCTGAGTTTATTGGATTGCCTATAAATGAGATTACAAAAAAGCGTTTTTCAGAATTACAAATAGACGGGCGATTTATTGAATTTGTAAATACAGTACTTAATGATGTCAGGATTGATACCAAACAAATAAATGAAGAAATTGAGGTAGATTCTAATCTGGGAACACAGATAATGCAAATTAAAGCCATACCAGAATTAAATGATGATAGAGTTCTGGAATCTGTTCTTTTTGTTGCCCATGATATGACTGAGGTGAAGAAGATTGAACAAGAAATTAAAGAAAAGAACAAAAAAATCTCGGATAGTATCAATTATGCGCAAAGGATTCAGACCTCAATATTACCTGATACAACTTTTATTCAACGTCATTTCCCACGATCATTTATCTTTTATCGACCGAAAGATGTTGTTAGTGGAGATTTTCCATGGTTTGTAAAAAAAGATGAAACCTTTTATGTGGCAGCCGTAGATTGTACTGGGCATGGGGTACCTGGTGCACTTTTGTCATTTATCGGATATTTTCTACTTAATAATATAGTAAATATTGACAATGGGTTTAATGCTGCCCAAATATTAGAATTACTTCATCAGGATGTTAGAACAACTTTAAAACAGAATGAAGAAGGCAATAATGGTAGGGATGGAATGGACCTTGCTTTGTGTAAAATTGATAAAGAAAAAAAGACAATACAATTTGCAGGTGCACATAATCCATTATATTTGCTTAGAAATGGAGAATTAATCGAATATAAAGGAAGTAGAAAGGGGATTGGTGGAAAACCTTTGTTAAAAAAGAAAGAAAAGGAGTTTGATAACCATGAAATACCTTATATGGAGGGTGATAAAATATTTATTTTTTCAGATGGGCTTCCCGATCAGTTAGGAGGAGAGCGAAGAAGAAAATATCAAACAAAAAAGATTAAGGAGGCATTGACAGAAAGTCCTGATCTTACAATGGCTCATTTTGCCCGTCATTTCTCAAGTGATTTTTATGAGTGGATGGGCGAAGAAAAGCAAGTAGATGATGTATTATTAATTGGAATTGAATTGTAAAGTATACAAACTAAATATTTTTTTATGATGGAAAATTCTCATGAAAATCATAGTTTTCTCGATTTTGCTTATCAGCTGTACAGAACTATGAAAACCAACGAGATTAGTTTGGTTTATGAAGGGGAGGTAACACAAGATATTACAAAGACTTTTACTTCGTTAACCGAAAAGAGTTTAGCCAAAAGTGAAGAATCAAATGCGGTTCAGCGTAAGGTTTTTAATGTAATGGTTGAATGTTTACAAAATATCAGTAAACATGCAGATGCCCTTTCTGAAGAAGAAGATGAAAGAAGAGGAATTGTGATGGTGAGTAAAGGTGACGATTGTTACAATATCATTACAGGGAATGTAATAAAGAACGGAAAAATTCCAGGATTAAAAGAAAACTTGGAGCAAGTAAATTCTCTTGATAAAAAGGGATTGTCCGATTTGTATAAAAAGCAGATGAAAGAAGGACGTATCTCTGATAAAGGAGGAGCCGGACTGGGTTTGATTGATATCGCAAAAAAAACCGGAAGTGAGCTAAGTTATCAATTTAAGAAGATTAGCGATGAAGTTTCTTTTTTCATCCTAACCTCAACAATTAGAAGAAATAATTAAACACCAATAAATAAAATAATCGATTATGGAAGTTATCAATATTCAGGGAACAGATGATACTCCTAACGTAATTCTTGATAAGAATAATAACAAGTTTGAAATTTCAGGGCGCTCTTTGCCTGAAGATGTAAATATGTTTTACGAGCCAATAATGGATTGGATTGATGGATATGCAGAGGCTCCTAATGAAAAAACAGAGTTTAACTTCAAACTTGAGTATTTTAATACGGCATCATCAAAAATCATCTTGGATATCTTACTTAAATTTGAAGAGATCGTAGAGAGTGGTCATGATGTAAAAATAAAATGGCATTATCACGAAGAAGAGGAAGATATGCTTGAAGCAGGTGAAGAATATGCTGATATAGTAGAAATTCCATTTGAATACGAAGCTTATACAGACTAAGTATAAGTTTAAAAGTTGTTGCAAATAAAAACTTATGAGTGAAGAGATATTAAAAGCCCTGATGCAATTGTTTGGCCTGATTGCTAAACAAGATGAGGGTGTACAAGAAAGTGAAATAGAGTTTGTTAAAAACTTTTTGAAACAACAGTTAACTGCAGAGGCTGTTGATGAATATTTTGCATTGTTTCAGAAGCACTCAAAAGATAAAAGGAACAGCAACCCAAAAGAAGAAGGCAAGGTACAACTTACTTCGATGAAGGATTCCGTTCGTATTATCGGAATTTGTAAAAAGATTAATAAACAACTTAATAAGGAACAAAAAGTTGTTGTATTGGTTCGTATGTATGAGTTGGTTAATGCCGACCGTAAGTTTACGGACCAAAGGATGGCAATTATTAATACTGCTGCGGATGTATTTAAGTTTTCGGAAGAAGAAAAACGAAATATAGAGGCCTTTGTAATTAATGATGACCTGACAAAACTTGATATAGATAATGTTCTTGCTATTAATGCCAAAGCCAATGAAGGTAAGAACAGGGAACATATTAAGGCCAGTAAGCTTCATGGAAATATTGTAATTCTTAGAGTTAAGAGTGCTGATTTATATTTTTTGAGATATACCGGAGATCAGGATATCTTTTTGAATGGTCTTTTATTAAGTAATCGTAGAATATATCTTTTTCCCAAAGGGAGTTTTTTAAAACTGCCAGCCCGAGCACCAATTTACTATACTGATGTTGTTAGCAGGTTTATGACAGATGCTTCAACTCCAAAGATTTCCTATGTTGTAGAAAATCTTGGTTTCCAGTTTAAAAATGGAGGTATAGGATTACGTGATGTTAACCTTGCAGAAGAACATGGCCGCCTGATTGGTATTATGGGAGCCAGTGGTGCCGGAAAAACAACCTTGCTTAACGTTTTGTCAGGAACAGAAAATCCGAGTTCAGGAGAAGTGAGGATTAACGGTGCAAATCTTCATAAAGAAAAAGATAAGGTTGAGGGGGTTATAGGTTTAATTCCGCAAGATGATTTGTTAATTGAGGAATTAACTGTATTTGAAAATTTATACTATAATGCCAAACTTTGTTTTAAAGATAAAAATGAAGAAGAAATTACCCAGCTGGTAAATGATACTCTTCAGAGTTTGGGGCTATTTGAGAGAAGAAATCTAAAGGTGGGGTCACCCTTAAATAAAATGATCAGTGGAGGTCAGCGAAAAAGGTTAAATATCGCTTTAGAACTTATTCGTGAGCCTTCAATTTTGTTTGTGGATGAACCTACATCCGGATTGTCTTCGAGGGATTCGGAAAATGTAATGAATCTTTTACGTGAGTTAACCTTAAAAGGTAAGCTTATATTTGTAGTAATTCACCAGCCATCTTCCGACATTTATAAAATGTTTGATAAGATGTATATCCTTGATACAGGTGGTTATCCTGTTTATTACGGAAATCCAAGTGAATCACTCATTTATTTCAAGCGTTTAGATGCCCAGATTAACAGTGAACAGGGTGAGTGCCCGCAATGTGGTAATTTAAATCCTGAGATGGTTTTTAACATTATTGATGCCAATGTTATAGATGAATATGGTAATTACACTAATAAGCGAAAAACTAGTCCTCAGGAATGGAATCAACATTACTTAAAAAATATTGAGATACCAAAACTGTCTGAGGTTGAAACCTCACCACCCAAGTCTTTAAATATTCCGGCATGGATTAAGCAGTTTCAGATTTATACTCTCAGGGATTTCTTTTCAAAAATTTCGAATAAGCAGTATATACTTTTAAACTTGCTGGAAGCGCCTATTCTTGGATTTATTTTGGCCTTTTTAATTCGGTATATTGTTGATCCCGAGTCTGATGTGTATATATTCAGGGATAATGAAAATATTCCTCCTTACATATTTATGGGGATAGTTGTATCCTTGTTTTTTGGCTTGATTGTAAGTGCCGAGGAGATTTTTAAGGATGCTAAAATTTTGAAAAGGGAAGCATTTTTAAACCTTTCAAGATCCAGTTATTTGGTATCAAAGGTTTTGATCCTTTTTACTATTTCTGCAATTCAAATGGGCTTATTTGTAGGAGTGGCAAATACTGTACTTGGTATTAAGGATATGTATTTTGATTTTTGGCTGGCATTGTTTTCTGTATCTGCATTTGCTAATATATTAGGATTGATATTATCCGCTTCATTTAATTCAATAGTTACCATTTATATTTTAATCCCGCTTGTGATGATTCCCCAAATGGTTTTAGGGGGAGCAATGTTTACTTTTGATAAACTCAACAGAGATATTTCAAGTGCCGATAAAGTACCAATTGTTGCTGAATTTATGCCATCAAGATGGATTTATGAAGGATTGATGGTAGATCAGTTTAAGAACAATAAATTTCAAAAAGTATTTTTTGATGTAGAACAAGAAGAGAGTGCAACGGATTTTAAAGTAGTACACTATTTACCCGAATTAAGGGATGCCGCGGACGAATGTAAAAAGTATATCTCAGGTTCAGGATCAGAAGAAGAAAAGGAAGATTATATAAGCAATCTTGCCTTGTTGAAAAATGAAATTGGTAATGAAAACAGGCGGGTTAAGGATATGCAGTTTGGTTATATTGACAAGCTCAAAGAAGGCTTGTTTGATATGGACGTATATAATGCCATGATTAAGCATCTTGATGCGTTGCATAAATATTATTCCGATAAGTTTGTGGCAGCTACCAATAAAAAGGAAAAAATGGTGAACTATGCCATTTCTACCTATGGGAGGGAAAAGTTCAATGATTTAAAGGATACTTATATTAATGAAAGCATATCAGATATAGTAAGAAAAGTATTTGAGCAAAATGAAATCCTACGTGACGGCGACAAGCTGATACAGAACGTAGACCCAATTTATAAGATGCCCGAACCTGACAATATAATTGGGTTTAGATCTCATTTTTTAGCTCCAAAAAAACATTTCGGGGGGCAGTTTTATGAGACCTTATGGTTTAATATTATTATTGTTTGGATATTTACTATAATATTGTACGCAGTATTATATTTTGATTTATTAAGAAAGTCATTTAATGCCATCGGTGAATTAAAGAGGCTTAAATAGTAACCTTTTTAAAGGTTTTAAGTATAACCTAATTATTTCGAAAATTAAAAAAAACCTATCATGTTAAAGAAGTTATTGTACACTACGGCTATATTAAGCGGAATTGTTTTGTTTTCTGCTTGTTCTGGCAATTCAGGAAAAAAGCAATCAGGTTCAGATGAATTTTCTATAGCAGATTCTGCTTTGGTTAGTGATGCTCCTCTTGAGCTTTCGGAAGAAATTATTGGAGATGTAATTCAAAATATTTCTTCTCCGGTTGAGATGGCTGCATTGATTAAGCAATCGGGTGTTGATTTTTCACAAAAGATTTTGAATAAGCCTGAAAAAATTAAAGATTATAATACAAGTTTTAAGAGGGCATTAAACTTAGGTGTGTTAAGTGCTGATTTAGGTTATATTAATACTTTTGATAAAAATACTATCGTTGTTTCTTATTTATTAGGTATTAAAGAATTATCAGAGAGCATTAAAGTTGGTCAGTTTTTTGATTTTAATTCGTTAAAAGAATTAGCAACCAATAGCAACAACCTGGATTCATTGATGGAAATATCTGTTTCTAGCTTTAATAAAATGGATTCTTACTTAAGAGAGCAAAAAAGGAGTAATGTTAGTACTTTAATTGTTACCGGAGCATGGATAGAGGGATTATACATAGCAGGTAATGTTATCCAACAGACAAAGGATTCAGAATTGATTAACAGGATTGGTGAGCAAAAAGATATTATTGACATTTTATTAATTATTTTGAATAACTACAGCAAGGATCCAAATTTTGCAGAAATGGTAACTCGTATGGAGCAGATTAAGCAAGCGTATGCTGGAGTTAAAATTACTACCGAATTTGGTGAACCTAAGAGAATTGAAAAGAATGGTACTTTAATAATAGTTCAGGATGAGATTAGCCATGTAGAGATTTCTCAAGAGCAAATTGACGCAATTGTTAAAGAAATTTCCAGTCTTAGAGATTTTATCGTATCCTAGATAATATCGTATAAAGAATTATCTTTGCATAGCTTTATTTAAGAAATAAAAAAATTGTAACATGAAGAAGATCTTAATATTATCTATATTATTCGTTTCATTTTTCGCTGTAAAAAGTAGTGCTCAATGTGGCGATAATTTGTTGAAGCAGGCTCTTAAAGAGATGGGTGATACACAGTATATGAAAGATTTTACTGTTGATTTGCAACAGGAAAAAAAAGATACTAAAACAGGATACGTAAAATATAGTGTAATACTTAATAGTAGGAGTCAATATAGATTTAATACCGTAAATGGTTTAGGTAATCCTGAAAAAGTAATTATGCAGCTTTATGATGGTGATAAATTGTTGTATAGTAATTTTGAAGGTGGCAAAATGTACAGTGCTTTTGAATTTTTGTGTAGGAAAACGAAAGTTTATAGTCTTGTTTTCTCTTTTAAAGGAGGAGCCGAAGGTTGCGCTAAAGGAGTAATGTCTTTGGTTAAACAATACACTGCTGCTGAAATTTCATCAATGTAACAGTAGAAAATAAAATTATAGATTAAGGCGGTGGTTTCACCGCCTTTTTTTATACCATTTCCCAACTATTACTTTTAGCCGACTTGAATATGGCATCAATTACTTTCATATTGTTTAATGTGTCTAAAAGTGAATTGTTTTCTATATCATTATTCTTAACTTTTTCAGAGAAAGCTTCAAACATCAATCCATATTGGTCACAGATATCAAATTCAATCTCTCTTGTTCCCTGAGGTGAAGAAACTGTTATTGAAGATTTTGTGTCAACGTATGTGTTAAAGGGGACATGAATTTTAATGGATCCGGCAGTGGCTACAATTTCTACAGTTTGGTTAGGTTCACTCAATGTGGATACAGTAAATGACGAATGAATCCCATCAAAATCAAGAATTCCTGAAGTAAGTATGTCTGTTTTGGAAGTTTTATTTTCTTGCATAAGTGAAATAACCCTAATGGGTTCTTTGCTCGTTAAGAACCTTGCAGCAGAAATAGCGTAACAGCCAATATCCATTAAGGCACCACCTCCATATTCTTTAATATTTCTAATGTTTTCTGGGTTTGGATTGTTATAGGCAAATGATGTACGAATGTACATGATTTTACCCAATTGAGATGTTTTGATCAGATTTTGAGCATGAATCCAAAGAGGATGATATTTGTACATAAATGCTTCACACAATACAACTTTATTTAGTCGTGCATATTCCTCAGCTTCTTTAGCTTCTTCTGCATTAAGTGTCAAAGGTTTCTCGCAAAGAATATGTTTTCCGTGTTGGGCCGCTTCTTTGATCCACTTTAGGTGTAAATGGTTTGGCAAAGGTATGTAAACAGCATCTATTTCTTCATCAGATAATAACTCTGAATAAGAATCATATTTTTTATTAATATGGAACTTCTTTGCCAGTTCATCTGCTTTTTCCGGAGATCTGGATGCTATACCATATATTTCGCAATTATATGTTTGTTTTAACGGTAAAATAATGCGCTTAATAAGGTGGTTTGATACACCAAGTACTCCAATCTTAATTTTTGTCATAAACTTCTCTTTATGCTATTCAATTCGATAATTGTAAAGGTAATTGTTATCGCCACCAACAATAAGGTTAAATTGGGTGCTTTCTGAGCTTAAAAATCCAATGCTAAATCTCGATCTTCCTTTTAAAGGAAAGTTCTTATATAAACTCCCATTGCCATTAATCAGGTATATTTTTTGGTTTTGTTCGTCAAAAACACCAATTTTTTTATTGTTAGATGAAAATTGATATATATCAGCGGTTAATGATATATTACCATCAAATTCTTTTGTAAAGATCTTTTTGCCTTTTTCTGAGTATAATGTAGCCTCATTATCTGTCAGTAATAGTATTTCATTTCCTGTTTTTTCGGAAATATCTGTGAAAGTAAAATAATGATCTTCCCTATTATTAAGAAGGTCAATTTTTGTTGTTAGGCCATTATTTAGGTCTATTATTCTGGCATTCCCTTCAATGTCGGAAGTAATAATAGATGTACTTCCGTATTCATAAAAAATACTATTGGCTCCTCTAATAAAATCTTCATTAATAGACACTCTGGACTTCCCTTTTCTATTCAGGATATAGTTTTTCTTATCGTCGGCAAATACGATAAAATCCTTATTGTTTAATCTGAAGTGTTGTATTGGTTGGGATATAAAGCCTTCTGTGGGCTTTGCTTTCCAGCCATTTAATATTTTCCCTGTTTTATCGTAAGCATACGTTCGTTTATCTTTACATGCAACAAAAATTCGGTAATTTCGGTTTTTGTCATAATCAAAAAGAGCAATGCCATTTGTTGCCTCATGGTTTAGGTTAATGGGATATTTTTCAACATGGTTTCCATTCCGGTCAAGTAAATAGATTTTCTCTTTTGTGTTGAAAAGGTATTGTAGTTTGTTATTTCTATAATAATCAATTTGATATATGGTACTAAGAATTTGGTTGTTTAATTTTTTTTGCCATAAAATTTTTCCATTATTAGCAATTAAGTATAAGATATTTGATTTGTCCTGTACAAGGATTTCTTTTTCATTGGTATAATGATTGGTAACCAGCGTGGGTTTCTGGAAGATAGTGCTGTCAAGTCCACTCTGCCATATTGTTCTTGGTTCAGCTTCGCGCACAGGAAGGTGTTCAATTGAAATGTTTGTATATAAAAGTTCTTTTGCATTTGTAATTTGGAAACCAACACCATAGAAATTGGATAAGGCTTCTTTTTGATCTTTGCCAGGGTTTAATAATTCAAAATTTGATATATTGGGAGCAATAGATGATATTTTGGAGAAATCACAATAAACAAACATATTTTCTTTATAAGAAAAGTTTTCTGTGAATTGTTGGTAGTATTTGCTGTTGTAGATTGTCTTTTTTAACTCGTTGGAATAAATGACGGCTTTTAGTGTATTTATGCTATTGGCAAATACAATATAATTATCAATAAAGCAAAAGTATTTTGTTGGTATGGTAGGGAAAAAGTGGGCAAATATGTTTTGTATCCCCTCAAGTCCTTCTCCTTTATAAACCGGATAGGAAGTGTTACTGTCAATTTTATAGTTGTAAATTGGTTTAATTGGAATGTTTGTAATTTTCTCGAGGTAATTTAGAGTTTTTGATTTACTAATCGTTTCAATAATTAATGTTTTGGCTTCATCATGGTTTGGTAAGTTGCTTGAGTTATATAATAGGGCAAATTCATCACCTAAAAAGTTAAAAATATATTTTTCAAAATCAGAATTGCTATTAGTTACTGAAAGAATTCTGTTTTTATAATTGTCTAATAGATTGTTAGTCTTTAAATAATTATGAAAATTTTCTTTGAATTTATTACTGTCATCAATGTTGTAACTTATAAAAAATGGGCAATTTGAGGGTATTACCTTACTAATTTTTGAAGTAGAAGGATTTATATCTTTAAAAATTGTACTGAGCTTATTGTGTTCTTTTTCAGGGTATATAAATCCGTTGATATTAACAGTGTTGCTGTGTATATTTAGGTCTAGCTCTCCCCACTTTCCCATTTTTTTTATAAAAGCTAAATGTTTACTAGTACTTGTGTTAAATAGGGACTTAATAGCTTGAGGGATTTGTGATAAATTAATAAACAAGTTTATATCACTGCTGTTTCCTGCCGTTTTGTATAGTCTGAAAAAAGTATCATCGTTTATTAAAGAGAATTCAGTATCAAGCTGTCGTATCGATTTCTCAACAGTTAATGATGAGGGGCTAAAAATCAACAAACCATTATCAAAAGTAAAGAATAGTTCAATTTTATAATTATTGTGTGTTAACTTATATATGTTGTTAGAATTGTATTTCCGGGTATTAATATCCCATGCATTTCCGTTCTCATTGATAAGATAGTTTATCAATTTTTTTTGTTCTGCTTTGTTACTTAATGAATAAGTAAACAAGGGTGAAAGGTTGTCTTTGCCTTCAGGATGAAGAGATATTGAAACAGGTTTATGTTTTAAAATGTTATATATATCTTTGTTTTCTAATGTACTGTCAATGATAGAGATGGTATTGTAAAATTTCTGAAAAAAACTAAATTTTAATAAGTCATCTTTATAATTTATTTTTTCTTTTACCTGATTTGTAATTTTTTCAATATCATCAATTTTTATAATTAAACAAACGTCAGTTGGAATACCTTTAATGATGTTATTGTTTTTATAGTTTTTGTAATCGTGTAAAAAAAAGTAAGAATAAATTAATGCAATGCCTAGGATGGCACATATTGTTATAGTGAGAATTCGTTTATGCATTGAGAGATATTAGTTTTGTTTTATACAAAAGTAATCTGCTAAAATGTAAAATAAAAATGGAACTGTTTTATCTAATAATCATTATTTTAGTTGCCAGTGCTTTTTCACCATCTTCATTTGTTGCAAAAACAAGATATACTCCGCTACTTACGGGCTTATTATTTAGATTTCTTCCATCCCAAACTACTTGCCCTCCATCAGATATGGATTCAAAAACCAGTTTTCCACTAACATCTGTTATTTTAATTGTTGAGTTTCCCACCAGACCGTTTACAGTAATATAACCCTCGTAATTGGGATATACAGGATTTGGGAATACCCTAGCTTCATTATAAGTAGCTTTTCCCTCTGTTGCAGTTCCCATATACGAAACGATACCTTTATTTGTCGCGATAAAAACTTCACCAGTTTGTGGATTAATGGAAATACTGTTTATAATATTGGATATTAGTGGGCTGTTTGAACTGGTAAAATGATGTATGGTTTCTGTTCCATCAGCAGATACGAGGAATAATCCATTTCGGGTACCTATCCACTTTCTGTTTGCTCCGTCAATCTCTATTACCATGATGCTTTCATTTTCTAACAGATAATCAGCCAACCCACTGCCATCATTCCTGGGAACCAGTATTCTTGATGCCTGAGGTCTTTCTTCATCAAAAATATTTCTTGGTCTGTAATAAACCAATAAGCCTCTTTCTGTACCCACCCAAATGTATCCACTCTTGTCCTCTACAAGGCAGATTACCTTAGAGCTGACAGCCTGTCCTTCTTCATTCCATATTGCCAGATCAGAATACCTTGAATCCGTAAAAGTAACATTGCGCTCGTTTTTTGGTCCTCGGTATCTGTCATCACTATCATCGTATGGTGTTCCGTTTATATCTATTACAAACAACCCATTTGGTTCAGTTGCTGCCACCGCCCAAATATCACCCCAACTTGTAAAAATCATTTTTCTTAACCAGGTTTGATCATCAGGGTCATCATATGGTAAATAATCATACTGAACCCACCCTTCTTTGTCATCAGTAATATTATATGGCTTAACAACAATGGGATGCGTAACTTCTTGGTTGTTAGAGTAAAGATTTCCTTCGTTGTCCAAAACAATGCCAGCTGCAAGTTCCCATATATATACTTTTTGCAAACCGCTGTTTTGATCGTTGTACCGATAAATAACTTTTTGTTGATCTAACTCTAAAATTCCATCACCATAACTGGCTAAATAAACATGATCTTCATTTCTTGGATCAATAGCAATGTCGCAAATGTTATTATAGCCATTTAATAAAGGATCTGTATCTTTTGTTAAGTGATTCCAGTAGGAACCATCAAATACCGATATTTCAGCAGGTAGGTATACTACATGATTGTGATCACCTTGGGACGTCCACAAGTGTTTGTTAGTGGCTTTTACAAAAAAACTTCGGTTAGATATCGGGCCATCCGGTAAAATTTGTAAGCTGGTGTTTTCTGTTAACTTGATCAATCCATTTTTGCTATCACCTATCCACTGTGTATTAGTATTATCCATATAAATACATGTACATTGTAATGTTAAATCTTTATCTTCTACTTGATAATTAGAAATTGTATTCTTTAGAATCATATTACTGTAGAAAATTTCAATTTTATTACTGTTAACAATAGAAAATGTGTTGCCATTGTTTTGTAAGCTTTTAAAATTTGATGATGAAGAAATCTTTTCCCACACCGAATTTGAATGGTGGTAGGTTTCGTATTTTTCTGCAGATTTTTTTGTGGCAATTATATTGTCATCTATGGAAATAACTGCACAAAATACACTTTGATCATTACCCGTATTTTCCCATGTTTCAAAAAATGATAAGGCAGAGCTATTAATATCAGCTTTTTTCAGACCTGTTTCGGAGGCAGCATAAATAGAATCGGTTGTATGTGCAATCTGATATATTTTAACCTTACTAGCTTCTTTTCCTATATAATAGAAATCAGAGATTTCCAGTTTGTTGTAATCTACTACAAGAATACCAAAATCAGTGGCACAGTAAGCTTTGTCGTTTATGAAATCTACATGATTTATCCTTTTACTGTTAGTCATGGATTTAATTTTTAAATCCGGGATGTTTTCTACTTGACCGTTTTCTAGAATATCGATATTTCCGTTTTCGTAGCCAATAAATAATTTTTTTGAATTCGGTATTGCTTTTATTGTTGAAACCTCAATATCACTTAGTTTATTTATTTTGGTGTATTTGCTAATGATATATTCTTGGGTATCATAGGTGAATAATCCGGCATCAGTTGCAGCATATATAATATTATCTATTTTATCTACACTGTGGACATTTGAAAAGCTTAAGTATTCTTGCCAGTTACCAACAGGAGCCTGAGAAGAGACTACTTGAAAAATAAACAGAAAATATAGAGGTAAATATTTCATAAATAAAAATGTTTAAAGCTTATAACAATCAAAATATAAAAAAGTTAAGCTAGATATTGACAATGCTTTTGTTTAAAAAATCAACCAGTTTTTTTACAGCTTGTCCTCGGTGACTGATTTTATTTTTCTCTTCCAGATTCATTTCAGCGAACGTTTGAGAATATCCATCTGGAGTAAAAATAGGATCGTATCCAAATCCTTCATTTCCCGATTTTTCTTTTTCTATTTTACCTTCAACAATACCCTCAAATTGATACTCATGGTCATTAAGAATTAAAGAAATAACAGTTCGGAATCGAGCTTTTCTGTTCGTTTCTTTTTTCATCATATCCAGAACTTTTAACATGTTTTGCTCTGCGTCCTTTTCCTCTCCTGCATATCTGGCACTATATACTCCGGGAGCGTCATTCAGGGCCTCAATTTCCAGTCCTGTGTCATCCGAAAAGCAATTAATCTTATATTTGTTATGAATATAAAAAGATTTTTGAGAAGCATTTGATTCCAGGGTGTTACCTGTTTCCGGTATTTCTTCTGTACAATTTATGTCTGCTAAACACTTAAGAGTAATGTTTTTGTTTAGCATGTTTTTTAGTTCTTTAAATTTGTGAGTGTTGTTTGTTGCAAAAAGTAATTCCATATATAGTTTATTTTCTTACGAATTAAGAAAAATGGCCAAACTTATGTGTTAGCTCATTTATGTATTAACAAAACGTTATATTGTTGACAAAATTATTGATTATAAAAAAAAACAACGACATAAAAGCCGTTGTTTTGCATTATAGTAAGGAAAAGTAATAATCACCCAAAGCCACCATAACCATATTTCATTAAGTCAGTTCTTGGATTTACCACAAGGACCGGGAATTTTGAGTCATTGGCTATAATTTGCTGTTCGTTAGCGCCCAATACGTAATCGTGGAAAGCAATATCTCTGGTGGTCATTATAATGATGCCATTGGCTTCTATCTCTTTGGCATATTTCAAGGTTTCCTGAGAAAATGATCCGCTACCTTCAGAAAGGCCAATTTCATACTCAATGCCCCTTTCTGCCAGGAAGTTTTTGCAAAAAACAAGGTTTGCTTTTGTTCTCGGCTCAACAGCCCCATCTTTTGACGAAGTACTAAATAGATATATCTTAGTATCCAAAAATTTAGTTATAAACTCAGCCCAATGAAGTTTTTCTTTGTTTTCTGTTTTAAAATCAACAGGGAATACCATTTTTTTTGTTTCAGCTTTAGATGGCGAATCCTGAACTACCAAATATGGAATTTTTGAACCCACAATAACTTTCAAAGCCCAGCTTCCTGTTAGTTTTTGCATGCCCCTAATCCCATGCGTCCCCATTACAATAAGGGTAGCGTCAATTTCTTCGGCTACCTGGTTAATGGTTTTAAATATGGTTCCTTCTTTTACAATAACATTAGGTTTGATTCCTAATTCGTCATTTATTCTATTTACTTCTTCTGCAAGTTTTTCTTCTAAGTTTTTAACCTCATTTTCTTTTTTTGCTATATGTAAAAGAGTTATTCCTATATTCTTCCCGGAAGAAAGATCCTTGGCATGTTCTATTGCATGGTAGGCCATTTCCGTGAAATCATAGGGTATGAGTATTGTTCTTTCAGAATTTTCCATAAAACTAATTAAAAAAACATTGGTTTATTTTGCGAAATAAATATACTACTTTTGAAGCAAAATCAACAATTAATGCAAAAAACAAAATTTTGTGGTTGTTAAATTCCGACATATTTATTCATGTTTAGTTATTTATCTTCTATTAATATTTGGATTTATATTCCTGTGTACTGGAGTGTATGCTGAAAATACAAACATTGTTCGAGATACTACTAATTGCTTAATACAAAGGATAATTGTTTCTGGAGATACTGTTGCTACTTTCCCAATACCGGATGGTGTTGTAATCAGGGCAAAAACAGATGATCTTATAGAATTTGATTTTTTTACTGATTTTTCAAATCAAGAGGAGAGGTTTAAGTTTTTTCTTCATGGCTATAATTCTGAACCTGAATACTGGACTTTAAAAAACAGTTGTAACTACCATAATTTAAAGGATGGTGAGTATTCCTTTGTTTTGAAGTCACATGGTACTTTAGCAGAAGAAAGAGTCAAAATTGTTATACATAGCAGCTTCAATAGATACTATATATCCAGCATTATATTAATAGTGTTTGTTATTGCATTTTTCGTAATATTTAAGGTTGGGATTGTTGACTTTTTTAACAAAAGTGTAAATGACTGGCATCGTGATTCTATAGCACCTCTTTATAAAAAGTATGTTAAAACTGAACCTGAAGTTAATGAAGTTGATAGTCGGAAACTCATCCACAAAGCAACGGTGAAGTATGATAAGGCTACCGTACTATTTGCGGATATACAGGGTTTTACGAAGATAGTGGAACATATGAATCCGGAAACGTTAATTGATGAACTCGATAAATTCTTTATTTATTTTGATGAAGTTGCAGAAAAGCATAAAGTAGAGAAGATTAAAACGATTGGGGATGCATACATGTGCGCCGGAGGATTACCTGAAAAAGATAGTACTAACCCTATTGAAGTTGTATTGGCAGCTTTGGAAATGCAAAGTTATATGCAGAAGTCAAAGCATTCAGGGAATATGGAAACCGGTGAGTTTTGGCAATTGAGGATAGGAATTCATACAGGTTCTGTTATTTCAGGAGTAATAGGACGTAAAAAGCTGTCCTTTGATATATGGGGGGATACTGTTAATATAGCAAGTAGGATGGAGTCGTCAGGTGTTGCCGGTAAAATCAATGTTTCAGGTATTACATATCAATTAATTAAGGATTTTTTTGATTGTGAGTATAGAGGCAAGATGCCTATTAAATATAAAGGGGAGACAGATATGTATTTTGTGAAAGGGATTGTGCCTCATTTGTCCAAGGATAAGGAAGGGTTGATTCCTAATGAGGATTTTAAAACAAAACTTCAGTGGATTAGATATAATGACTTAGAGGATTTGGTACTTAGTCAATTACGCGAAGAATTGCCATCTTCGCTAAAATATCACAATGTGAAACATACTATTGATGTATGTACCCAGGTTGAAGTAATTGGCAGGGCTGAAGGTTTAAATAGTAAAGAGTTGCTACTGGTGAAAACTGCGGCATTGTTTCATGATACAGGTTATATGGTTAATCCTGTAAAACATGAAGTGCAAAGTGCACGGATGGCCAGGGAGATTCTTCCGAAGTTTAATTATAGTAATAGTGAAATAGAAGCTGTAAGTCAGTTGATTATGGTTACAGAAATGATGTCGGAACCTAAACTGTTGATGGAAAAGATAATTAAGGATGCGGATTTAGATTACCTGGGTAGAGCGGATTTTATTCCATTATCTGAAAAACTGTGGGAAGAAGTTTGTTTATATGATGGAAAAATCTCACAAAGACAATGGAATGTGAGGCAATATGAGTTTATTTCTAAACATGTATATTACACCAATACCGCGCGAAATTTAAGACAGGTGAATAAGGAAATTCAGCTGAAGAAAATAAAAGAATTTCTTGTATAAGTAGTAGAGCCTTGGTTATTTTGATGAATTAACCTAAATTAGATGGGCTGTTAAAAACTAAATAACTCAGATAAATTTTTTTCGTTTGATTTATTTATTTTTTATTTTCTTTGAAACTTCAAATAGTATTAATCGTAATAAGAAAAAACATTTTAAAAATGGCTAAATCATACGAACCGGAAAACAAACTGCCTAATATGATTGGTTCAGGAACCAAAATCTCAGGTAATATCGAAACCAATGGGGATATTAGGATAGATGGTGAAATAGAAGGAAATATATTATCAAAAGGGAAAGTGGTTGTTGGTCCCAATGGGATGGTTAAAGGAGAAATTAACTGTGCAAACTCTGAGGTTTCCGGAAAAATTGAGGGAAAGGTCTTAGTAAGTGAACTTCTTTCTTTGAAAGCTTCTTCAAATGTGTTTGGTGACATAAATACAGCAAAACTAACAATTGAACCAGGTGCAGTATTTACCGGGAAGTGTGATATGGGCGGTAAAGGTTCTGTATCAAAGCCAGCAGAGAATATAAAGAAGTAGTTGGTGATAGATAAGTTCCAATTGTATGTTTTAAATAAATTTGCATTTGTTTCAATCTTGATTTTTCTTTCAAATGTAATTTCATCATTACTTTGGTATAAAAATCTGGTTTTTGAGTCCGTTTATATTAATTGTTTCTGTTTTAGCCTGTTTGGCATTGTTATCTGGATTTCAAAAATACTTATAAGAATATTGCCTGACTTAAAAGTTGCAATTTTATTAGGGAGCATAGGTATAAAAATGATCTTCGCTTTGTTGTTTATAATGCTTATGCTACAATATAATACTACAAACAAGAATGGTTTGGTTCTTGTTTTTATGGCTAATTATTTTTTATATCTCGGGTTGTCTGTAAAGTTCTTTATGAGAGATGTATAGAAACTGAAGTTATTATACTGCATATGAAACGTGTATTGTTGTATTTCATATTAATAATAGGTTTTTTACTGCCAACTGTGGCAGAAGAGAGATCTGAAATTGATAGTGAGAGTCATGAGGCTGAAGGGTTTGATCCGACAGAGCTGATTATGCATCATATCTCTGATTCTCATGTGTGGCACATTGTTTCATGGGGAGAAGGGGATCATCAAACTCATATTGAAATACCCCTGCCAATAATTCTTATTAATAAAGGTAAATTTCACTTCTTTTTATATTCCCGTTTTGATCACCATTCTCATATTGCTGAAAGCAGAGGGAGTTATTTTTTATATCATCATGGAGAAATTTACAATACTGACAAAGCGGGGAGTTTTGAAGAGGATGAACATGGACATATAATAAACTCTAAGCCTTGGGATTTTTCATTAACCAGGAATGTCTGGTCAATGTGGATTTCAGTAGTCCTGCTTGTTCTTATTTTTACGTCAATTGCAAAAAAGTATAGGGGCAAACCTGCTAGTCCCAAAGGACTGCAGTCGTTGTTGGAACCTATAGTATTGTTTGTAAAGGATGATATTGTTATGGAACAGATTGGGCAAAAAAAAGGAGAAAAATTTGTTCCTTACCTGTTGACTGTCTTTTTCTTTATATGGATCAATAACTTGATAGGGTTGGTACCATTCTTTCCCGGCGGGAGTAATTTTACCGGTAACATTTCTGTTACTATGGTGTTATCAGTACTTACCTTTTTGATTACAAACATAAACGGGAGCAAGAGCTATTGGAAACATACCTTAACAGCACCGGGAGTTCCATTTTTTGTTAAAGTACTGTTAGTTCCTGTAGAATTTATTGGGCTGTTTACAAAACCATTTGCATTAACAATTCGTTTGTTAGCAAACATAACCGCTGGCCATATTATAATATTAAGTTTGGTATCATTAATATTTATATTGCAGTCAGTTTTTGTATCACCAGTATCTATACTTTTATCATTGGTAATGTTTATGCTTGAGCTTTTAGTCGCTGTGTTACAAGCATATATATTTACATTGCTTTCGGCATTGTTTATTGGAATGGCTGTTGCAGACCATGAACATTAATTTATAAACTATTATATCATTAATTAAATTGTAAAATTATGACACTTTCTCTTACTGCTGTAGGTCTTGGAATTATCGTATTAGGAGCCGGTTTAGGAATCGGTAAATTGGCAAATGGTGCAATGGAAGCTATGGCTCGTCAGCCAGAAATTAGTTCAAAAATACAAACAGCTATGATTATTGCTGCTGCACTTATTGAAGGTGCTGCATTATTTGCTATTGTAGTAGCTCTATTGAAGGGATAATATTATTTTGGGTTGAATTAAAATTGAGGCAATGGATTTTTTATTAACACCAGATCCAGGTTTAGTCTTTTGGACGACTTTAACTTTTGGGATATTAGTTTTTGTTTTGAAAAGGTTTGCCTGGGGGCCTATTTTACATGCTTTAAGGGTTAGAGAAGAAACAATTGAATATTCTTTAAAGGCTGCAGATAAGGCCAAGTCGGAAGTTGAGGATCTCGTAAAATTGCGTGAGGAATTAATAGATTCTGCCAAAACTGATCGTGATGATATTATGAAAGAAGCACGAGAGTTGAAAGAAAAAATTATTAATGAAGCTCGTAATAGTGCTCAGAAAGAAGCCAATAAGTTAATTGATTTAGCCCGTAAGCAAATTGAAGCTGAAAAGTTATCTGCGATCAGAGAACTAAAGAAACAAGTTGCTGAGTTATCTGTGGATATAGCCGGTATTATTCTTGAATCAGAACTGCAATCAGATCAAAAGCAAAAAGAATTGATTGATAAGTATCTTGACAATGTGAATTTTAATTAATTACAGGTTATAGTATGGATAATAGCTTGATTTCCGTAAGATATGCAAAGGCTTTGTTTTCTTTAAGTCTGGAGAATAATAATATTGAGACTATCTATAGTGATATGCAGTTGCTTTCTGAACAATGTTCAGGCACTCCTGCATTTTGTCAGGTATTAGAAAGTCCGAATATAACTCCTGCCGAAAAGAAAAGGTTTTTTAAATCAACTTTTGAAAAGTATATTTGCGAGACTTCAATGAATTTCCTTAATGTAATTGTAGATAATAAAAGAGAGGTTTTGTTGCCATCAATTACACGTAATTATATCGATTTTTATAAAAAAAAGACTGGTCTCAAAACAGCAACTATTTATACTGCTATTGAATTATCTGATGAATATTTTAGTAAAATTTTAAAATTGCTGGAAAAGGAACTTAATGCTAAAATTGATTTACAGGTATATGTAAAAAGCCACCTGATTGGAGGTTTTGTATTGATGGTAGATGGGAAAATGATGGATGCCAGTATTTTCAATAAGCTTAAGGAATTTAAAAATAAACTGCTTAGTTAGTTACCTCAGATTAAAATGTGCCAATGGAAAATATAAGACCTGCCGAAGTATCGGAATTATTAAAAAAGCAAATTGAAGGTTTTACCAGTAATACAAATCTTGAAGAAGTGGGTACGGTTCTTCAGGTGGGTGATGGTATTGCCAGGGTTTATGGCCTAAATAATGTTAGGGCTAATGAACTTGTGGAATTTGAGTCATGTAAAGGCGTTGTGTTAAACCTGGAAGAGGATAACGTGGGGGTCGTATTGTTAGGATCTTCCAGAGAAATAAAAGAAGGTGATATTGTTAAAAGAACAGGACGTATTGCCTCAGTTAAAGTTGGAGAAGGGATGCTTGGTAGGGTCATTAACACTAATGGTGATCCAATTGATGGTAAAGGAAGCATTGAAGGAGAGGTATTTGAATTTCCATTAGAAAGAAAAGCACCAGGGGTTATTTATCGTCAACCCGTGAAAGAACCTTTGCAAACCGGCTTAAAGGCTGTAGATTCGATGATACCTATTGGTCGTGGTCAGCGTGAATTGATTATTGGTGACAGGCAAACCGGAAAAACAGCTATTGCTATTGATACGATAATCAATCAGAAGGAAAATTTTGAAAAAGGAAATCCTGTTTATTGTATTTATGTCGCTATTGGTCAAAAAGGATCAACGGTTGCACAAATTGTAAAAACATTGGAAAAACATGGAGCCATGCAATACACAACTGTGGTTTCATCACCAGCGGCTGATCCCGCAGCCATGCAATTTTATGCTCCATTTACAGGAACTGCTCTTGGAGAATTTTTTAGAGATACAGGTAGGGCAGCTTTAATTATTTATGATGATTTATCTAAACAAGCGGTTTCTTACAGGGAAGTGTCTTTGTTGTTAAGACGTCCGCCTGGTCGTGAAGCATACCCGGGAGATGTATTTTACTTACACTCACGTTTGTTAGAAAGAGCAGCGAAGGTTATTGAATCAGATGAAATAGCTGCAAATATGAATGATTTGCCTGAATCTATTAAGGGTAAGGTTAAAGGGGGCGGATCTCTAACAGCTTTGCCAATTATTGAAACTCAGGCGGGTGATGTTTCAGCATATATTCCTACAAATGTAATTTCAATTACTGATGGGCAGATATTCCTTGAGAGTAATTTGTTTAATGCAGGTATACGTCCGGCTATTAATGTTGGTATTTCCGTGTCTCGTGTGGGGGGTAGTGCTCAAATTAAATCCATGAAAAAAGTTTCTGGTACTTTAAAGCTTGATCAGGCACAATACAGGGAATTAGAGGCTTTTTCTAAGTTTGGTTCAGATTTGGATCCTGCTACAAAATCGGTGTTGGATAAAGGACGAAAGAATGTGGAATTATTAAAGCAACCCCAGTATTCACCTGTAAATGTAGCCCATCAGGTGGCTCTGATTTATTGCGGTACACAGGGTTTGCTATCTGCTGTTCCGGAACATAGAGTTAAGGATTTTGAACAAAGTTTTATTGATGACCTTCAGATGCAATATCCAAATGTTTTAGAAGTTTTGGGTAGCGGTAAAATTTCTGATGAGGAGACTAAAGTTTTACAAGAGGTTGCTGCTGATGTAGGCAGACGATTTGATAAGGTTGAAGATAATTAATTTATACTATGCCCAGTTTAAAAGATATAAAAACACGCATAGAGTCAGTTAAAACAACTCGTCAGGTTACGAGTGCAATGAAAATGGTTTCTGCAGCAAAACTAAAGAAAGCTCAGGATGATATTGTTCAGATCAGGCCTTATGTGGATAAGCTTAATGATATTATTTTGGATTTGGTAAGCTCATTGGATGAGGACCAGAAGATAGCATTAGCAGAACCAAGAGAACCTGACCGAGTTTTGGTCATGATGATCACTTCGAACAGGGGATTGTGCGGGGCTTTTAATTCTAGCATAGTAAAGGAGGTTGTTAACCTGGTTCGAAATAAATATTCATCGCATTATAAAAATGGATTTATTGATGTGGTTTCTATTGGGAAACAGGGGCAAAAATTACTAAAGTCTGCTGGGATTGAATGTGCTAAAGAGTATAATGATATATACGGGCATGTGAGTTTTGAGTCGGTTGAAGCTATTTCAGCCAACTTGATTAAGGATTTTTTGAGCCGTAAATATGATAGGGTAATCTTAGCTTATAATGAATTTGTGAATGCAGCGGTTCAAAATGTTTCAGTTTCACAGTTTTTACCTTTGGAATTACCTGAGTTTGATTATACTTATATGCCTCAGTATCTTTATGAGCCAGATAGGTGTGAAATAATTGAAGACCTTGTGCCGCAATCCTTAAAAACGATGTTTTATAAAACTATTTTGGAATCAATAGCTTCAGAACATGGAGCGCGGATGACATCAATGCATAAAGCCACAGATAACGCCACTGAATTAATTAAAGAATTGGAGTTAAGTTATAATAAGGCACGTCAGGCATCAATTACAAATGAAATCCTGGAGATTGTCGGAGGGGCTGAAGCATTATCGAAATAAGTAGTTTTGATATATTATAAAAGATATAGAGGTTGGGGATGCCCAGCCTTTTTTATTTTTTCTTATATGGTTTTCGCGTATTGGTTTTTACTGCCCTATAAGGTTCCCCAAAACATGGTAGTGCACCTCTTTCTGTGCTCTTTTCGTTACATTTGAATAAATAGCTTATGCCGAAGCGAAGATTGATATTGCGGGCTTTTCCTAAATCAAAAAATGCCGGCACATTATCGCTAATGGCATGTAAGTAAATAAATCCCAGTTTGGCACCGAGTCCCATACCAATGTTATTCAGTTGCTTATTTTGTATTGTATAAGATGCACTAATAGCCAAAATATTACCAAAGGTTGAATTGGAAGAAAATGTTAATGAAGGGTGCCATCTGTTTTGGTACATCTCCGTATGGAAAACAGCCCCAATGTTTGTCCGGGAATTTAAATCTCTGCTAATTCCGGTGTAAAGTGCCGGAACTAATGGAGTACTATATGCTTCCTGATTTATAACAGGATTGAATATGGCAGAAAGTGTATCTGCCATTTCTTCAGAATCGTCCAAGCCCTCATTAAAAGTATCTGCTGAAACATCTAATCTTCCGCCCGAATGAAAATGATTTGTATTTGAATTCCACTTGATAAACCCGATATCCAAAAGACTGGCAGAGAAGGTAGTTTTTTCATCTATTTGATATGTCATTCCAAGATCTAAGCCAACACCTTTATTTTGTGTATTTAGGGCATATTTTGTCCAATTAATATTGTCTTGCATATCTACTTCCTCAATATCTCCTTCTGAGTTTGTTATAATGTCTATTGGAAAGGAACTGTATAGGTCACCAACACCTTCCAAATTGAGGTTGTATGTATATGGATCGGTGTTTAACCTGGCTAAAATGGGTTTAGTATATATATTTCCTTTTCCAAACAATAATTTTGCCCTTATGCCAATATTTAAATAATCATTGATCTTTCTTGCCCAGCCTAAAGCATATTCTCTATAATGGATAGCGTTTATCCTTGTTCCATCCATGGAAGAATATTTGCCAACAAATTGACTGTTGCCTTCGTTGGCAAATATCAATGCATTTTTTGATAGGGAATGGTACGTGTTTACCTTTTCGTTTATTGAAAACGTAAAGTAGTTTTGCTTGTGCATAATTCCTATCGATAATATTGAAATGTGCGCCTCTGTTGCCACGACCTCAATGTTGTTGAATTTATGAATGGCCTTGTCTGGATTAAACCTAAGAGAATCTCCATTGTATGTTTCAACCACATCGCTAAACGAAAATCCAGTGGAGTACGTATTTATGTGAGTTGAACCTAAGAAGGGCATTGCAATATGAAGCTTGCATTTTATCGGGATGGATGGATTGACAATGTTTGACTGAGGTAAATCGTGCATTAAAAATAGCGTATTGTTTTGCTGAGCCTTCGTTTTTATTAAAGCTATGGATAGAATTATACAAATTGTAACAATACGCATGAGAAAAAGCTTTATTCGTTTAAAGGAACTTTTAGTTTAGCTTTAATTCCAATGTAGCAATTACAAAAGTAATTGTTTAATTGAGAAAGTATTTCGTCAGATATTTCTCTGTTTTCAAGCCGGATTTCAACACTTATAAAATCTGTATTATTTATAATTTCCTCATCTTCATGATTAATTGGTATTAGCTGAGAGAATTTTTGAAAGCTGGATACTTCTCCATTATTGTGGGTTTGCGCAGCAGGTATAATAATTGGGGCATCTGTTTCCAGTTGTTTGATAAAAGTGTTAGGATTACTATAGAAATCGATATAAATATGTATTTCAGATGGAAAGTAGTTATCTACACTAAGGTTAAACCATAATTCCTGTATGTACTCTGGTTTTTCAAAAATTTCTGTAAAATTTAAATCAATTTTTTTTGCAATTGGAATATAACTAATTGATGGATCAGCATAGGTGGATTCAATGTTGCCTGCTAATCTGGTATCCGAAGCATAGTATGTTTCCTTAAATACAGGAGCTGAAATATCTGGTTCCCAGATGTATTTATCCGAGATTTTGTTTAAATCTTCTTTAAAGCATCCGCTTAGAAAAAGCGCTATACATAAAAAAATAATATGTTTAAACTGATAAATCATACAGTCTAATACAAATTCGTTATTGTTTAAAATATTCTAACTCAATATAATGGATCAAAGAATGAATAATCTGGATATGAATTTCCTGTATCCTGTCTGAATATCCATTATGGGGGATGCGTAGTTCAACATCACTCATGTCTTTTAGTTTTCCTCCGCTTTTCCCTGTTAATGCGATAACCTTGATTCCTTTATCCTTAGCTGATTCTACAGCATTTACAATGTTTGCTGAATTTCCACTTGTACTGATAGCCAAAAGAACATCGCCTGATTTTCCTACAGCCTCAACATACCTTGAAAAGATATAATCGAATCCGTAATCGTTTCCAACACAGGTAATATGGCTTGGATCAGAAATGGCAATAGCAGGTAAACCTTTCCTTTCATCCCTGAATCTTCCGGTTAATTCTTCTGCAAAATGCATAGCGTCACTCATTGATCCTCCATTGCCACATGATAATATCTTACCTTCTTTTTTTAATGATGAAACCATAATGTCACCTGCTTTTTTTAGGTTAATAAAGTTTTCATCATTTGAAATGAACTTACTTAATACCTGTTGAACTTCAAGGAAATTATCTTTTATCGTATCAATACTCATATTTGTTTCTATTTTTGGTAAATATACGATGGCTTTTATTAACTAGGAATATTTTTAGCGATACTTTTTTAACATGGATATAGATATGCGACAAAAGCTTTATGATATCATTTTTGAAGCCGATACCAAAGCGGGGAAGATATTTGATATTGTATTAATTATACTGATTCTTTTTAGCGTTACTATTGTAATGTTAGAAAGTTTGCCAGGACGCCCAAAGCAATTCTATAATGTTTTAAGTGTACTGGAATGGGGTGTTACCTATGCCTTTTTATTAGAATATATTGTCAGGCTATGGGTGGTTCGGCAACCGCTCAGGTATGCCATTAGTTTTTTTGGTATCATTGATTTGCTGGCTATAATTCCTTCTTTCCTGGGATTGTTTTTAGTTGGTACCCATATGCTTGTTGTTCTGAGATCTTTAAGGTTGTTGAGGGTTTTCAGGGTATTAAAGCTGACAAGGTATATTAACGAAGCTTCTAACCTATGGAAGGCACTTGTAGCCAGCAGGAATAAAATTGGGGTGTTCTTATTTACAGTTCTCATCCTTGTTATAATCCTTGGTACCTTGATGTATATTATAGAGTCGGGCAGTGATAGTGGATTTACAAGTATTCCCATTAGTATATATTGGGCTGTGGTTACGTTAACTACTGTAGGATATGGAGACATTGCTCCGGTTACCGCATTAGGACAATTTCTGGCTGGTTTAGTTATGATTATGGGTTATTCAATTATTGCCGTTCCAACTGGGATTGTTACTTCTGAATTGACAAGGGTATCAAAACTTACAACAACCCAGGTTTGCCCTTCGTGCCTGAAAGAGGGACATGATAAGGATGCTGAGCATTGTAAATTTTGTGGAACAAAGCTTAATGATTAGACTTTGTTTTTTCTTTTTAAGTCTATAAAAGTATAGTTAAAATCATTTTGGTTGTCATCGGTAACTTCTTCTTTATATACCTCTTCCCATTCATCCATATTAATTTCGGGAAAAAATGTATCTGCTTCATTAAAGAAACAATCTATTTGTGTAGTATAGAGTCTGGTTGCTAAAGGTAAAAACGCTTCATAAATAGTTGCTCCGCCAATGATAAAAACTTCGCCATCGTTTTTACAGAGCTCAACAGCTGCCTCCGGAGAATTAACGACTTCGGCACCTTCAAGTTTCAAATCCTGGTTACGACTGATAACAATATTCCTTCTTTTGGGCAGAGCTCCATTAGGTAATGAATCAAAAGTTTTTCTGCCCATGATGATAGTATGGCCGCTTGTTAAGGCTTTAAACCTTTTTAAATCGTTAGAAATGTAAGTTAATAAATCATTGTTTTGGCCAATAGCATTTAGTTTTGCTATGGCCACTATAATTGAAAATTCTGTCATATAAATAGTTTAATTGTGACGCCTTTTGAATAAAGGGTTTATACAGAAATAGCTCCTTTAATATGGGGGTGCGCTTTGTAATCAGATAACGTAAAGTCCTCGTATTTAAAGTCGTCAATGTTTTTAATGTCAGGATTAAGGGTCATTTTTGATAATGGTAAAGGAGTCCGGGTGAGCTGAAGTTTTACCTGATCAATGTGGTTGTTATAAATGTGAACATCGCCCAAGGTATGTACAAAATCGCCTAATTCTAAACCTGTTACCTGTGCAACCATCATTGTTAGCAGAGCGTATGAAGCAATGTTGAATGGTACTCCCAAAAAGAGATCTGCACTTCGCTGATACAATTGACAGGAAAGTTTCCCGTTGGCAACATAAAACTGAAACAGGATGTGGCATGGCGGTAGCTGCATGTCATCCAGCTGTCCTACGTTCCAGGCACTTACAATATGTCGTCTTGAATCAGGATTTGTTTTGATGGACTCAATAACTTGTTTAATCTGGTCAATATATTCACCATTAGCTGCAGGCCATGAACGCCATTGGTATCCATAGATAGGTCCCAGTTCCCCATCTTCTTTTGCCCATTCATTCCATATTCTAACGCCGTTTTCCTGAAGGTATTTTACGTTTGTGCTCCCTTTTAAAAACCAGATAAGTTCGTGTATGATTGATTTTAGATGTAGCTTTTTTGTAGTAACCAAAGGAAAGCCTTCAGATAAGTTAAAACGCATTTGATGACCAAATACACTGGTTGTTCCTGTTCCGGTTCTGTCTTCTTTTAAAACTCCTTCATCCAACACGCGTTGGCACAAATCAAGATATTGATGCATAAGCTATTGTTCAAACTTTTTTAATGATACACAAAAATAGAAAAATTACAGACTTAATACTAACAAAAGGTTATTTGCCAATGGCTGTTAATAAATTGATAATATTAATTAGAGCCTGGGAATTTCAGATAGGTTTTTATTGGGTAATGATCGCTATAGTTTACCTTGATTCTTTTGTGGTTATAAGATTCAAATGATTTATCGTGGAATATAAAATCTATCCTAAAGGGGGGTAAATTGCCATTGTAAGTTCCGCCAAAACCTGAGCCGGATTCGATAAATGAATCTTTTAAATTCCCTTTTACTTTTCGGTATACATAAGATACCGGAGTGTCGTTAAAATCACCGCAGATAATAGCGGGGTATGGAGAATTGTTTACATGGCGTCCAATAGTCTCTGCCTGATACGAACGGTTTGAAAACGCTGTATTTAATTTAGTAAATATCTCAGAAATTCCTTTTCTGCGTTCTTCATCGTTTTTAAATTCCAAACTATCAATGAAGTTATAGTTCTCTTTTTTTAATCGAATGGATTCCAGGTGATTGTTAAAAATCCTGATATTTTTGCCACCTACAATAATGTCAGTTTGGGTACTGAAGTTAGATGTGTTTTTAAAGTTAAAAGCTTTTTTGTTTGTTATAGGGTATTTAGAAAAGGTTGCCAAACCATATTTTTTACCTGATTTGGTAACAATGTTATATTCCAGGTGCTTATATTTATACTGCTTAAATTTTGAAAGTATGTTGTTTTCAGAATACTGATCTTTTTTGTTGTTGATGTAAAATTCTTGCAGACATAAAACATCAGGGTTTTGTTCTTTAATAAACTGATATATTTTTTGAGGTGTATTTTTATCTTTAGTCCATACATATTTATCGAACATCCTAACATTATATGACATTACGGATATGCCGGTTTCAGGTTGTTTGATGTTTTCAATGTTTCTCCCGTTTAGTTGGAATACGCCATTCCATTGCGACCAGGTAATTATGATCAGGGTAAGAGATATAAGAACACGTTTTCTTTTTTTGAATACCCAATATATAACAAATAGTACGTTGGCTACCCAGAAAAACGGAAAAACAAACCCAAGGAAAGAAATAAAGCTTATGTGCGCAGGGCTGATGTATCCTCCTATTGATGCCAACAATAAAACTGATGCAAAAAACAAATTAAGCAGAAATACCAGTGAGCGGGTTACTTTATTCAAAACTGATTTTTTTATTAGTTATTACTGGCATTAAACAAATCCTCTTTTTCCTGTTTTGTCAAACTTTCGTACCCACTTGCCTTAATTTTATCTAATATGCGGTCAATGTCGCTTTGTTTTTTTCTTTTTTGGGCATTGTATTCCATATCGTTCATTGGTCTTTTGCTCTTGTTGTATGTTACCTTCATTTTAGGCTTTGGAGAAAAAAACGAAACAGCCCGATCCATAAAACGGTTAAATTTCATGGTAACGTCTTTTCCCTTTGTAAGTTGGGCAGTGTAAAATAAACCAAACAAAGCACCCCCTATATGGGCCAGGTGGCCTCCTGTATTTTGCATACTTCCCACTCCAATAATATCCATAATTAATATTACTAAGGCAAGGTGCATCAATTTTACAGGACCTATAAACAATAAATGCACCTTAAAGTTTGGCGCATACTTTGCAGATGCAAAAATAATAGCCATTACAGAAGCTGAAGCTCCCAGCATGATAGCACTGGGAACAAAATCCTGTAACCCCGGAAAAATATTATATGAAATAATATATAGCAGTGCACCGGAAATACCTCCCATAAAATAGGTTCCCAATAATTGCCTTGGGTTAAAAAACTGAAGAAATATTTTTCCAAACCAAAACAAGGTCAGCATATTAAATAGGATATGGATAAAATCGAAATGTAAAAACATATAAGTGATAATACTCCATGGTTGGAATATAAGATTTTCCAGGCTGGCAGGAACGGATAACCAGTAGAGTATGGGTATATTAATATCGCTTAGTGTTAAAGCAAAAAGAGCATGTAGTATTCTGATTACAACAAAAACGCCCAGATTAATGTAAATTAACCGGGTAACAACGCCTCCTTGTCTGAATGATTGCTTAATTTCATCAATTATTGACATAGCATAAATAATATTAGGTATTAGCAGTAAAGATAAATTTATTTAAAATTGCTTTCTCTGCCAAAAACGAATGATAATAAATCCAACTAGCATTCCGCCTAAGTGAGCAAGATGGGCTACGTTATCACCACGGTTGTTCTGAAGCATTAAAAAAGTTTCTAATGCACCATATATCATTACAAAATATTTTGCTTTAACCGGAAAGATCAGTTGTATATAGATATACTCATTAGGAAACAACATTCCAAAAGCCAATAAAATCCCAAACACTGCACCAGAAGCCCCTACCATTGGTACATTTACAATTCGGTTTAGACTGGCTGCTGTAGTGTCAACATAGTTTTTATATTCTGATAATATAGAAAATCCCTTTTCATATATTTCAGAAACTATTTCTGGCGGAAGCGAAGCTGCTATAAACCTTGCCCTGATAAAGGCTACTAAAACGTATATTAAACCGGCACCTATTCCTGTTGCCAGGTAATAGAACAGGAATTTTTGCGATCCCCATGTTCTTTCAATGGCAGAACCTAACATAAAAAGGGCAAGCATATTAAAAAAGATATGCTCAAAACCTCCATGCATAAACATATAGGTAATATATTGAAAGAAATGGAATTGGTTGCTGCCAGGTGTATACAGACCAAAAATAGAGTTCAGGTCAATTCTTGTAAAACCAATTCCGGGAATGGAAAAACCTTTTGAGAATAAAAGCATTGCAATAAAGGCAAGGGCATTTATTATTAAAATGTTTTTTATTATTGGAGGAATATTACTGAATATTGATTGTCTTTGAAACATATTAATTTGTTATAATTCTTAATGTTAATGCATTACTCTTATACAAGTATCACACCATTTTTGTTTACGCCATTTTGTCATTTAAAGCGCGTTTCTATTTCATCGTTCGATAATATTGAGATCACAGGTTTTCCATCTGGCGAATAATTAGGAACCTGGCAGGTAAATAGTTGCCCGATAAGTTCATCCATTTCTTCTGATGTGAGAAACTGTCCGTGTTTTATCGACGATTGTTGAGCCATTGATTTGGCTATCCGTTCTTTTAAATCTGATTCAAGGTTTACCTCTCCGCTTTTGTATGCTTCAATAATTTCATCAATCAACATTTTTGGATTCATTTTTTCCATGTTAACAGGCATGCCTCTCACTTCAAATGAATTATCTCCCAATTTGTTTAAATCCAGACCAAACATTTGAAGGTCAACAAGAAGTTCTTCAACAATAATGGTATCTTCGGCATTAAACTCTATTTGTTCAGGAAAAAGGCTTTGCTGAGTCATGCTTTGTTGTGTAGAAATCGAAAGCATTAACCGTTCAAATAAAATGCGTTCATGAGCCCTTTTTTGATCAACCATCATTAAACCGGATTTTCCAGAAGTCATGATATAACGGTTTTTAAACTGAAAACAAGATGCGCCGGAGGATGATTCCTCACTCATGCCTTTTGACATAAAGGTTTGTTGAACCGGTTCTTGTTCTGTTGTTGTTTCTTCATAAGTATTATCAGTATCAGGCTGTATGTCATCAAATGGCATTGTGCCTTTTTCTGATTCAAAATCATTGTATAGTTGTTCCCAGTTTTTTGGCGTTGATTTTGGTGAATAGGAACCTCCTGATGCTGACCCTGAATTATAGGAATTAGAACTTCCTCCTCCTGTAAAACCAGAGGTATCCGGTATTTGGGTTTCAAAAGGATTGAAGAATGGATTTACTTCTATCGTAGGTTCGTCGTTGTCGGTATTTGTAGTGTTAACGGGGATGTCAACTTTATTAGCAGTATCAAAATCGATAGTAGGTACCATATTGTGTTTGCCAAGGCTTTCTCTTACACAGGCATTTGTGATATGCCATATGGCTCTTTCATCTTCAAACTTAATCTCGGTTTTCGTTGGATGAATATTAATATCAATAATCTTCGGGTCTACTTCAAAAAATAAGAAGTAAGCAGGAACTGTATTGGCTTGTATTAAATTTGAATAAGCTTCTGTAACTGCCTTGTGCAGGTATGGATGGCGCATATATCTTTGATTTACAAAAAAGAATTGGTCGCCTGATGATTTGCGGGCAGATTCAGGTTTGCCTATAAAACCATGAATTTTCACCAAGGTTGTTTCTGTTTCTACCGGAACCAATTGTTGGTTCATTGATTTACCCAGCATGTTGATGATCCGTTGACGGAGATTTGATGCCGGCAACTGGAATAGTGGCATGTTGTTGTGGTCCAGGCTGAAAGTAATATCTGAATTAGCGAGTGCAATCCGCTGAAACTCGTTGATGATATGTCTTAGTTCTGTGGAATCTTTTTTTAAGAATTTACGGCGTGCAGGAACATTATAAAAAAGGTTTTTTATCATAAAGTTACTGCCAGATGCACAGTTTACTACTTCCTGTTTTTCGACTTTAGAACCTGCAATTTCAATATGTGTCCCCAGTTCGTCACCATTTTTTTTGGTTTTGAGCTCTACCTGTGCAACAGCAGCGATGGATGCCAGGGCTTCTCCTCTAAATCCCATGGTCCTGATGGCAAAAAGGTCATTTACGTTACTGATCTTTGATGTTGCATGGCGTTCAAAAGCCATACGTGCATCGGAAGCTGACATTCCGCATCCATTGTCAATTACCTGGACAAGGGTTCTTCCTGCATCTTTTACAATTACTTTTATGTCGGTACTACCTGCATCTATCGCATTTTCAACAAGCTCTTTGATCATGGATGCTGGTCGTTGAATAACTTCTCCTGCTGCAATTTGATTGGCGACTGAATCGGGTAATAGCTGTATTATATCTGACATATAAATAAACGAAAATTAAATTCCTGAATAAAACAAAAAACACCTGTGTAGCAGATGTTTTTTGTAATGTTTTGATTTAAATATTTTTAAATGGATTGAGGTTTACATGTAGTGCATAATCCATTCCTTACTTGTATTAAATAAGTAATAAAATGCAATCATTAGTCCTATGAGGATAACAATTAACCTCAAATTTGACTTGCGTTTTTCTTTTCGGGCAACATCAAAGTGAGTTTGAATTTTTCTACGCATTTTACCTCTGATTCGATCCTCGTTACTTCTGTTGTCCTCCTCTTGCTCAAGCCCAAGTTCATCCCTGATTCTTCTGTTTCTGTCATCACGCTCTTCCTTCGCTTCATCATAGTATATTGGATTATGATGAAATGTTCTGTGCCTGGCCGTTTTTATTAATGTAAATCTCATTTTTTAATATTGATCTGTTTACACAACAAAGATACAAGTAAAAATCCTAAAATCGGAATTTAGATATTAACATGAAATGCTAATGAATTTTATCTGATATATACTTCAAAAATTACGCCAATCAGCTTAAAAAGAATTATTGTTTTTTATTAATAGTTAAGTGTTTTTCGTGTAACAGCAATAAAAATATCCATTGACCTGAGATGCTCTTTTAATGACATTAAATCCTTGATTTTGATCATGCCAATTTTATAATTGTATTCAGGGCCGATGTATTCTTCTGATATGGATTCAAATTTAAATTTTTCTAAATCTTCCATCTTTTTGTATCGAAGATAAATCTCAATAGTTACATCCTTTTCGTATTTGAATGAATTGTAAAAATTCATTTTTTTGTATTCATATCTGTAATCGTGTGCAATGGCAGTAATATCTGATAGCACAGCTGAGCCCGTGGGGTGTCCTCCTGCTCCTTTTCCAAACATAAATTGTTTATCGTAAGCCAATCCTTTGATTACAACTCCATTGAATTCATCTTCAACGTTATATATGTATTTGTCGCGTTGTACAAGACGGGGCAATACAAATAATGAAATTTTGTTTTCTTCTAGCTTTTCAACCTGTCCAACAAGTTTTATTTTGTACCCTTTTTCTTTCGCATACCGAATATCGAAATCGGAAATGTTTGAGATTCCATAGTTCAATACATCATTTGGATTAACAAGGGTTCCAAAGCTGTGTGCAGTAAGAATCACTAGCTTAAACAAGGAGTCAAATCCATCCACATCAAAACTTGGGTCGGCTTCTGCAAAACCTAAATCCTGAGCCTCTTTTAAGGCAGTAGAATAGTCTTTGTTGTGGTCAAATATTTTAGATAGGATATAGTTTGATGAGCCATTGAGAATTCCGGTAACAGAAAGCAAAAGGTCGTTGTCGTAGTATTCTTCCAGATTTCGGATTACCGGTATGCTACCGCAGGCAGAGGCTTCATAAAGCAATGAAACGTTATTTTCTTTTTGTAATTGGACTAACTCATTCAGGTTTTCTGCAATCATTTTTTTATTTGCAGAAACAACATTTTTTCCAGCTTTTAGGGCTTTGGTAACAATATGATATGCTTGTTCCGATTCTGAGATCAATTCTACAACCAGGTTTATTTCAGGGTTGTTTAAAATATCATCGGCAGAATAACAAAACAAGCCATCGGGAAGGCTTCTTTGTTTTTTGTTTTTTACACAAATACTTAATATTTCTGCATCCAGAGCCGGGCTCTTTTGAAGCACGTCATATAATCCTTGTCCAACAACACCAAAGCCAACTAGTCCAATTTTTAATTTCTTTTTCATTTTGTAGTTTAATTTGTCAGGAATTTATTCCTGCTCAAAAGTAGATACTTAAAGCAGGAATAAATATGAGTTTTATTAAGATTTGCCAAAACCTTTTTTAAGATCAGAAATAATGTCGTCTATATGTTCAATTCCTACAGACAGTCTCAGTAAGCCGGGTTCAACACCAGAAGCTTTTTGTTCTTCCAGGCTTAGCTGCTCATGGGTTGTGGTACTTGGGTGGATGATTAATGTTTTTGCATCTCCAATATTTGCCAGGTGACTTATTAAATCAAGGTTTTCAATAAATTGGTCTGCACGTTCATTTCCTCCTTTAATCTTGAATGTTAAAACCCCACCAAAACCTCTTTTCAGATATTTTTTTGCCAGTTGGTGATAGGAAGAACTTTCTAATCCCGGATAGTTAACGTATTCAACCTCCTCGTTGTTTTCAAGCCATTTTGCAACTTTTAATGCGTTTTCTGTTGTCCGGTCTACCCTTAACGAAAGGGTTTCCAGGCCTTGGAGGAGTAAAAAAGAATTAAACGGGCTTAAGGCCGGGCCAAAATCCCTTAATCCTTCAACTCTGCAACGAATGGCGAATGCTATATTCCCAAAGGGGCTATCAGCACCGAATGCATCCCAGAATTTTAATCCATGGTATCCTTCGCTTGGTTCTGTTATGGAAGGGAATTTTCCGTTGTTCCAATTAAAATTTCCTCCGTCAACAATGACTCCACCGATGGAAGTACCATGCCCGCCAATCCATTTTGTGGCAGATTCCACCACGATATTAGCTCCATGCTCCAGGGGACGGAAAAGATATCCTCCGGCACCAAAAGTATTATCTACAATTAATGGAATATCATAACGTTTTGCAATGGCAGCAATCTTTTCAAAATCAGGGATGTTGAATTTTGGGTTTCCAATGGTTTCCAGATAGATCGCTTTTGTGTTTTTATCAATCTTTGCTTCAAAATCTTCAGGATTATCGCCTTCTACAAATTTTACATTAATTCCGAGTCTTTTAAACTGAACCTTAAACTGGATGTAAGTTCCCCCATATAAATAGGAAGTGGAAACAAAGTTGTCGCCCGCCTGAAGGATGTTGTTCAGGGCTATAAATTGTGCTGCCTGGCCTGAAGAAACCGCAACAGCAGCTACTCCTCCTTCTAAGGCAGCAATTCTTTTTTCAAAAACATCAGTAGTAGGGTTTTGAATTCGCGTGTATATGTTTCCAAACTCTTTTAAACCAAACAGGTTTGCTGCGTGTTCGGCATCGTTAAATAAATACGAGGATGTTTGGTAAATAGGCACGGCTCTCGAATTTGTATCCGAATCAACATTGTGGCCAGCGTGTAACTGGAGGGTTTCAAACTTTAATTCTGACATGGTATAAAATATTTAAGTTAATAATCTAAATCATACAATACACACTTTACAATGCCTGGCGCATTATATGGTGATGATTTAAATTATCCTGATACAATGCGCCACGACACTACAATGCCATCATGTGACACATCATACCTGTATAACCAAAAAAATGATTGTAAATGGCAATTGAATTGCCCAAAAGGAAAGATGATATGTGATTATTGTATTTCACTTTTTTATAAAAATATTGATACAAATAAAGTGATTATGGCGAAATAAAAAAAGAGTTCAGATTCCTTTTTTGCATCCGCAGATAAATTTTATCCTACTAAAATGAAATATTTTGATTTTTATCTCGTTATATATAACAACCTTATTATTTTTTTAAAGTCTAAGCAAAGAAGCTAAATCCAAAAAAAATCTATTTTATGAAAGTTCTGGTGCTTACTTTTTTAGAGAATCTAAAGCAGATTGACATCCCTCTTCGGTTTTTGATTTTGCAATTTATTGTTGTGATTTCAGCTGTGCTCTTATTTACACTTTAATTTTTTAGTTTAAAATAATCTGAAAGGGCAGTTTACATCCTGCCCTTTCCAAACAAACCTTTTTCCCTGATTTCGCGGTTTCCAAAGTGATAACTAATATCTAAAACAGGAACGATAAATGTTCCGTCTCCTTTTCCAAAATTCATCCAATACCCTGCGCTAACCGAAAATTTTGGTGATATTTTATATTTTATTAAAGAGTTTTGTTCAAAGGATTTCCCAAATTCACTATTGGGAAACAGGCCTCTTACAGCTAAGGTTAAAAACAGGTCTTGAGTTAAGTACAGGTCACCCTGCAACCTTGCCGAGAAAAATCCGCTGCCCCCCAGGACAACTCCACTGCGGGAGCGCATAAATTTGTAGTCAATCATCGATACGTCTGTATCTGAAATTGAAAAACCATAGTCGTATCCAATTGCAGCGGTCAGTATTATATATGGTTGTTTTACGCTTCCACATTTTAAATCTTTTAAAAATGGTTTGCTAACGATAAGTTCGTTTTTAAGTGCAATTACTTCAGGTACTGAAGAGTTTTCAGGGATGAATTGGTAATGTCCCTTGTTGTGCATTTTGTTTAACCCGGGTAAAAATGAGTAGAGTTGATGTCTTGTGGCAATATATATATATTTGTCATGCCATCTTTTCTTGTAATATATCATCGGGACTATAGCTGCAGAAGCAATGGAGGTTCCAAACTCATTGCCTTTTCTGAAGCAGAAGCGTGAAGGCTGTATCAAATTAACATCGCCCCCGCGTACAGGTACCGTGTTGGCTGTTTCGTAACTCCATAGATAATCGTTGCGTGCAATGGAGACAGAACTGCCCATGGGGATGAGTTCGTTGAATTTGTTGTAGTTGCTTTTTTTATTGGCTTCTTCTTGTCTTTTTCTGATTTCTCTTTTGGATGTTCTTTTGTTCCGTTTTTGAGCATCAATGCAATTAAAGAAAAAAAACAGCAAAAGAGCCATAAAGGCAAGTCTTTTTATATGAAGTGTTCTATTTACGCAACCTTGATAATTATTATTTGTCATTGTTTATTGTGCTTTATATAATATTGTTGTTTGTCTTTATAAATATTTACCTGATATTGCTTTTTGATTACTGTTATAGGAGTAATGTTATATGGAAATTGAGAATTTTATTTCAATTGCTAATGTGATAACGATTATAAAAACTAATTATTTGAAGAACAAAGAAATAATATACTCTGATATTTAACAAACTTCATAAATTTTTAAAGACGAAATTGTTTTCATACTTCGTTTTCATTTGTAGTTTTGTCAAAATGAATATAATAGCAGGATTTTCATAGTGGTTAGGAATCCGTAAACGGATTTTGTTTGAAATAGTGAAGGGATGGGCTGTAGTAGTTAAGAGTGAGAATATATTAAACCCTTAAATCAATATAAATGATTACAAAAGCTATATGGTTTATTAGCATTTTTGGTTGTGTTTTTAGCCTGGGAAGTATGGCGCAATCCGATACATTGGAATTGTCGTTGAGCCAGGCTATGGACTATGCAACTGAGTTTGGCTATCAGAGTGTCAATGCTCAACATGATATTGATATAGCCAGAAAAAAAGTGAATGAAACCCTTGCCATCGGGCTTCCGCAGATTACGGGTAGTGGAACCATTACCAATAATTTGATGCTGCAGGAAAATTTAATCGAATTCAAAGATTTGAATACCGGCGAAACCCAAAGGTTTTCAGGAAAATTTGGAACAAAGTATAATAACTCGGTTGGAGGTAGAGTGGATCAGCTTTTATTTGACGGGTCATACTTTGTAGGATTGCAGGCAAGTAAAGTGTATGTGCGACTTTCGGAAGATGCTAAGGAAAAAACAGATATTGAATTAAAACAGGCAGTTGCAGAAGCTTATTTTTTGACATTAATTGCCAGGCAAAATATTGAAGATTTTTCTGAAAGCCTCAAAACCAACAAAAGAATGTTGGAACATGTAAAGGCTTATTACGAAAATGGGTTCAGGGAGGATATTGATGTTGATCAGGTAAGGCTGATTGTTAATGAATCTCAACGCTTGTATGATGATTCTGAAAACCAATATAAGATTGCCAAGTCGGTTTTAAAATTTGTGATGGGGTACGATATTGACAAACCCCTGAAGCTTTCAGACAGTCTGTTGGATTTATTGGTTTCAATTCCTGAGGATCCGGATGCCAGCAATCAAATACAGACCCATATTGATTATAGAATGATTTTGACACAAATGGATGCCAAAGGTTTGGAAATAAAAAATCAGAAAGCCCAGGCCATGCCTAAGTTAAATGCTTTTTTAACCTATGATTACGCCTATTTTGGTCAAAGCTGGTCATCGTTAACAAAAACAGAGGGTTCAATGTTAGGTTTGTCACTTTCTGTTCCAATATTTTCAAGTGGAATGAGAACCTCGCAGTTAAATCAAAAAAAGCTGGAGCTTAACAAACTCAATATTGAAAAAAGGCAAGTGGAAGAAAATCTAAAAAGAGAACTTTTTGCTGCCAGCTGTAATCTTTCAAATGCCCGTAAACAATTTGAAAATGCCAGGCAGTCAAAAGAAATATCTAACAGGATTTATGATAAATCTACAATTAAGTTTAAAAATGGATTAATGAATAGCCTTGAATTAGCCCAGAATGAAAATAGTTTGATTGAAGCAATTTTGAATTACAACAATGCAGCAGCAAACTATTTTAACCAGTTTGTTATATACAAAAAAGCTTCTTCACAGCTTTGATAGATGCAATTAAACATACTAATATTAAACCTGTAACAATGAAAAAATTAATCATGGGCCTAATGTTTCTTTCTATATTGGCTGCCTGTTCTTCTTCAGCCAATGATGAAATGAAAGCAAAACTTGCCGAAAACAAAGAAAAAATAAAGGAACTTAAGAAGGAAAATTTAAAGCTGGAAGAAAAAATAAGGAAGAATACTAAAGAAGAAGCCAAACATAAAATTCCGGTAGTTACTTTAAAATTGGAGAAGAAGTCTTTTTTTCATTATATAGAAGCAAATGGTATTATGGAATCGGTACAAAGTGCAGATATTAGCCCCGAAGTTCCAGGTCAGATAAAAACTATTTATGTTAAAGAGGGACAAAGAGTACAAAAGGGCCAACTGTTGGTTAGCATTAATTCAAATGCAATTTCAAATGCCATAAAAGAAATTGAAACAAACTTAAGGTTGGCAACAGATGTGTTTGAAAAGCAAAAAAGACTGTGGGATCAGAAAATTGGTTCGGAAGTAGAGTATTTGCAGGCAAGAACAAATAAAGAAGCATTGGAGAGTGCGCTAAATTCCCAAAAGGCCAATCTTGAAATGTATCATATTCGCGCCCCTTTTGATGGGATTGTGGATAATGTTATTGCAAAAGAAGGTGAGTTGTCATCCCCGGGTGCCATCATTCTTCAGTTTGTGAACCTAAGAACAATGAAAATTAATGCGGATGTTTCCGAAGCGTATATCCCTAGTATTGCAAAGGGTGATACTGTAGAAGTTTCTTTCCCAACATATCCCGATTTAATAGTAAAGTGTCCGATATTCAGGACCGGAAATATTGTTCATCCTGATAACCGGACATTTAATGTTCAGTTGTTGTTAAAGAATATTGATGAAAAGTTGAAGCCCAATATGATGGCAACACTAAAAATTAATGACTTTAGTGTAAGTAATGCAATTGTTGTGCCTTCGGCGGTTATTAAAAATGATATTACCGGAAAGTTCCTTTTTGTAGTCAGGGATAAGGTAGCTCAGAAGGTTTATGTTGAGCCTGGCAGGTCGTACAAGGATGAAACCTTGGTTATAAAAGGGCTTAGTCAGGGGGATGAAATTATTACAGAGGGATATAATACGGTTTCAAACGGCACTCAGGTAAGTGTGAGGTAATTTGTTAAATGCACCTTAACTTTTTTACAAATGCAAGAAAGCAAAAATCATATTAAAGATAAAGTTGTAAGGGAATTCAAGTTGACAACGCTAGCGTTAAAAAATAAAACAACCGTTTTATTGTTAACACTTTCACTTGCAGTATTTGGTTTGGTATCTTATAATACATTGCCTAAAGAACTTTTTCCAGAAGTGCAGTTCCCATGGATTATGGTGATGACTCCATATCCTGGAAATGCCCCTTTGGATATTGAGAACTTAGTTACCCGGCCTATTGAAAAGGAGTTGGAATCCATTAATGGGATTAAGGATATAAAATCCACTTCATCGCAGGGCTTTTCGTATATATTGGTTGTTTTTAATACTGATGTGGAAACCAAGGTGGCTTTGCAGGATTGTAAGGATGCGGTTGATGATGCAATGGATGATTTGCCGGATGATTTGCCTGCTGACCCTGTAGTTCAGGATATTGATGCTTCTGAATTTCCCATTATCAATATAAATCTTTCGGGCGATTATAGTATCGATGAATTGAAAAAGTATGGTGAGATACTGGAAGACAGGATAGAGGCCCTGCCGGAGATATCAAAGGTTGAGATTCAGGGGATTAATGAAAAGGAAATCCAGATTAATGCCGATCCGCTTAAAATGGCTGCCCATAAAATTAGCTTTGGAGATATTGAGAGTGCTGTTGAATTTGAAAACATGAGCATTTCCAGTGGTGAAATTAAACTTGGGGATACCCGCAGGTCTATCCGTGCCTTGGGTGAGTTTACTACTGTTAAGGAAATGGAAAACATTATAGTCAAGAGTGAGGAAGGCAAAATTGTATACTTAAGGGATGTGGCTGAGGTTGTTGATGGCTATGAAGAACCTTCAACCATAACACGGTTAAACAAGGAGTCGGTAATCTCTATTCAGGTTGTTAAAAAAAGTGGCGAAAATTTATTGAATGCCACTGCTCAGATTGAAGATATTCTTGAAGAAGTAAAGGCAGAACATTTGTTTCCGGAGTCGCTTAAGATTACAACAACGGGTGACCAGTCAGATATGGTGAAGGCGCAGTTGAGCAGCCTTGAAAACAGTATGATCATGAGCGTATTGTTTGTGGTTGTGGTCTTGTTTTTCTTTTTAGGCACCCGCAATGCCCTTTTTGTTGGTTTAGCTATTCCCCTCTCCATGTTTTTATCATTTGTAGTGTTACAAATGATTGGCTATACCATTAATATGATGGTATTGTTTGGCTTAATTCTGGCTCTTGGGATGCTTGTTGATAATGCCATTGTAGTTGTCGAAAATATATATCGTTTTGTGGATAAGGGGTATAAGCCGTTGGAAGCAGCAAGGTTGGCGGTAGGCGAGATTGCTATTGCTATTATAGCTTCAACACTAACAACTTTGGCAGCTTTTTTTCCCCTGGTATTCTGGGATTCAATAATGGGAGAATTTATGAGGTATCTTCCAATTACACTGATTATTGTGCTTTCCTCTTCTTTGTTTGTTGCGCTTGTTATAATACCGGTGTTTTCCTCCATGTTTATCAAGCATTCAGATGAGGATAAATTGCCGGAGAGTGCCTTAGTGTATCGGATTATCGCCATCCTTGTTGTACTTGGAACTTTGTTCTATTTGCTAGGTGTAAATGTTTTGGGGAGCTTGCTTTTTATTGCTGCCTTTGTTTCTTTAATGAACTTGTTGTTTTTTGCAAAGATTGGACTTTGGTTTAAAACCAGTTTCCTGGATTATCTGGAAAAGGTATATGTAAATTTTTTGACAGGTGCACTCAAAGGAAAAAGACCCAGGAATTTGTTGGTGGGTACATTTTTAATGTTGTTTTTAACTATTGCCTTTTACTTTGCACGATCTCCCTTTGTGGTGTTTTTCCCGTCGGGAGATCCAAATTTTATAAATGTATTTGTTGAGTTGCCTGCCGGAACTCATATTACTGCAACAGATAAGTTTGCACAAAAGCTTGAAGATGACATAATAGAGTTGGTAAAACCGTATAAACATATTGTGAAATCGGTATTGACCAATATTGGTGATGGAGCAAGGTTGGAAGATGACCTGGATTTTTCTACTCGGGATAATAAATGCCTGGTTACAGTTTCTTTTGTGGATTATGAGGATCGGGATGGTATTAATACGGCTGAGATATTAAAACTGTTTAATGACAAGCTGACTTATAATTATCCGGGTGCCATATTTACCATTGATCGCGATCATGGCGGCCCGCCAACAGGAAAACCTATCAATATTGAAATTTCAGGATATGATTTCGACCAGCTGATTCAGTTGTCAGATACTATTCAGTTTTTGATAGACAATGAGCGGATTGAAGGTATTGAAGGGTTGAAGGTAGATTTGAATGTGAATAAACCTGAGATGATTGTGAGCATTGACAGGGAACGTGTTCGGCGTTTTGGTATGTCAACAGCCCAGGTGGCGAGTGTATTAAGGACAGCTTTGTTTGGCTCAGAGATCTCAGATTATAAAATTGGTGAAGACAAATACCCGATTCAGTTGAGGTTGGCCCGGCATTATAGGAATAGCGTATCTTCGCTCATGAACCAGAAAGTTATTTTCCGAAACAATATGGGACATCTTATGGAGGTGCCTGTGTCTTCGGTTGCTTCCTTTAAATACGAAACAACTTATGATGCTGTAAAAAGGATTGATTTAGACCGGGTAGTGACCTTGTATTCAAATGTTTTGGAAGGCTATAATGCTAATAAAGTTAATGGGGAGATAAAGGCTTTGCTTGAAGATTTTGATATGCCATCGGGTTATAAATATGAGTTTACCGGTGAGCAGGAGGAGCAAGCTGAGTCAATGGAGTTTTTATCTTTTGCTCTGGGGCTTGCCATAGTTCTGATATTAATCATCCTGGTATCTCAGTTTAACTCTATTGTAAAACCATTTATTATCATAGCCAGCGTGTTGTTTAGTACCATTGGCGTATTTGGTGGTTTGGCAACTTTTAAAATGGATTTTGTAGTTATTATGACAGGTATTGGAATTGTTTCTCTTGCCGGTGTGGTGGTTAATAATGCTATTGTACTTATCGATTATATTGAATTGTTAAAGAGTCAAAGGCGAACGGAACTGGGATTGGAAGAAGGTACTTTCCTTCCGGTAGAAGTGGCTACAGAGTGCATTGTAACGGCTGGTAAAACCAGGTTGCGGCCCGTATTGCTTACGGCAATCACTACAATTTTAGGGCTTTTCCCTATGGCAGTTGGTATTGATATTGACTTTGTTGGTTTGTTACAGAGTTTTAAGCCAAATATTAGTTTTGGCGGAGATATGGCTGCCATGTGGTCACCAATGTCGTGGACTGTAATATTTGGGTTAACCTTTGCTACCTTTTTAACCTTGGTGATAGTCCCGGTTATGTATAGGATTGCAGTTTTAACCAAAAAGAGATTTCTGAAGTTGATGCATAGGAATTGAATTCGACTATGTATCATTATAAATTAAAAGGGGAAACAAAAAAGTTTCCCTTTTTTTATGAGTTTATAATCGTTTGTAAGCAAATAATACTGCTAAAAGACTAACTTTACGCGTCGTGGATTAAAAATCCTTTTTTGATGCCATGTATTTAAGCAAAAAGTGGCAAAGTAAGTAAGTTAATAACATAACACATTAATGAGGAATTTCTTACATTTTATAATCAAGAATCATGTAGGTTTTTTGTTTGTATTTTTTGAATTGATTGCTTTTATATTGATAATAACCTTCAACCAAAACCAAAGGGCCATTTATTTAAGTTCGTCATCAAGGTTTAGCGGAGGATTGTATGAAAGTGTAAGTAATATTGAAGAGTATTTTGTTTTAAAGAAAATCAATAAAGAACTTGCCAGTGAAAATGCATTTTTGCGTAGTCAGCTTCCCACATCTTTTTTGCAATCAAAAGATTATTTTACGTTGATAGGAGATACCAATACCACAACACAATATAAATACCGTACTTGCAGGGTAATAAACAATACAATTCGCAAACACTTTAATTATATTACCCTAAGTAAAGGTTTTAAAGATGGAGTTAAGCCTGATATGGGGATAATTTCTAATCGGGGAGTTATTGGTATTGTTATTAAGTGTACCGAAAACTTTAGTACTGCTTTATCGGTTTTAAATCCCCGCCTAAAAGTTTCTGCCAAACTGAAGGATACGGATTTTTTCGGGTCGGTAAGCTGGGATAATAAATCCATACACCATGTTATTCTCGATGAAATCCCTGAACACGCCAATGTTCAACTAGGCGATCAGGTTGTTACGAGCGGGTATTCTTCTACATTTCCGGAAGGGATTTTAATAGGTACGGTGGAAAATGTGGAACACCCTGTTGGGGAGAGCTTTTTTAAGATCAAGGTTAAACTTAGTGTTGATTTTTCCAAATTGAATTTTGTGGAAATAGTGGAGAATATTTTTCAGGATCAACAATTGAAATTAGAGGAGGAGACCATAAAATGATAAGATTAATACCACGATATATATTTAATTTTTTCTTTTTTGTTTTATTGCAGGTGCTTATTCTCAATAAAATTGAATTCTCAGGGTTTATTAATCCATACTTATATGTACTGTTTGTTTTAACATTGCCATTTGAAACACCAGGATGGTTTCTGTTGGTCTTGGCAGGAGTTTTGGGTTTGAGCATTGATATGTTTTCAAATACCCCGGGAATGCATATGGCAGCAACCTTACTGTTGGCGTATATTCGCCCCTATATCTTATTAAGGATTGCCCCCAGGGATGGATATGAACCAGGTACTTTGCCAACGCCCTCTTTTTATGGTTTCCCATGGTTTTTTAAGTATGCCGTTATATTGGTGCTGATTCATCACTTCCTCTATTTTATTATTGAAGCATTTTCATTTACCCATATCATTGAAATACTAGCACGAACTGTGTTTAGTACAGTTTTTACACTTGTGATTATGGGAGTAACATTGCTTTTTAATTATCAGAAACGCAAAAGGATTTAAATAAAAGTAGCGTGGAAAACATGAACAGAAGAACCATAGTTGTTGCCCTGATTTTTATTTCTGTTGGGATTGCGTTTTTAATCAAACTGTTTATATTACAGGTATACGACCCCTCATATAAGTATTCTGCTGAAAGTAATACCCGACGGGAAATTATAAACTACCCTGCTCGTGGGCTTGTTTTTGATAGGAATGGAAAACTAATTGTTTCTAACCAGGCCAATTACGATTTAATGGTTGTGCCCCGGGAATTAAAAAAGATGGATACGCTCAGTTTCTGCCGGGGGTTGAACATTTCGAAAGATGAACTGAAAGAGCTTTTCAGGGAGATGCGGTCTAAATTAAAGCGACGTAAAATATCATCAATAAAACCTTCTGTGTTTTATAAACAGTTATCGGCCGAGCAGTATGGTTATTTGCAGGAGAAGCTTTATAAGTTTGATGGTTTTTTCGTGCAACGCAGAACCCTGAGAAAATACGAGTATCCTAATGCAGGGCATATACTGGGGTATATAGGTGAAGTAGGACAAAGTACAATAAATGAGGATGATTATTACATCACCGGTGATTATCATGGTATTAATGGAATTGAATCGACTTATGAGAAATTTCTAAGGGGAAAAAAAGGATATGAATATGTTTTGGTAGATGTTCATGGTAGAGAAAAGGGTGCTTTTAGGGATGGGCATTTTGATATTCCGGCAGAGGCAGGAAAAGATATATCGCTCAGCATTGATATAGAACTTCAAAAATATGGTGAGGAACTCATGGCCAATAAAATTGGGTCTATTGTTGCTATTGAGCCGGCAACTGGTGAAATATTAACAATGATTTCGGCACCTACATATGACCCTTCGTTGTTTGTTGGGAAAAAGCGGGCCGCAAATTTTGCCACACTTAATCAGGATACTTTGATGCCCTTGTTTAACCGCCCAATTATGGCCTTGTATCCCCCGGGTTCTACTTTCAAGCCGCTGAATGCACTGATTGGCCTGCAGGAAGGTGTTATTACACCAGAATCTAAGTATGAATGCTATATGGGATACTCCGTTGGAAGTTTTCACTTGGGCTGCCATAGCCATTATAGTCCGCTTGATCTGAGACACTCCATATCAAATTCTTGTAATGCTTATTATTGCCATGTGTTCAGGAATATCATCGATCAATCTAAGAATTCTTCGGTTCAGGATGGTTTTGAGTTGTGGAAGAATTATCTGGTTCGGTTTGGTTTTGGTTATAAGTTGGGAGTAGATTTTGCCAATGAGAAGCGAGGTTTTGTTCCTAACCATAAAACATACGATAAAATATACAATAAAAGCTGGTCTTCGTTAACAGTGGTTTCGTTGGCTATTGGTCAGGGAGAGCTTTTGGCTACACCCATGCAAATTGCAAACCTGGGAGCTACCATTGCCAATAAAGGGAGGTTTTATACGCCCCATATCATAAAAGGGATTGAAAATGATACGATTCCGTCAAAGTATAAGACGATAAGGGAAACCAATGTGGATTCAACACACTTTCGTCCTATTATTGAAGGGATGGAACTGGCAGTTTGGGGTTCGGACGGCAATACAGCCGGGATTGCACGAATACCGGATATAAGGATTTGTGGAAAAACCGGGACTGCTGAAAACCCACATGGTGAAGACCATTCAGTTTTTGTGGCCTTTGCTCCCAAAGAGGATCCTAAAATAGCTATTGCAGTTTACGTGGAAAATGGTGGGTATGGTTCCAGATATGCAGCACCAATAGCTAGTTTAATGGTTGAAAAATATTTAAAAAACGAAATTCATCCTACCAGAAAGTGGTTGGAGAAAAGAATGTTGGAAGGAGATTTGATTCATGCCTCAGAATAATAGCTTATTAAAATCGGTAGATTGGGTTGTAGTAATTGTTTATGTAACCTTGGTGGCATTCGGTTGGTTTAATATTTATGCCGCAAATTATAACCCTGAAAATCCTGTATTGTTTGATGTGGGAAGGGAATATGCAAAGCAGTTGTTGTGGATTGCTTTGTCGGGTGTGATTATATGGGTGATTTTTATGACCGACAGCAAATTTTATGTGGCATTTTCTTACTTTTTGTATGGACTGTCTGTGTTCCTGTTGTTTTCAGTTATTTTTTTAGGTAAAGAGATCAATGGTGCCAAATCATGGTTTGAGATTGGACCGGTTCGTTTTCAGCCGGTTGAACTTGCAAAAGTAGCAACAGCCTTAACCCTTGCACGGATCATGAGCCGGTACGATTTTTCATTTAAAAAAACTTCTAACCTTATGCGGGTTGGATTGATATGGATGTTGCCGGTAATCTGTATTCTGTTGCAAAATGATACTGGTTCGGCTTTGGTGTTTTTTATTATGGTATTGCCTTTTTACCGTGAGGGTTTATCAGGGAATGTATTGGTTTTTGCCTTGATTGGAGCTGTAGTATCGGTTTTAACTTTGGTATATCCCAATGTTATTATCCTGGCAATTATCATTGCCAGTTGTTTTGTGTTTCTTGCTTTTAAGATACAATACAAATTTATTGGCTACGCATTGTTTTTTGGCATTATAGGTTTTTCGGTTTCCTATATTGCATTTAAGGTGTTGGGCAAAGACATTCGTTTGGACCTTTTTACCCTTGTTGGAGCCATATTTATTTCTATATACCTGGCTATAAGTGGACTTAATAAAAGGCTAAAGGCAATTTTGCCAGCCATAGTTTTTATGTGGGGGGCTATTGCTTTTACTATATCAACCGATTATTTTGTTGAGGAGATATTATCTGAATACCAACGTAACAGGATCAATGTGTTGCTTGGTTTTAAGGATGATCCTTTGGGAGCTGGATATAATGTAAACCAATCTAAAATTGCTATAGGATCCGGAGGTTTTTTAGGCAAGGGGTACCTGGACGGGACACAGACCAAATTTGACTTTGTTCCGGAACAAAGTACGGATTTTATTTTCTGTACTGTTGGTGAAGAATGGGGGTTTGCAGGAACAGCCTTGGTTGTAGGGCTTTTTGTTTTCTTAATGATAAGGTTGGTTATACTTGCCGAGAAGCAACATTCGGTCTTTAGCCGGATTTATGGTTATTGTGTAGCTTCCATTTTTTTCTTTCATTTTTCAATTAATATTGGAATGACCATTGGGTTGGCTCCTGTTATTGGAATTCCCTTACCATTCTTTAGTTACGGAGGTTCTTCCTTATGGGGATTTACTACTTTGCTGTTCATTTTCCTGAAATTGGATACCAATAGAAGTGAATTAATCAGGTGATTTGTAACAAATTTTTATTAGTTTTGCCATCGATTTCGGCTATCGGTAATTAAAAGACTATAGTTCAATTACTTACTGTGTGATTCAATTGTAAGTGACGATTTGACTTATTTCGAAAATTTTCGTAATTTATAAGTCCGTCATTCCTGGTGTTGGGGCAACATCGTTCTAAAGTTATTAAGGATTTCCATCTCCTTTCGAATATGAGAGCTGGAAATGAATGCCCTTTTTCCAAATTGTTGATAGGCGTGTACGGTTATTAATTTTAAAAGAAAGCATGATTATGATGAAGTATCAAACGTATTCGTTGCATAATTTTAAAAATATCCCGCAGATATCTCTGTTGTCAGAAGAGGATATTCTTAATATAGAAGTGGTTGGACATGTACTTCCTTTTAAAACCAACAATTATGTAATTGATGAATTAATAGATTGGGAAAATTATCAAGAAGATCCCATGTTCATCCTAAATTTCCCACAAAAAGGTATGCTGCCTGTGGATGATTTTAACCATATGGCAACCTTGTTGAAATCAGGGGCCACTAAAGAAATCATCAGAGAAGAGGCTAATCTTATCAGGGAAAAACTTAACCCTCACCCTGCAGGGCAGTTAGAATATAATGTTCCTGAGTTGGATGGTGAAAAGTTACACGGAGTACAGCACAAATACCGTGAAACTATGTTGTTTTTTCCTACACAGGGGCAAACGTGCCATGCTTATTGTACGTTTTGTTTCCGCTGGCCACAGTTTACCAATATGAATGAGCTTAAGTTCTCAATGAAAGAGGCTGATTCAATTGTGGGATACATAAAGCAGCACCCTGAAATAACAGACCTGTTGATAACCGGGGGAGATCCAATGGTAATGAAGGCTCATATATTTGATGCCTATATCACTAAAATATTGGATGCGAATATTGAACATTTGCAAACAATCAGGATTGGATCAAAATCTTTGAGTTTTTGGCCATACAGGTACCTTACTGATCCTGATGCAGATGATATGATTGCTGTTTTTGAGAAGATAACAAATGCAGGTAAAAATTTGTCTTTTATGGCCCATTTTAACCACCCAAGAGAATTGGAAACAGAAGTGGTTAAAAAGGCGGTAAAAAGAATCCGGGAAACAGGTGCTATTATCAGAACCCAATCCCCAGTTCTAAATCATATCAACGCACATGGTGATATTTGGGCTGATATGTGGAAAAAGCAGGTGAACCTTGGCATGGTTCCATACTATATGTTTATTGCCCGGGATACCGGTGCTCAGGAATATTTTGGGATACCTGTTGTAAAAGCCTGGAGTATCTTTAGGCGTGCCTATACTCAGGTAAGCGGTATTGCCCGTACGGTTAGGGGGCCAAGTATGTCGTGTACTCCCGGAAAGATCAGGGTTGTGGGAGTGTCTGAGATTAAAGGAGAAAGGGTAATCACCCTTGAGTTTATCCAGGGTAGAAACAGTGATTGGGTAGCTCGTCCGTTTTTTGCCAAATATGATTGCAAGGCTCAGTGGATTGACGACCTGAACCCGGCATTCGGTATGGAAAACTTTTTCTATGAAGAAGAGTTAGGCGAAATTCTGCTATAGTAACACAGGATTTACTATTATAAAATAGTTTATTAATTCACATTCGTAAAAAATCAAATATTTTTGGTGTTTTATGAATGTTGGATTAGTATCTGAAAGTCTTTGACCTCACAACCTGGCTCCTGGCAGTCTTGTTATATCAGACTAAAAGTCTGAAACTATCTGCAATACTATTTTGATTATAGTCTTATCCAGGATTACGATGGATAATATGATCCTTTCATCCTTTTTCTTTTTACCAGGTATTGTTCTGTTTTTTCTGCTGCATTATTATTTTTGTTTGAAATTATAATATATAGTCTATTTTTGCACCTGGTTGATATTAATAATTGATAATCTTGAAGTTCATAAATAAATATTCCAAAGCACTTAAGCTCATTGCTAAGATAGTTTTATCTGCAGCTGCGCTGTATTACGTATTTAAAAAGATTGATTACAGAGAAACCCTTGACGCGGTTATGGGTATTAAAGTCAGTTATCTGATACTCTCCATATTGCTGTACGCCCTGTCTCAGGTAATCAGTTCATTCAGGCTTTATAATTTTTATAAGTATGTTCCTGTTCGTATTGGTTCTACCGCAAATTTAAAGCTATACTGGCTCGGAATGTTTTATAATATGTTTCTTCCCGGTGGAGTAGGTGGAGATGGATATAAGGTTTTCTTGCTTAATAAGTATAGAAATACTTCTGTTAAAAAACTGATAGGTACCGTTTTTGCCGACAGGTTAAGTGGCTTGGCTGTTATTGTGGTTTATATTTGCGCACTGGTTTATTTTATTGATTATGATTTAGGAAAGGCTGATGTTCCTGAAGATGGTGTTAAAATAGTACATGATATCTTGTTGTGGATAAATCCTTTTTTAAAATATTTTGTGGTGTTTATCCCTGTTATCGCTGTTGGATATTATTGGTATCTCAAGGTTTTCAGTTCACACCTCGCGCCTTCTACCTGGAAAGTGTTTGGGTTGTCACTGGTTATTCAGGGACTACAAATGTTATCAGCTATCTTAATACTTAAATCAATGGGAACCGAACTTGCAGGCAGGCAGGATGATTACCTGTTCCTGTTTTTTCTTTCCAGTATTATGTCTGCTATACCAATCTCCTTAGGAGGATTAGGTTTGCGTGAAATGACTTTTATGTATGGCTCTCAGTATCTGGGTCTGAATTTGGATCATGCAGTAGCCTTGAGTATTATTTTTTATCTGATCTCTCTGTTTATCTCCTTGTTTGGTGGCTATTATGCCTATAAGCCGGCTGTTATTTTTGAAAAGGATAGTTTTGAAATGGAAGAATAACAAAATTAGTGGTTATTTTTGTGGTACATGAAGACTACTTATTTTGCAGATATCATTCTTCCGGTTCCGCTTCCCAGGCTGTTTACTTACGAAATACCAGAAGAATATATAACCCATGTTGAGTTGGGTTCAAGGGTAATTGTTCCTTTCGGGAAGAAGAAAATCTATTCCGGGATCATCTATGCTCTTCATGATACAAAACCTGAGGATTACGAAACAAAGGAAATCCTCTCCGTTTTAGACGAACATCCTGCTGTTAATGAAATACAGCTGAATTTTTGGCATTGGATTGCCGATTATTATATGTGCACTTTGGGTGAGGTATATAAGGCAGCACTTCCTTCCGGATTAAAACTTGAGAGTGAAACAAAGGTGCATTATAACCAGGATTGGCTTCCTGATGGTACCTTAACTGCCAAAGAAAATATTGTTCTGGATTATCTGGCAGAAAAAAAAGTAGCTACCATTCAGGAATTAAATGGTATTACCGAGCTGAAAAACTCTCTTCCGGTAGTAAAATCTCTGCTCGAAAAGGAGGCTCTTTTTGTAAGCGAAAAGCTGAAAGAAGGTTATAAGCCCAAAACAAAAAAGATAATTCGGCTTTCAGAAGAATATCATAAGGAGCAAAAGATACAAAATGCGTTTACAGATTTGAGCAGAGCAAAAAAGCAGTTAGAGGTTCTGATGTCCTTTTTTACGCTGATTGGTGGGGCTCATCCTGATAATTTTTCAAAAACAATTGATAAAAACGATCTGAAAGATCGTAGTGGTGCCTCTTCAGCGCTGATTAAGGAGCTGGTTAAAAAGGGCATCTTTGAGGAGTTTGATGAACAGGTGTCACGTTTGTCAAAGTCAAATGATACTTTACTGGGGGTGCATACTTTAAATCAGCCTCAGCAAGTAGCATATGATAGTATCAAACAGCAGTTTGAGGATAAGAACGCAGTTTTACTCCATGGGGTGACATCCAGCGGGAAGACAGAAATATATATTCATCTGATTAAAGAACAGATTGAGCTGGGAAAAAAGGTACTTTATCTGCTTCCTGAAATTGCGTTAACAACTCAGATTACCTCCAGGTTAAAAAGGGTATTTGGTGATGAGCTGGGTATCTATCATTCAAAATATACTGATGCCGAGAGGGTTGAAGTATGGGATGATGTGTTGAATAATAAAAACTATAAGGTTATTATAGGGGTTCGTTCTTCGGTATTTTTGCCTTTTGAAAATCTGGGATTGATAATAATTGATGAGGAACATGAAAATACATATAAGCAGTTTGATCCTGCTCCCCGTTACCATGCTCGTGATGCTGCAATAGTGTTGGCTCATATGCACGGGGCTAAGGTTCTCCTGGGTACCGCTACGCCTTCGTTGGAAACCTACCAGAATGTTCAGCTTAAAAAATATGGCCTTGTGGAACTGTTTGAACGTTATGAAGGGATAAAAATGCCGGAAATTGTTACGGTGAATGTTCGTGATGAGGTACGTAAGAAAAAGATGAGCTCACATTTTTCTTCGGTTCTGATTCAGCAGATGAATGATGCCCTGGAAAAGGGCGAAAAGGTAATCCTTTTTCAGAACAGGCGTGGTTTTTCACCATATCTGGAGTGCAACCAGTGCAGCTGGGTACCCAAATGCGATTATTGCGATGTGAGCATGACCTACCATAAACAGATTAACCAGCTTACATGCCACTATTGTGGAAATTCATATGCCCTACCCAGGGTTTGCAAGGCTTGCGGTTCTCCTTCGTTACAAACAAAAGGTTTTGGTACCGAAAAAATTGAGGAGGATATTAAAATTATATTCCCCGATGCCAAAGTGGCCAGGATGGATTTGGATACAGCCCGAACACGAAAGTCGCATGAAACCCTGATCGGTAATTTTGAAAGGGGTGAGGTTGATATTTTAATAGGAACCCAGATGATATCAAAAGGGCTCGACTTTGACCATGTAAGTACGGTTGGTATCCTTAATGCCGATAGCATGTTGAATTATCCAGATTTCAGGGCCTTTGAGCGGAGTTTCCAGTTGATGGCACAGGTCAGTGGCCGTGCGGGAAGAAAGAACAAACAAGGTAAGGTGATTATTCAAACATCGAACCCGGACAATCCCGTTGTGGTTGATGTGATCAACAATAACTTTTTAAACCATTTCAACAGCCAGATGGAGGAGCGTCAGGCATTTAAATATCCGCCTTATTACCGCTTGATCCATCTTACGGTTAAACATCGAAATGCCAATACTGCCAATCAGGCATCTGATTATCTGGGTGAGTACCTGAGAAGTATATTTAGCCATAGGGTAGTTGGGCCACAGGCACCAACCATTAGTAAAATACAAAACTGGCATTTGAGAAAAATTATGCTCAAGATAGAACCCGGTGTTTCATTGAATAAAATAAAAGGGTTGCTTAGGGATGCCATCACCACCCTGGTTACCCACCCTGGATTTAAGGCTACAGTTGTTCAGGCCGATGTGGATCCGATGTAAAAGAAGATCTAAATATCTTTTTTTTTCAGGATGTTGGCTGGTATGGATGATATTTAAAACCCTTACCGTATCACCTTTGACTGTATAAATAATATTGTAATTCCACTTTGTAACAGACCTGTATTTCTTATCTTCCGTTTCCAAGTATTGTTCAACAGAGAAGCCAGAAAAAACAGTCAGTTGTTTACATGCTGATATAATCCCACCTCTGACGTATTCGGCTGTTTCTTACGATGCTTCTTCTTTTAAATATTCGATATAGTTACGGAGCGAAGTTCTGGCTTTGTTGGAGATAACTACTTTGTATTTTTTGATTACCATGTTTTAGACTCTTCATCCAGTTCATCCAGTGTTATATACTCTCCTCTTTCAATCTGCCTTTCTGCTTCTTCCAGCTCTGCTAGCAATTGTTGTTTCTTTATTGGTTTTCCAACCGGACCATATCCAACAATTGGGTTGTTATCTTCCAGGGCAGAATACATTTTCTGGTACATTTCATTGATAAAGTTTTCATCAATCAAATGCAACCGACTGTGTATAAAATCTCTTTTCTCAACTACATTCATAACTTCCATTGTTTTTATCCTTTACAAAGTTAACGATTAATTTCAGTTTTGGTTTCCGACTTTCTTTAATTAACTTTTGCAGTCTTTTGATTTGCATTGCCCTTTCTTTGCTAATCATTATTTCATGGGTTTTGCCATCAAGTGTTATCGTGGCTTTTTCTTCTTCCTTTTCCATATTGATTTAGTTTAAAGGATGATATTTATTTACTTCTCCCTGCACTTAAAAATATTGTTCATCTGATATCTTTCTGTCTGCTCACATACTTATGACCTGTAAAGTATTGTGCTTGCCTTAAGTTGTAATTCTTTAACCAGTAAACAATCACACCCGCTAGTGCGCGATTGTATCGCTTTCTAAAGCAACGCAAATAAAAATATATAATAGATTAAAGCCTTGTAGTATGATAAATATTTCGATGCTCTATTTATGTAAGTAAAGTTTTTATAAATGAGCTACGCCACACGATGCAATCGTGCGGCAGCTGGGGGTTTTATATATCCGAGCGAGTGGGAGTTAAAAACAAATATTGATTATAAAAACAAAAGCCGCACTCTAAAATGCGGCTTTGTTATTTTATATACAGGCCAGAGGCCTTATGTACAGCGACGTAGCCAGAGGCATACGCCGAACGATTTACATTATTTAGTTGCTACGCTGAGCGTGGGGGACTTGCCAAGCTTTTATCTTATTATTTATAGCTGACTTTAACATAATTAGAACAAACTAAAGTATCTGCATAAGTATTCAAGGACATTAATTCCTCTTCAATATATGTCTCCCACATCTTTTGTTCTGATTTATCTGCGCCATGGTTAGTCTCAACATCATACCTACTTTGTTCCAAGAAATGCTCTTCATCTAATCTCTCAAACACCTCTGTATATTTGAGTATATTTGTATTGTTTGTTTTTAGCAAGCTGTCGTAGGTCTCCCTTATCTTTCTAGCATACAATTCACACAAATCGAAATGATACTGCTCATGCTCCAAAAGATCTTTAGAAATAGTATCTATTGTCCATGAGGTCTTCTTGTCAATTACTGCAACAACTGAAAAGCCAAGTTTTGGATTGTAGAAAGATTTATACTTTATCAATACTGATATTAAAGCATCCTTTGCAAATGAACACGTATCCTTACTTGCAAATGTAAAATCATTCCATGTTAACTTTTCTTCTTCATTCCAACTCTTATACCTATTCTCCTTTGGCAGGTATAAACCTATAAGAACAAGACCAATAAAAACATACTTCATAACTTATTCAATTAAAGATATACTTACTCCAGGAGCTTCACTCTTCATTTTTGGATCTGTTATCACTTGATTAAAATCTACCTTCTTACCATTTATTGCTTCATTTAATAATAATTATGCAACTACTATCCCTTGATCTCTAGATACCCTCGCTGTCGCACGATTGTATCGTGTGACTAAAGTAATAAATATTACTAGCAGCATTGCATCGAGTGGTTCACTATTTTACAATCACAACGCCTTCTAATATTCCAATATCACCGCTATAATCCTTCCCCGCTAGTGCGCGATTGTATCGCTTTCTCAAACAATGCAAATAAAAATATATAATAGATTAAAGCCTTGTAGTATGATAAATATTTCAATGCTAGATTTATGTAAGTAAAGGTTTTATAAATGAGCTACGCCACACGATGCAATCGTGCAGCAGATGGGGGTTTTGTTGTTTTATTTACAGGCCAGAGGCCTTATGTGTAGCGACGTAGCCAGAGGCATACGCCGAACGTTTTACATTATTTAGTTGCTACGCTGAGCGTGGGGGCGTACGCCGAGCTTTATATTATTTACTCGCTACGCTCAGCTAGGCCAGAGCAAGAGTCCGGGCCGGGGATGGCGAGAGGTCTTCAAAGGGGCACTTGAGGCGGTTGTGAGTCGGCCGGAATTGAAGGCCGGTGTGGGATGAAGGAATCTCTTGCTCTAGAGCTTTT
>NZ_JAPDPI010000025.1 GCF_026013615.1 Plebeiibacterium marinum
TTTTAGATAATAGACATTAGACTGATTTACAATTCGCTTAAAATCAATAAGATAATAATTTTGCCATAAATTATTCAATGTATTTGGAATCAGTATATTATAAAATTTTAACGAACTAATGACTATATATACATTTTATTATATCTAAAATCGAGCTAAGATTTGTATGTTAAAATCAGGTAACATTCTAAATCCGTGTCCATAGCTTTCAAAAACCAAATCACCCGTCCTGAAATAAACATGTCCATGATGGGAAAACCGTTCACAACGCTCCGGTAGTCGTTCAATAACGATATTCCCGGGTAATTCTACGCGTATAAATCCAACTCCGTCCTGGTGGCGGTAGTAATATCCGTCTATGTAATAATAGTGGCAATTGTGGTGCCTGAATTCTACAGGTGCCTTGTGAAATTTACGATAAACCATTCCATGGTGTGGATGCCTGTAGCATAGGTTCTTATTGTACGGGTAATTTTTATGATGCTTGTATCTGTTATGGTTATTATGCCCGGAATAATAGTTGTGTTTATCATGTTGTTTTTGGTAGCTTCTATTGGCATGTTGTCGATTTTTGTCCCTATTGGGATGTACTTTGTATTTGTAGTCCCAATCATGACCTTCATCCCGGGTTTCTTTATGCCGGAGTTCTTTATATCGTTTTACCCGCGAATCATTATAGTTATGCTTTCTACGTTCTTGTGCCTCGGCACTATTTTCAGGTATAAATGCTGTAAGGGTAAACACCATTACAAGCAGTGTTAATTTTGTTGTTTTCATGGCTTCCAGTTTTTTATGTTTTATAATAAAATTTGGTGCCTGAATTTACCGGTATTCAGATGTTAAGACATTTGCAAAGGATGTGCCAAAGCTGTAATGTGTAGATATAGTGTGTGTTATGGTGGTCGTTTGGTTGGCATTTGTTGTTTGGGTATGGATATATCAAAAGATCATATACAACTAGTTTGATTTTCATAGTTGTTGAACGTCCATTGTTCAGGTAAAGTATTTGACGAATAGCCAATATCGCTCCATTAAGATCAGGTTCTTGTTTTTTTATGGGTTATGAAAATGATTACTTTTGCCAATTATTAATTAACCTGATTATGAGAACTGTAATCATTGAAGATGAAAAAGCTTTGCGGGAAACAAACCGTAACTTGCTGATCGGGAATTTTCCTCAGGTGGAAATTATAGGAGAAGCCTCAAGCGTTAACGATTCTATTGCCTTACTTAATAGCACCAAGCCAGATTTAGTATTAATGGATATTGAAATTGAAGGGGGTAATTGTTTTCAGGTACTTCAGGCTTGCAGGCCATATAGTTTCAAAGTGATTTTTATTACGGCGTATAACCAATATGCCATCAAAGCCATAAAATTTAGTGCTATTGATTATATCTTAAAACCGGTAAATGAATTCGAGTTTTGTGATGCTATCAACCGCGTTATTGCTCAAATAAAGCAAGAAGACTTGTTGCAGCAAACTGAATATTTTGAGCAACAATATTCAACAAAAGAAAAACCCAATAAAATTGTTCTTCGTACTTCCGAATCGTTGCATATTGTTAATATTTGCGACATTACATACTGCAAAAGTGACAATAGCTACACTACCTTTTATGTTAAAAACCAAAAACCATTGCTGGTTTCAAAGAGTATAAAGGAATATACAGAATTGCTTTCAGGCTATTGTTTTATTCGTCCGCACCAGTCGTTCCTGGTTAATATTAATGAGGTAAACAGGATCGATAAATCGGATGGGGGTTTTATCATTATGAATGACAACCAGGAGATACCTGTATCAAAACGTAGAAAGCAAGAGGTGTTAAACGACCTTGAGAAATTATTGGTTTAGTATACAGATTGAAACCAAGCCCAATAAACTAATTCAACTTGTTTTTGCATTCAGGTATAATATCTGTCCGGTAAATAACAACTTTTAGGTATTACTGACCACTTTCAAGATGTAAACTACCGCTTTCAAATTTTACCACATTAAGCATCTTTTTTCACTTTTTCTTTGCGCAGTGAATTAACCCCATTGTTCATCATTTTTATGCTATGGCTAGTGCCAGTTGCCTATTGGGTAAATAACAGCGTGCTTTTTTTAGATGAAACCGGGTTTTAAAACTTAACTGTAAAGTATATGAAAAATTCATTGTTGCTATTGATTTTGTTATGCCTTTGGGCTTCATGTTCGCAGAAACGAAAAGTAGATTATGTTGTTCCGGCTAATTTAAAAGACCAGCCCGAGGCTGTAGAGGTTATTGATGAAATGGCTGAAGCTGTAGGGGAATGCCAGGCAGCTATGCAGAAAGCGGTAAAATTTGCCATTTCGGTGGAAAAAAACAATACAGATAGTTTGAGTGTTGGCCAAGGCATAAAAGGAGCTTTTGCTGTATCAAAAGTTATGTTGGCTAAAAAGCACATTGATGAAGCTAAAGACAGGGCAGCCGTTTTGTCCCGGGACTTGAGTGTTAAGCAGATCCTGGCACTTGATTCTGTGATAAAACAAATGGAATCTCAAATTGGTGACATTAATACGGATGAATTGGGATTATCAGAAGAAGAACTGGCCCGGTTAAAAGCAGGAGGAAATCTGGAATTTGGCAGTATGTTGGACCAGACTCCACAAAACCAGGCAGCGAAAGATTCAATTGAGGCGGAAGCAAAATACATCCAGGAGCAACACCGGTTGCATGATGAATGGATGAAATCTCAGGGTGTAAGTCATGAAACCTCAAGCTCTTCAAAGGCTATAGAAACCCCAATGTGGGTTGGTATTGCTTTCCCTATAATTGTGTTGGGGTTGATCATTGTATTCTTTGTAGTGAAGCTTAGGCGTTTTATGAAAGGAATAAAAAGGGTGGCTGGTGAAGTGGAGTATGTAAAAACAAAACTTAAAGATAAAAACTATTAAATATGAATTCAATCATTATTGTAGCCGCTGTTGCTCTGCTATTGATTATTTTGGTTATATCTATGTATAACAGTTTGGTTCGTAGGCGAAACGAAGTGGATAATGCTTTTGGAGGCATGGATGTACAGCTCAAAAAACGATACGATCTTATCCCCAACCTGGTGGCTACTGTAAAGCAGTATGCTGCCCATGAAAAAGAGTTATTGACTCAAGTGACAGAAATGCGCTCTAAAGCTACTTCAGGAAACCTGACCAGTGATGAAAAAGTGGCACTCGATAATAAGATATCCGCTGGCATGAAAGGGCTTATGGTAGCCGTTGAAAGCTATCCCGACCTAAAGGCCAATGATAACTTTATTAACCTGCAACGCACCCTTAATGAAGTAGAGTCTCAAATATCGGCTGCCCGGAGAACGTACAATGCAGTGATAACCGATTTTAATAATGGTATCGAAACATTTCCCAAAAGCATATTGGCAGGCATGATGAACCTAAAGCGTAAGGAGGTATTTGTAATTCCTGAATTGGAGAGGCAAAATGTGGAAGTGAAGAGCCTGTTCTAATATAGTTCACAGTAATAGCGTGAGATATCAAAGCCACATTATTTATTGCATCTGTAATATGTTTGTTTGTGGATTGCCTTGCACTTTAATGATCTTAACTTAATACATAAAATGAAATCACCGGAAGAATTAAAATTACTATATAAAAATGAACTGAAACCTCAACTGGCTCAAATGGAGGGTCAGCGAAAATATATTAAAAAATGGCGTGGGCTTGGTATTTTTGCTGCAGTATTGGTGTTTCTTACCTATCATTATGGCGAGTCTTTTGTGAGCGGTACGTTGGTTATTGTGTTGTTGGTTATATTGGCTATTGCAGGCATTTTTTGCGGACTTAAGGCCTATATCCGATATCAGGATTATAAAAAAGTTTTTAAAGCGGAGGTGGTTGCAAAAATAGTGAGGTTAATAAATCCTGATTATTCATATAACCCATCTGCACATATTTCTGAACGGGTTTATTCTCAATCAGGTATTTTTCCGAAAAAGCCAGACCGATGTAATGGAGATGATTTAATTACCGGAAAAATCGATAAAACACCTTTTGAATTTTCTGAATTGAAAACGGAAGAGAAGAGTGAAACGCGGGATGATGATGGTTCAAAGCGTACAGAATGGAACACCATATTTAGGGGAATCTTTTTTGTGGCTGATTTTAACAAGCATCTGGGTGAGCAGACTTTTGTGGTGCCTCAGAATGATAAGTTTACAACAAATCTGTTTGGCAGGGAACGCAAAAAGACCCACCGATTTGGAGAACTGATTAAACTGGAAAATCCTGAGTTTGAAAAGATATTCTCGGTTTATGGTTCCAGTCAGCAGGAAGCCCGCTATATATTAACACCTACAATGATGGAAGCTATTGTTAATATTTATAGACACCTGGGAGTTAAAATGTACTTTTCTTTTGTAGGGAACAATGTTTATTGCGCCATACCTATGCACAAAAATATGTTTGAGCCTAAAATAGGCAAAGAAGGCATAAAGTATGAAGATGTTGAAGAGATGTTCTTGCTTTTTGGCATGATTGAAACCATAGTTACAGAAATGAACCTGAATACCCGGATCTGGACAAAAGACTATGCTGTTTAGGGCAATTCTATTCAAGGGATTATGAAATCGATATCATAGACTCCAGATCAAAACGCTGTTGCATTAAAAATTTATAAAATAATACATACAAACCAATGAGAAAATTTACTTTAAAACTAATAGGATTTTTATTCATCGCTGCGTTTCTATCGTCATGCGATGACTTGATTGAAAATGATAAAAAAGTATCAAGCAAAGTATTACAAGTCGATTCTGACGATTATACACCACTTGGTGTGCCGGTAGTTATGCCCAACGATAATTTTGTGGTTACTTTTGTTAAGGATTTATTGAGTGAAGGTGTTGCCATATACTGTTACAATGAGTCGGGAGATATAATATGGAGTAACGAACTGCCAGAAAATCCTTCCAATCCTGTTTACCATAACGGACAGTTGTTTTTTGCCTGTAAAAACTATTTGTATGCTCTCGATGCACAAACCGGACAGAAAAAATGGAGTTATCAATTAACAGGAGATGGATTAATAGCCACTAAAAACACTTATAAGCCTTGTGTTGCATCTGATGGTAGTATTGTTGTTACTTTTGACTCTTATCTTTCGGATATAAGCACAGCAGTTAGTGGTAAAATGGTATGTGTTTCTTCTACAGGCACTGAGAACTGGGTGCAGGACATTACTTTGCGAGATAACTATTACGACAGGTTTACAAAATTATCAGCCCCTTTGGCTACTTCAAATGGCGTTTATATGGTTGCCCATGTTTCTCATTCTTCCGGAAATTTTGCCATACTAAACAAATATGTCACAGCTGATGGGACTGCAGGGCTTACCCCTGCCATTTATGACGATTATAACGGATGTAAATTACACTGCGCCAATAATAATGGCGACATATTTATTAGTGGTAATGATGATGTGAATTTTGAAACCAAACTGATCTCTCTATCAGCTTCTCTGGATAAAAAATGGGAAATTTCATTCGGAGATAATTATGTGGCCAATCATGCTGTAATTGATAAAGATGGTAACCTGTTTATTGGGGTTGAAGATGGATACTTTCATAAATATTCACCAGATGGGAGTGAGTTGTTTTCATACAATTTGCAACGGATTTTTGTAAGAGGGGAAATGCTTATCGCTGAAGATGGGAATGTATATAAATGTTTGCAAGGAGCCGAAAAGCTTGATCCACTCTCTGGTGAGTCCACAGCAATTCCTATTGACGGATTTGGCTTGTCCGACCTTTCTATGTTAAGTAATGGAACACTGGTGTATGCAGGAATGGGCGAAGTATACATGGTGTCCACAGATGCAGGAGGGTTGTCTGATGATGCCCAGTGGGGGTGTTTTGGTAGTGGTACCGGACATAGCAGTTTAAAAAGTAATTAATAACAATAATAAAGTAACAATTGGGATCTGCAAACCTACAGTTCCCTAAACAATAAATTAAATTATGAAGAAAATAGCATTTTTTTTAGCGGTTATTGTGTGCGCTGCAGTTGTACTGCCTTCGTGCGGAAAAGATGATACAAAACCTGAGGACACAAAATCTGCACTTACTTTTAATGGTACGGAATTTAATCCCAATAGTATGTGCGAGCTTTGGCATGATAATACCGAAGATTACTTTAAGATTAGCCTGTGGGATGGTTCATTATACCTTAATACCAGCTTTGAGGTTAAAGGAGAAGGAGATTGGCTGACACTTATTTTGCACAAAAACAGCGATATTCCAGTTGGCACCTACACTTTTGGAGAAGATGAGGAGGAGGAAGGTTTCTTTTATGGATATATGAAGTTAGGTGTTTATCAATCGGCTGAAGGATATACTTCAAACGAATCATCTGTATACTTTACAGCAGGAACGTTAAAGGTTGAAGCAACTTCTGATCAATACACTTACAAGATAACATTGGATCTTACCGGTGATACTGGAGAAAGCTATAAGGGAACGGTAACGGTAGACTTCAGGTATATGATGCAGGTGTATTAAAAAATCATATGCATCTATAATTATTTGGTGATCAACATTCAAAAGGATAGCTTATGAAAAAAAATGTTATGGCATGGTGCTTAATAGTGGTATGTAGTACTGCTATTTATTCCCAAAAAGCAAAACGCTATGCCTTAAAGTCGGGTTATGTAAAACTCGAACTTACAGGGAGTACTGTGGGAACCAAGGAGCTTTGGTGGGATGATTTTGGAGAAAAAACCTGCGAAATTGAAAAATCCGTTACCACTACCAAGCTGTTTGGAATGAAAACCACTGAGGAAAAACATGCAAAAACGATTGTGGTAAAAGATAATTATTGGACCGTTAACTATATTGAAAACACGGGTTGCAAAGGAACAGTCCCTGGTTATAACATAGGACAGGAAATATCTGAATCTATGACCGAGGAAGAGAGAGAAGCTTTTGCCAACGGAGTTTTAGAAAGTATGGGTGGGCAAAAATTAGGTAGTGAATCCCTGAATGGGTATTCATGTGATGTTTTTACTATTATGGGATGTAAAAGCTGGTTGTATAAAGGTGTAGCCATAAAAAGCGAAGTTAAAGTAATGGGTATTGTTAATAATGAAATGTTTACAGATTTAAAACCAGGAATATCAGTTCCGGCATCAACATTCACAGCACCAACCGATGTAAACTATCAGGATTTGTCAGCCGCCCAGAATAACTTTTTTGCACAAATGGGAAATATGCCTGCCATGGAAGATATGGATGATGATGATGATGATCTGCAGATTCCGGTTGAATACCCTTTTGATAAATTTAAAAGTGTAGTAAATGGTTTTTCGTATGGAGGATACAAAAGCTGGGGAGTGAATTCTGTTTTTGGGGTACATGCCAGTACTTTAACAAAAGGATTCTCGTCGCTTACTATTGTAGCAGAATCAAGAAAAAATGCCGAAGAAGGCGAATACAGTGGCATGGAAAAGTTTACACACAATGGCCATAACTGCTATTATGGTGAAATGGAGGAAGAAGAAGGTACTGCTCTCATCATTGATTATCCAGCCTATGATATGTATATTATCATAGCGGCATTACCCACGATGGATAAATCAACTTTGGTATCTATTTCAGATAAGCTACAATTTTAGGATATAAAGGATAGATAGGAATAGCCTTTTTATTGCAATGGGGAACGGGATGTCTCGGGGATATGATTTATTCAGACTCAACTAACAATTTGTATGTTTAATTATTGAATAAAATATTCTTGAGACACCCCACTGCTTTTAAGATTACTGATTGGTTCTTACCAATATTGTTATAAATCAACATGGCTTGAATAGCCTGAAAACCATTATTATATTATACAACTTGGCTGCGTTGTGAGTTTATGTAATCGGCTAATTCTTCAGGAACATTTGTTCCGATCCATATTTTCCGTTTCTTGTTTTTCACTTCAAGTTCAATGGCTTTATTGCCCGAAACATTATAAAGTATAACGCCCGGCCTGAACCTGATTCCCCACCCCAATGGCATGTAACTTATAGGCTTGCAGCTAATAATGTCGTTCAATTTATAACTTCCTTTAATTAAGCCAATTCCAAAGCTGTATTGCACACATTTCTCAGAGACGGTTATTGTGAGCTTGTAAAACATTAAAATGGTTATAAGCGATATTATTGAAATCAACAAAAATGTTGTGGGATGTGGAAATTGGAAGATTACAATACTATTAACAATTAAAACGATGGTAACTGTTACCCATCCAAATTGAGTGCGTTTCATAACTAATAAAGTTTTAAGGTGAATTGATAATTAAGATATTCGGTAATAATTACAGAAATAACCAGCACAATTATAAAGATGATGGAAAGTTTTGAACCTTTAATATTGGCTGATATTTTAAATGCATTAAACATTAATGCAATTAACCAAATGGTTAAAAGTAAGGAGAACACTATAAGAGTAACAGCTACCATTATTTCTATATTCGATATCTCAACAGGTTCGCCCATCTTTAGGGTTGTCCATAAAATATATTTCCCAAATAATTCAAGGGCTTCCGAAAATCCAATAAAAGCGGCTGGAAAATATGGGTATCGTGCAAGAGCTTGGGTGCCATAGATATCAATTATACGCACCTTTGATTTTGAGAATAAAATGGCTGCAATATACATAAACGTTGATATAGTAAGCCAGTTGATCAGGTTTTGGATAATAAAATACCATAAAGGCATATCCGGACTGGTTTTTATGGATATGATAGAAGGAAAGTGTGTATGGCTAAAATAACCAATTGTTGATGAAAGTATAATAATTGCCAATCCTAATGCCAACGACTTTAAACCGGCTATGTAATAAAATGGATTGATTAGTTTTTTAATCATGATGTTGTAGATTTTTAATTTTACCGATCAGGTCATCTAACATATTTCGAACTGTAGGATAGCTTAAATTTAATTTTGAAGCCATCAGTTTTAGGCTTCCGCTGCATTGAATAAAATCAAGGATAAAGTTCTGTTCTCTGGGTTCAAGTCTTAAAAGAACCGGCAATTCAAATTGGCCGGTAATTGTGGTTTCACAGTTTTCGCAATAAAGACTTTTTACTTTTAACCCGGCACTACAGCTCGGACAAGATATAGGGAGTTTTTTATCCATAAACTTAATTTATTTTGAATAAAGATAATATTAAAATAAATATAATTCAAATATAAATTAATAAAATGAAGTTAGGGGTGAATAAAGTTAAGTATTTCTCAAGTTATTTAGTATGCCAAAATTACACTTATAAAGAACTAACGAACTATTGTTATATGTTAAACCTATATAATGCCTTTTAATGGTTGTAGTCAACTCTTCCCACACCGTTTATTTATCGGGCAGGTATTTGTATATTATTTCCATCAATTGTTCTTTACTGATGGGTTTGGAAATAAAGTCATCGCAACGATGTTCCAGAGCAAGGTTTTTGTCGGCTTCGGTAGAGTAGGCTGTTTGTGCAATAACAGGAAGATTAGGGAAAATTGTTTTTATTTTTTCTGTCGCTTCATGACCATTCATTATGGGCATTTTTATATCCATTAATACCAGGTCGATATTGCTGTTTTGATTGCAGATTTCAACAGCTTCCTTGCCGTTTTTTGCATGAATCAAAGTATAATTGAAATCTATTTTTTTTTCGAGTATGGCTTCTAAATATAGGTAGTTTATTTCTTCATCTTCCGCTATTAGAATAGTTTTGGCCGGGCTTGGATTGCCAACTGATTTTTTGCTATAGGCTTGGGCAGTATGGCTTTTTATTGCTGGATTGTATGGAATACTCACATAAAAAGTTGAGCCTTCTCCTTCCACTGATTCTACATTAATATCCCCATCTAATAGTTGAGCATTTTCTTTTGCTATTGAAAGCCCAAGGCCCAGACCTTCATGCTTGTCCGAAATTTTGGCATCTCCCTGCGAAAACCGGTCAAAAATAATCTCTTTGTTTAAAGAAGATATTCCTGCACCTGTATCTTTTACATAGATTACCAGCTTGTTCTTTTTTGTAAAATACCCAAGTTCGATGTATCCTTCATAGGTAAACTTTAAAGCATTTTCTAAAAGGTTGTTTAAAATTTTGTATAGTTTGGTTTTATCTGAAACAATATAGCTTTCGTCTTGTTTTAACTCCTTTTTTAGGTATATGGGTAGTTTACGCTTGTTTGACCGGAGATTGAATATTGAAAATATCTCCATGAGCACATCGTTTATTGAAAATGTTTCTTCGTAAACTTTTATATGCTTTGTTTCGAGCTTAGATATTTCTAATATATCGTCTATGATTTTTAAAAGTTGTGCGCAGCTGTTCTGAACAATCGAAGAATAATATTTGCGCATTTCTGAACTTATGTCATCCTCGCCCAGCAGGTCAACAAATCCACTGATCCCATTCATCGGGGTTCTGATTTCGTGCGACATGTTGTTCAGGAATTCTGTTTTTAGCCGGTTGGCCTCTTCTGCTTTTTCTTTTGCCATTTTTAATTCCTGCTCGTACTTTTTTCGGGCAGCAAAATCCCTTGTTACAGCAACAATGGCACGTTCGCCTTTCCAAAAAGTAGGACTCAGGGATACTTGTATTGACAATTCAACATTCGTCTCTAATTGCTTCCCAACCCATTCAAAAATCTGGGATGAGTTGTTGATTACTTTCTCCCAGACATCAGGTAGTCCACTGGTATCCTGACAAGGGGCAGATATATCATAAACGGTATATTTTGTTTGGGGATCATCGTTTATATTGTAGGTTTTTCGGGCATGGTCGTTTATATATAGTATGTTTCCATTTACATCATGAATAATTATGGCATCACTAATGCTATTAAACAAGGTTTGCAGGTTTTTTTGGGAAGCTTCAAGACTACCTATTTTTTCCTGTAATTCGGGGTAATAGCTTTTGCGTAGGGAGTGTTCCCCCAGGCCTATTATTTTATCGCGATATTTGTTCCAGTTTTCTTCCATTCAATCACATGGCTTCAAGGTAAATTGTTTCCAAATCTTTTTTAACCGGAGGTTTGGGATTTGTGGCATTGCAAGGATCGTTAATGGCCTTGCCTGCAATAATAGGTACTATATCAGTAGATACCCCATTTGTTTTCAGGGTTTTTGTAATGCCCATACTTTGTTTAAAACCAATAAGGTAATCAACAAAGTTGCTACGTATGTTGCGAGTGGTTTGGTTTGCCACCGGTAAATTGAATATCCTGGCAATTTCTATATAGCGTTCTGCTGCTGATTCAAAATTATAATCAACTACATGGGGAAGTAAAATAGCGTTGCATTCTCCATGAGCCAGGTCAAGATATCCTCCGAGGCTATGAGCCAAAGAATGCACACATCCCAGACTGGCATTAGAAAAAGCCAGGCCTGCATATAAACTGGCCAGCATCACCTTGCCCCGGGCCTGAACATCTTTTGGGCGGTCGATACTATCTTTTAAATTGCCTTTTAAAAGTTTTATGGCCTCTAATGCATATAAATCAGTAAATGGTGAATTGGCATTTGAAACAAAGGCTTCAAAGGCATGGGAGAGGGCATCCAATCCTGTACATGCCGTTAAAAAAGAATCCATACTGGTTAGTATCCAGGGATCGATTAGTGCCACATCAGGAACTACGGCCTTGCTGATAATAGCCATCTTATACCTTTCGTTAGTGTTGTTAATAATGGCAAATTGTGATACATCAGCAGAAGTGCCTCCTGTAGTGGGGATACATATCAATGGCGGCATGGGTTTGGTGATCATATCTACACCTTCATATTCTATGATATGCCCATGGTTTGAGCTTACAATACCAATCCCCTTGGCACAATCCATTACACTTCCTCCTCCAAGGGCAAGAATTGCATTGCATTTGTGCTCTTCAAAAATTTCGGTGCCTTTCATTACCTCATAGTCGCGCGGGTTGGGCGAAACTGACGAGAAAATGATATATTCGAGAGCATGTTGCTTTAGCTGGTCTTCTATTTCAGCAACCCATGGGGTATTCATCATCCCCTTGTCCGTAACAAGGAGTATTTTTCTCCCTCCAAGTTTTTTACAATAAACTCCGGCCATTAAACGGGAGTCAATTCCAAAAATATACTCAGGGGCTAAAAATTTACGTGGACTCAATTCCAAATCACCAGCCATATCTGAAGGTATTTAGTGAACTATCAACAAGGTAAATTTAAAAAAAAATATCCACACATTTCCGCCTGGATTGAGCCATCAAATCTTAATTTGGGGACAAATACCATACAGTTCAATGATACTAATAAGAGAGCTAGGTGGTTAGTGGTAATAGAACAAAATTTGTTTGATAAAAAAAGAAAATATTTTTAAAAAATACACCCCCGGGCAACTGTAATTCATTTTTATCGAGTTTTTTAAAGACGTGGTGTCTTCATTTTCTGTTGGATTTTTATTTTAAATGACATTTTACTGATGGGGTTATTGTTTAGGGAGCAAGGGAGATATGGTGTTTAAGGTATTAAGGATTTCATTCTTATCTAGTCCTGTTCCTATAAACACCAGTCTGTTGATACGGGCTTCATCATCCCATTCTGCTCCCTGGTATACCTGAAACTGGTTTCCCACTGACTGGAGGATAATTTTGTGCTTCATTCCATTGATGCTTAGTACGCCTTTAATCCGTAAAATATTTTTGGAATTGTCGTTTAAAAATGCTTCGAGCCATTTGGATATTTTTTCCATGTCAAAATCCTTTTCAAGTACGATGGAAACAGGTTGTATTGAATGCTTGGGGGCAAAAGCTATAGATGAAAAGTCGGTTACTGTCTTTTCAATTTCTTTGGGATGATGGGCATTGTTGTGCAGCAATGCTTTGTAGGATGTATTACCAAATGTACATTGTTCTATATTGGCAAGGGGATTAATAGATTGCACCGCTATTTTTACTTCGGATAAAACATCCGGTGTTATTAAATCAGTTTTGTTTATCAAAACCATGTCCGACAAAGCCACCTGTTTCCTTATTTCAGGGAATAGGGGGTGTTGCGTTAAAAACAAACTGGCATCAACAATTGAGATAACTCCATCAAGCTTAAAATATTTTTGTACCCTTTTCCCGTTAAACATCATTACAATCTCTTCCGGATCAGCAATGCCTGTAGCTTCAATAAGCATATAGTCATGCTTTATTTTCGACATGATGATACTGTTTAGAACCGTGCCCAACTCTGTTTTTAAAGAACAACAGATACAGCCGTTTGTAAGCTCATAAATACTGTTGTTGCTTCCTTTTTATAACAGACTGCCGTCAATATTGATTTCGCCAACTTCGTTTTCAATAATTAATATTTTTAACTCGTTGTAGTTTTTAAGAATATTGTTTAGTACAGTTGTTTTTCCCGCTCCTAAAAAGCCGGTAATAATCGTAACAGGAATTGGTGTATTTTCCATTTTTAGAATGAGTGATTTTGGATAAGCTCTGCAAAAATAATAAAACACTGAACATACCAACAAAGTTTAAAGCATGGTTGTACATTGTGTATAATACTACTTGCGTGCATTTTTGTTTTTTAGATTGATAATTGCAAGCCCAATATTGCTAATTGAAAAATCAATACTTAAATTGTGATATCATATTATTTTTAAGTTATGGCAAAATTATTTATACCAAAAAATTACAAATCCCATCTGGATTTGAAACAGACAGAACATGCAATTAAAACCGTTAAGGATTTTTTTCAGAGTTCTTTGGCTTCTGAGTTAAGGTTAAGAAGGGTTACAGCCCCACTTTTTGTAATGAAAGGAACTGGTATCAACGATGATTTAAATGGAACAGAACGACCGGTATCTTTCCCTATTAAAGAATTTAATGATGCCCCGGCTGAGGTAGTGCATTCCCTGGCAAAGTGGAAAAGGATGATGCTGGCAGATTATAATATTGAAAGTGGATATGGATTGTATACAGATATGAACGCAATTCGCCCAGATGAAGAGCTGAGTAACATACATTCGTTATATGTGGATCAATGGGATTGGGAGCGCCATATCTCTGGTGAAGAATACAATATCGGTTTTCTGAAATATATTGTTAAAAAAATATATGAGGTAATGAAGCGCACCGAATTTATTGTTTTTGAGAGGTACCCTGAAATAATTCCCATATTACCTCATGATATTACTTTTATCCATTCACAGGAGTTGCTCGAAAAATATCCGGATTTTTCTCCAAAGGAAAGGGAAGATGCTGCGGCAAAAGAATTTGGGGCTGTTTTTTTAGTAGGAATAGGAGGAAAGCTGACTAATGGCGAAAAACATGATGGACGAGCACCGGATTATGACGACTGGACATCCGTAGCAGAAAATGGGCACAAAGGATTGAATGGTGATATTTTGGTTTGGAATCCCATACTGGAGCGTTCGTTTGAGCTGTCTTCTATGGGGATACGTGTGAGTCCGGAGGTCTTACAGCAACAGTTGGAAATTGAAGGTTGTCCTGAACGTAAAGAGTTGATGTTCCATAAGCGATTGTTATCAGGAGAACTTCCGTTATCCGTAGGTGGTGGTATTGGCCAGTCACGGTTGTGTATGTTCTTTTTGCGTAAGGCACATATCGGAGAAATACAGTCGAGTATATGGCCTGACGATATGCGTAAGGAATGTGCCCAAAATGGTATTGTTTTGGTATAAATTGATATTTCCCGGTGCAACACATATTGCACCGGGAGTATATATTTAAAACCTTCTTACGTCGCCACCTCCGCTTTTATTAATCTTTATGTTTGGGGGAGTTCCCCTGTAATGCACGTCACTGCCACCACTGGCAGTAGCTTTTAGTTCTTCAGTGGCATTCACATAGGCATCCGAGCCTCCCGAACAGGACACGTTTACATTTTTCGCAACAAGTTTACCTGCATCTATGTCCGAACCACCAGAACAAGTGGCATCAATATTTACCGATTCCCCTTTTACAGAGATATCAGATCCTCCTGAGCAAACCAGTTTAATGTCGTGGGTTTTTGTTGTCAGGTATATATCGGCACCTCCCGAACTTATTAGGGTCAGGTTATTTTCTTCCATTCCGCCAACACCCCTGATATCGGCTCCTCCAGAAGCAGAAATTCTTTTAAATTCAGGAGCAGTAACATGCACCTTTTTTACATCTCTGGAGCTCCATTTGAACCTTCCTTTTACATATATGTGGAGCGTTTCATCTTTTACTTCGGTAATAATACGGTGTATGGAGCTCTTTTGAGATTCTACGATTACATTAAATTCGTTCCCTTGTGTTATGTAAACATCTATTCCAGAACTGGCAGATAGCGAGTTGAAGGATTGAGTTTCGCGGACTTCTTTTTCCTGTGCAAAGATGGAGGTGGCTGTAATGGCGACCATTAACAATGTAACTAACGATTTTCTCATAACAATGGTTTTTCTTTTTGTATAGTGTGAGACGCATTGCAAAGAGCAGAAGTTACAACATGTATGTATAATAATCAAAAAAAGGTTGCAGCGTTATAGCCACAACCTTTTATAGTATTTCACGATAGTTTAATTTATCATGTTGGCAAAGTTATTTTACTTCCCAGGTTTCACCTGAATTTACCATTTCTTCAAAAGTTGAAATGGTTGTTTTTTCTTGTATTTCTTGAAGTTGTGTTTCAACATCTTCATCATAGATATGTTCATCCACTGATCGAATAACACCCAGAGCTACAGGTAATTCAGGATATTCCATATTCGACAGTTTGCGGTGCATAGAAACATGATAGTTATGCGCATCATGTACCAGGATATCTTCCATAGTATAGCCATCCTTGCCTATAGTAACTGCTTTGAGGTTATGATTTTCATCCAAAACAAGACCTTTGTCCTTATTTTCACCAAAAATCATTTTTTCGCCATGATGAAGCACTATAGTTCTGTCTGCTTTGTGTTTTTTATCAGTGATGGCTTCGTGTGTTTTGTCATTATAAATCACACAGTTTTGCAATACTTCAACAATGGATGTCCCTTTGTGTTTTGCAGCCTCAACCATTATGTCAACCGATAGTTTTAGCTCTTTGTCAACAGTACGTGCAAAAAACTGGCTTCCTGCCCCAAGGGCTAACTGGCCGGGCTTAAATGGATCTTCAACTGTTCCAAAAGGCGATGTTTTTGAAATAAAGCCCCGTTTTGAAGTAGGTGAATACTGTCCTTTGGTTAATCCATAAATTTGATTGTTGAAAAGAATCACGTTAATATCAATGTTTCTTCGAATCAAATGGATAAAATGGTTTCCTCCAATTGCCAAAGCATCTCCATCTCCGGTAATTTCCCAAACCTGAAGTTTGGGGTTGGCAACTTTTACTCCGGAAGCAACAGCTGCTGCGCGACCATGAATGGTATGAAAACCGTATGTATTCATGTAATAAGGAAACCTGGAAGAACAACCAATTCCTGATATTACAGCTACGTTGTGTGGTTGTACATTTAGCCTTGCCATAGCTTTTTGAACAGAATTCAGGATGGCATGGTCGCCACACCCCGGGCACCAACGTACGCTTAAATCACTTTTAAAATCTGTATATTGAAATTCGCAAATCTTGCTCATCGTTTATTCCTCCAATAATTTTTTAAACTGTTCTTTTAATTCAACCACAGTAAACGGTAATCCTTGTACCTTATTGAATTGCCTGTATGGTATTTCAGGAAAGTTCATCCGTAAATAGTTGGCAAATTGTCCCAGATTCAATTCACAAACGATAATCTTCTTGTATTTTTTAAGTACATCGTAAGTGTTTTTGGGCAGTGGATTGATATAATTAAAATGAGCCAGGGCAACATTTATGCCTTCTTGCTTCAATTCATCAACTGCAGTATATAAATGACCAAATGTACCACCCCATCCAACAACTAAAACGTCACTATCAGGGCAGCCAAGTACATCTTGTTCAGGGATGTGGTTTTCAATATTTTTAACCTTTGCCTGGCGTGTATCTACCATTTTTTGGTGGTTTGGACCATCATAAGAAACCCCTCCTGTTAATTCATCCTTCTCCAAACCTCCAATCCGGTGCATTAATTTTGGAGTGCCTGGTTTTGCCCAGCTGCGAACCAACGATTTAGGATCGCGCATATAGGGTAGCCAATTGTCTGGGTTTCCTGTTACCCTTTTGGCTTTTATTTCAGGATAATCTTTTAAATCAGGAATTCTCCATGGCTGTGTGCCGTTGGCTAGAAATCCGTCAGTAAGCAAAATCACTGGAGTCATGTGTTCTACTGCAATTTTTGCTGCATAAAAGGCATACTCAAAGCAGTTGATTGGCGAAGAAGCTGCTATTACAACGCAGGGGCTTTCTCCGTTTCGGCCATATAGGGCCTGGAACAAGTCGCTTTGCTCGGTTTTGGTTGGCAATCCTGTAGAAGGGCCTCCGCGCTGAACATTTACAATAACAATTGGGAGTTCGGCTATTACTGCCAGGCCGATAGCTTCACCTTTTAATGCTAAACCCGGGCCAGACGTGGTAGTCACAGCTAAGTCTCCGGCAAAACTGGCACCAATAGCAGTACAAATTCCGGCAATTTCATCTTCAGCCTGGAAAACCTTAACACCTAAATCTTTACGGGCAGATAGTTCCTGAAGGATTTCGGTTGCAGGAGTAATAGGGTAGGATCCTAAAAACAACTCAAGATTTGCTTTCTGGGATGCCGCAATCAATCCCCATGCAACAGCAGTGTTACCGTTTAGGTTACGGTACCTACCTTTTTCAATTGAAGCCGGGTTTATATGATATGAAGGAGTTACTGCCTGAATGATAACGCCATAGTTATACCCTTCTTTAAGTACTTTAAGGTTGGCTTCAACAACCAACGGTTTTTTAGCAAATTTCTTTTTAATAAACTCATTTGTATGAGTCAATGGGCGGTCAAATAGCCAATAAACCAGTCCTAAAGCGTACATATTTTTACTCCTTAGAATGCTTTTATGATCTAGCCCCATGCCTTTTAAACTCTCTTTGGTAAGAGTTGTGATGGGGGCTTTGATGATGTTAAAACCACCAAGCTTGTCCTCAACAATAGGATCGTTGGTTTGGTAGCCAGCCTTAGCAAGATTTTTGTCGTCAAAACTGTCCACATCCATAATGATTGTACCTCCGGCCTTTACCCATTGCGCGTTTGCTTTAAGTGCAGCCGGATTCATGGCTACCAGCACATCTGCGTAATCACCTGGAGTATAAACCTCGGTATGCCCGAAATGTACCTGAAAACCAGATACACCACCAATAGTTCCTTGAGGAGCCCTAATTTCAGCCGGGTAATCAGGGAATGTAGAAATATCATTCCCAAAAATAGCTGAGGTATTCGAAAATAAAGTTCCTGTTAGCTGCATGCCGTCTCCGGAGTCTCCTGAGAATCGAACTACCACCTCGTCACGTTCGATTACTTTTGAACTTCTTCCCATAATAATTTTAATCTGTTAATATCTGGATTCTTCAATGAAACTTTAAGATAATATAAAAGACAAGATTTATCAACATCATTCATCCTGTTAAAATGATGCAATTAATCTTGATTCAGATATTAATCCTTAAAGTTTCGTTCACGTTAATTTAAAAGTAAAGGTAGGGTGTATGAAAAAACAAAAGCTTGACTATAGTCAGCTTTTTGTATGAATATCAATATTTTAGTGAGGTTTGTGTTGTATGCAAAATCAATTCCAAAACGTGTTAAGCAAAGATTATTAGGTTAATATATAAAAATCTAAGTAGGTTGCGGAGCAAAGTTTTTTTCGAAAAAAACGCAGGCGCCTGAACAAAACATAGAAAACACTGCTTTATAGCAATGCGAACCAGTGTGTTGTTTGTGCGTAAAAAGCTATTTTTGCGACTTAAATAAAATTATAGATATGGCTTTAATAAAGGAAGTGAGGGGATTTACCCCCAAAATTGGTGAAAATGTTTATTTGGCCGAAAATGCTACTATAGTTGGCGATGTTGAGATTGGGAACGATTGTAGTGTTTGGTTCAATGCTGTTTTAAGGGGAGATGTTAACTCTATTAAAATAGGGAATAAGGTAAATATCCAGGATGGATCAGTATTGCATACACTATATCAGAAGTCAACAATTGAAATTGGCGACAATGTATCAATTGGCCATAATGTAACAATTCATGGTGCAAAAATTGAGAATGATGTATTGGTAGGGATGGGTGCAACAATCTTAGATCATGCAGTTATTGGCGAAAACTCGATTATTGCGGCAAACTCATTGGTGTTGAGTAACACCAAGGTGGAGCCCAATAGTGTTTATGCAGGTGTTCCGGCAAAAAAAGTTAAGGATATTGAGCCTGAACAAACAAAGGAAATGATTGAGAAGATTGCGAATAATTATTTGATGTACTCTAGCTGGTATAAGGAATAATCATTTGAGAAGTCAGAAGTCGGAAGTTTGAAGTTGTATACTTCATACCACCGACTTCTGTCTTCTTTTTCAACACTACTTTATGCCACGTTTGTCTCCGGCATGGCTTAATACAGTTCCTTTCAATATCCCATTGTATTTAGATGGATCAGAAAGTATTTCAAGAGCTTTATCAAGCTCCTCATCTTCTTGCAGGCTGTATTTAATAGCACCCTTCTGGTAGTAATATCTTTTAATAATTTCAGCACCTAATAATTCAGAAATCTCTTTTCTAAAAATATTCAAGTCTTTCTGAACATCAAGTTTTAGTAACTTCTCAAGTTGTTCAAATTCGGCTTTTGATTTTTCATAATATTCTTCTCTTTTAGCTGTTTGCTTTAGCTTCTTAAGTGCATCCTGAGTAGCCGACTCATATTTAAAATCTTCTTTTGACGCAACAAAAGCCTTAAAATTATCAAATATTGCATCGGTAATTTTAAATCTCTCAGCACTTGAAATCTCTTTGTTTTTAATGCAAAAGTCGGTGGCAAAGTTGAAGAACATGTTTTGGGCAACCAGGGCAAACGAAATGTTGCCATATTTGGTGATGTCCACTTTTACATCCGGCGATACGCCTCCGCCATCATATACCGAACGGCCACCAAATGTTTTAAATTCTGAAATCAGCGAATCTGGTATCAGTCCCACGCTTCCATCTTCGTTTCTGTTACTGTAATCTACGGCCTGGATACATCTTCCGCTTGGAATATAGTATTTGGCAGTTGTAACTTTTAGCTTGCTGTTATATGATAGATTACGGGTTGTTTGTACCAATCCCTTTCCAAAAGAGCGTTGGCCAACAAGCACCGCCCGGTCCATATCTTGAAGACTGCCAGCTACAATTTCAGATGCTGATGCGGAGCCCCTGCTGATTAAAACAGTTAAAGGAATTATGGTGTCAACAGGTTCTTTTGTGGCCCGGTATACTTTGTCCCATTGCTTTACTTTTCCCCTGGTAGAAACCACTTCAGAGCCTTTTTTAACAAACAGGTTTACAATCTTAACTGCATCATCTAATAATCCACCGGGATTTGCTCTAAGGTCCAGGATGATACTTTGCGCACCTTGATTTTCCTTTAAATCAATAAGTGCTTTTTCAACTTCTTTGGAGCAGTTTTGAGTGAAATTGTTCAAAATAATAATTCCTGTTTTGTCATTAACCATACCGAAGTAAGGAACAGGGTTTATTGATATTTTTTCCCGGATAAGCTCTATGGTAAGAGGTTTATTAGTTCCCGGGCGGTCAATTTTTAGTTTTAAGGGAGTATTGGGGGCTCCTTTTAAAAGTTCACTGACTTCGGAACTTGCTTTCCCAACTACATGTACTCCATTTACTTCAAGAAGTTTGTCGCCTGCTTTTAAACCTGCTTTTTGAGCCGGAAAACCTTCATATGGCTCTGCTATGACTATGTATTCACCGTTTTTCGAAATAAGCGATCCCATGCCACCATATTCTCCGGTTGTCATAAACTTAAAGTCCTCCATATCATCTTCCGGGATGTATGTGGTATATGGGTCAAGCGACTCCAACATGTTGTCGATGCCTGTTTTTATTAATTTTTCCGGATTTGTTTCGTCAACGTAATAGCTATTTAATTCCCTGAAAAGGGTATAAAATATATCCAGGTTTTTGATGATAGAAAAGTTTCGTTTATCATCATTGTTAAAGCCGAGTAGCCCGACTGAAACCACCATAACGATCAACATACTGCTGATCCATTTTACTCGGCTCGATTTTAAAAATCTGTTCATTCGTTTATTTTTTATGTAATCCACATTCTTTAGTATCCGGGTTTTCCCAATACCAACGTCCAGCCCTGATATCTTCGCCTTCTAGCACGGCTCTTGTACAAGGTTGGCATCCGATACTCGGAAAATCTTTATCGTGAAGGGGGTTGTATGGGATTCCGTTTTCTTTTATGTAGTCCCAAACATCCTTCTCGCTCCAGTTTGCCAGTGGATTAATTTTTAAAATGTTATTATTTTCATCCCATTCAACAATCTGTATGTCGGTTCTGGTTACTGATTGATCAGCCCTTAAGCCACATATCCATGCATCTAATCCTTCAAAAGCTCTTTTTAAAGGTTCCAGTTTTCGGTTGTAGCAGCACTCTTTTCTGTTTTCAATACTGTCGTAAAAAAGATTGATACCTTTTTGTACAACCATTTTTTGTACATTTTCCGATTTGGGGAAATAAACCTCAAGCTTTGTTTTGTATCGCTTGTTGGTACGATCTATTAGATCATAGGTTTCAGGAAATAATCTTCCCGTATCGAGGGTAAATATCCTGGCATTATTGTTAACGCTCAAAATCATTTGTGTCAATACCTGATCTTCCGCACCAAGGCTTGATGCCAGAGCAATTTTATCATCATATTTTTCTAAGAAATAGGAGATGACTTCAATTGGGCCGGCATTTAAAAATTTTTTGTTTAGTTCTGATATTTCTTCTCTTGTCATTACTTTATAAAGCTTAAAAAGCGACTAAATTTGTTATGGTACAAATATAGCCGCACTTATTTTTATAGGTTAACAAACCTTTTTTCTGTGTTCTTTTCAAATTATTATTGCCCGAAAGATACGCCCAGGTTAATTGCTTTTTCAACAAGCGTGTTGTCTGGTTCAATCAATCTGGTTTTTCCTCCAACTTCTTCAAGAGGAACTGAGGTTATTTCGCCTCCTTTGATAGAGACCATAGTTCCAAATTCATGGTCATGAATCAATTTGGCAGCATACGATCCATATCTGGTAGCTAAAATCCTGTCAGCCGGAGATGGGCTGCCTCCTCGTTGGATATATCCCAGTATGGTTTCCCTGGTTTCAATACCGGTTCTGGCCATAATTTCTTTTCCAATGTATCTGGCGGCATTTTTCTTGTTTGGCGTTTTGATGCCTTCTCCCACAACAATAATAGAATAGGGTTTCCCTTTTTCGGCTCTTGAAATAACCGTTTGGGCTACCACATCCATATCATATTCCATTTCAGGAAGCAGAATTACATCCCCGCCTCCTGCAAGGCCTGAATGCAGAGCGATCCAGCCGGCATTGTGTCCCATTACTTCTATTACCATTACCCTTTTGTGTGAATTGGCAGTGGTATGAAGCCTGTCGATGGCATCAGTTGCAATGTTTACAGCAGAATCAAACCCAAAAGTCACATCGGTTCCCCAAACATCGTTATCAATGGTTTTGGGAAGCCCAACAATATTTAGTCCTTCCTTTGCCAGTAAGTTGGCTGTTTTCTGAGTTCCATTTCCACCAATACAAACCAAAGCGTCCAGGCCAAGCCTTTCATAGTTTTCCAGAATAACCTGCGGTTTATCATCAACAGTATCCCCATCCTGTGGTTTAAATGGCTTCATTCTGGAGGTACCTAAAATAGTGCCGCCCAATGTTAAAATCCCGGACAGCTTATCCTCGGTTAGTTCTTCGTATTCTCTGTCAATTAATCCACTAAAACCATTGGAAATACCAATAACTTCCATACCGTACTGGACTATTGCTGTTTTTCCTACTCCTCTTATTGCTGCATTTAAACCAGGGCAATCGCCCCCTGCCGTTAAAATTCCAATTTTTGTCTTTTTACCTGTCATGATAAACGTGTTTTAATTGAACGCGTAAATTTAATTTAAAATAACTATTGATGAAAGAATAACATAGGTATATCTACATTAAAAAGCATGGTTTTAGTTAAACTTGGGTGCAATAATTTAGAGATAATATTTCTTTTTTTGCGAGTTATGGCCAAAAGGTCAATGTCAGTATTTTTTATGTATTCGTTAGCTGCCTGTAAAATGTCTTCCCCGTAAATGTACTCAGATTGCATTCTTTGATTTCGATATGTTGAGGTACAATATTCTGCGTACTCATTGAGCAGATCAATGTCTGCTTTTTCTTTCCCGCCGTTGCAATATTGTACACTGTGAATCATGGTGTCAAAGGACATGATTAAACGGATAAGCTTGTGCAATGAGGTGTATTCGCACTGGCAAAAATCTGTTAAAAACAAGATGTTTTGTAGTTTGTTAAGGTTCAGATCGTAATCTTTGGGGACTGCAAGAACAGGAAAATGGATGCTGTTGATGATGTCTAAAGTAACGCTTCCTAGCAATTCTTTTATGGTTTCGCCTTTGCTTTTGGTCCCCATAATAACCAGGTCGGGGTGGTAGCTGTTGCAGAACTCAGGTATGGCATCCTCTGGGTATCCTTCAATTATTTTTGTTTTTATGATGATGCCTTCAGATAAAGAATCTGCTATGGCCTGTTGTTTTATTTTTTCAAGTTCATTGCCGGCTTCTTGCTGTGAAGTTATTTTTGGGTAATTATAAGGCTCGTCATTTTGATCCTCTTCAAGATATGGAGTGTAAGCATGCAGAAGGGTTATTTCACTTTGAAATTTTTGGGCCAAAAGTAAACAGTAGTTGATTGCGTTTATTGTGTATGGCTCGAAATTAATGGGCACTAAAAATCTGATGTACATGTTTTCTCCTTTCTTATTGAAGTGATTTCATGCTATAAGATATATAAATTTAATCAAAATTTATCCTCTTCGAAAAAAAATGGAAGGACAAAAGTTGGTGTTGTCGAATTGTTTATGGCTAAATGTGTTTGTGTGTTTTGTGTATTGAGGAGGTAGAGCTTTGTACACTTGCAGGTTGATATATTTTTCCGAACACCAGGGGGATATTGGGATGGCTTTGCTTTTGAAAAATATTGTGTACAGAAGGTGTTTTAAAAGGGTGGTGGGTGTGAAAGAAAAAGGCCACATCGTAATTAATGTGGCCTTTGATATTGATCGATACTGTTATCCTCTATTTTTATATAATGAGCATGGCGTCTCCATAAGTACCAAATCGGTACTTTTCTTTTACGGCAACGTCGTAGGCATTCATTAGGTTATCGTATCCTGCAAATGCAGCCGTCATCATCATTAACGTCGACAGAGGAAGATGAAAGTTAGAAATCATGCAATTGGCAACGCTGAATTCATACGGAGGGAAGATGAATTTGTTAGTCCACCCTTCGAAAGGTTTTACGTGCCCAAAGGTAGAAACAGAGCTTTCAATGGTTCTCATTACAGTCGTTCCTACTGCACATATTTTCTTTTTAGCCTCCTTGCCGATATTGATTATATTACAAGCTTCTTCGGTAATAAAAATTTGCTCCGAGTCCATCTTGTGTTTTGTTAAATCTTCAACATCAACCGAACGGAAATTTCCCAGTCCCACGTGCAACGTAACTTCGGCAAAGTCAACCCCTATAATTTCCAGCCTTTTCATTAATTCACGGCTAAAGTGCATTCCTGCAGTTGGAGCTGCAACAGCACCTTCATGTTTTGCGTAAATTGTTTGGTAGCGGTCTTTGTCTTCCGGTTCAACTTTGCGGTTTATTATTTTTGGTAGTGGAGTTTCCCCCAATGCAAATAAAGCGTTTTTAAATTCGTCGTGAGGGCCATCATATAAGAATCTTAATGTACGGCCTCTTGAAGTTGTATTGTCGATAACTTCGGCTACCATTTCATCGTCTTCACCAAAGTAGAGTTTGTTTCCTATTCTGATTTTTCTGGCCGGATCAACCAACACGTCCCAAAGCTTTTGTTCTCTGTTTAACTCACGTAAAAGGAATACTTCAATTTCAGCCCCTGTTTTTTCCTTGTTGCCATATAGTCTGGCAGGAAATACTTTGGTGTTGTTGAATATCATTACGTCTTTCTCGTCGAAATATTCAACAAGGTCTTTAAATACTTTGTGTTCAATGGCTCCTGTGTTTTTGTCAATCACCATTAATCTTGATTCGTCGCGGTTTTGAGTTGGGTGTAAAGCAATTAGTTCTTCGGGTAGATTGTACTTAAACTTCGATAACTTCATTTGAAATCTGTTTATTTAATATTAGCCAGCTTTTTTATTGTGTTCAACATTAAAAACATGTTGATTATAAATACATTTTGCAAATGTAACGCAAAATGAGCACAAAGCAACCTTATACGGGGCATTTTTCGAAATGTTACAATTTATTTTAATTTTTTTTCAAGGCTTTCAAGATCCATGCTTTCAGTGTTATGAAACCTGCCTATTCGAGTTCGCTTTAAAGCTGTTAAGTGGGCCCCGCTTCCCAATGCCTTCCCAATGTCCCTGGCAAGCCCCCTAATGTAGGTGCCTTTGCTGCAAACAATGCGAAGGATAAGTTCTGTACTTTCAAAACTTATTACTTCAATTTCTTTGATTATTAGTTTCTTGGGTTTTAAGCCCGGATCCTTTCCATCCCGGGCAAATTCATAAGCTCGTTTTCCCTTGACTTTTACTGCAGAAAATGCTGGAGGAACCTGGTCGAGTTCTCCAATAAAATCTTTAAGTGTGTGGTCTATTAATTCTTTGTTGATGTGTTCGGTTGGATAGGTAGCATCAATTTCTGTTTCCAGGTCGAAAGAAGGGGTGGTTGCCCCCAGTTTCATGGTGGCTATATATTCTTTTTCCTCTGCCTGGTAATTATCGATGGTTTTGGTTGCTTTGCCGGTGCAAACAATTAGCAATCCGGTTGCTAAAGGATCCAGTGTGCCGGCATGGCCAACTTTAAGTTTTTTGACACCAAGGGCAGTGCATAGCAACTTTCTTACTTTGTTGACCAAATCAAAAGATGTCCATCCATACGGCTTGTCGAACAATAAAACTTCACCAGCCTTAAAGTTATATCCTGCTATTATAATATCTTCCATCAAAATCCCCAAATTATTGCAATTGTACCAACAACAGCACAGTAAATAGCAAAATATATTAGTTTTCCTTTTTTAACCAAATTAATCATTGCTTTACAAGCCAGAAGCCCGGATATAAATGCTCCGGTAAAACCTACTAACAGAGGTAAAAAACCTATGGTTCCTGTTGATGAAACATCATCCTTGAGTAGGCTTAAAACGTTTTCTCCAAGGATTGGTATTAATACCATTAAAAATGAAAACCGGGCTACAGCTTCTCTTTTGTTGCCAAGCAGTAAACCTGTAGCAATGGTTGAGCCGGATCGGGAAATGCCCGGTAGTACTGCAATTGTTTGTGCTATTCCAATTATAAAAGCATCTTTAAACGAAACATCTTTATCCTTTGCTTTGGCATAAAATGTAAACGCGAGTAGAGTGGCGGTGATCAGCAACATTGCCCCCACAAGTAAGAGTATTTTGTTGGTATTAAATAGCTCTTCAACATAATCCTTAAAAAATACACCAACAATCCCTATGGGAATCATACTTACTCCAATTTTAAAAATATATTCGGTTTCAGGATTCCATTTGAATGAAAACAAACCTGTAATCAGGTTTGTAATATCTTTTCTGAAAACAACTATTGTGCTTAGTACTGTAGCTCCGTGTACAACTAAAGTAAAAGTTAAATTGTCGGTGGCCTGTACGCCTAAAATGTGTTTGCCAATTTCCAGGTGCCCGCTGCTGCTAACAGGCAAAAACTCTGTTAATCCCTGGATAATTCCAAGAATCAACGCTTCAATCCAACTCATATCAGATAAATTTGTTTTTTATTGTGCGTTCGTGTTTCTGTGTGTTTGAAGGGGAAGAGAATAAACATTAGATTGATTTCAGTGACGTGTATGAAAACACGTAACATAAACACATCTAATGTTTTAGTTCTGTAATTCTACCGCCAATAATGTTATTGTTTTGGTTTTTTCATGATGGCATATATTTCAAAAATAAAGCCCAATAGAACAACCATAGGGGCAAGTGTGATTCGTTGGAATCCATAGATTTCCTCGCTAAAAACGTTTGGATCTTCACTCCGGCCGCCTATCATGAGTACAAAACCTAAAATAATAATGGCAAAACCTACTGCCATTAGCATATAATTATGTTTGGATAGTGCAAATTCAAATTTCTTTTCTTGTTTGTTGCTCGACATAGTATTTTGTTAAAAATATAATTGATCTGTTTTAAGTCGCAGGTATTTGTTTACTGCAAAAAAGGTTGAGACAAGCGATAGCATCATTCCCAGTATAACAACTAAAACAAATAAAACGCCAATAATCTCAATGTTATCAAATCCGATAAATCCACCAAGTTCTTTATGCAGTATGTATATTCCACTTGCTAGTAATCCGTTGGCCAAAACAGCCCCTATGAATCCATGGATTAAACTTGTGCTTATAAACGGTTGTCTGATAAAACCTTTGGTTGCCCCAACCAATTGCATAGTATTGATTAAAAAGCGTTTTGAATAAACCGATAAGCGTATGGTGTTGTTAATTAGTGCAATGGCAATAAGCAGCAGCAAGAGGCTAAAACCAAGTAAAACAAGGCTTATTTTTTTTACGTTTTCATTTACTTTCTGAATTAGGTTTTTCTGGTAAAACACTTCTTTTACCTGAGGGAAAGAAACAAAAACATCTTCTACCTTTTTTATGCTGTCCGGATTGGCATATTCAGCAAACAGTTTAACCTCTATTGATGAAAGCAAGGGGTTGTAGCCAAGAAATTCGATAAAATCTTCACCTAGTTGTTTTTTTAATTCTTCTGCGGCTCTTTCTTTATCGATATATTCTGTTGATTTTACATACGATGAAGCATCAAGATATTTTTGTAATCTGCGAACTTCAGCTTCTCTTACATTGTCTTTTAAAACAATGTTAAAACCAATATTCTCCTTTACGTAATTTGATAATCGCTGAGCATTTAGCATTAAATACCCCACGGCTCCCAATAAAAATAACACCAGGGCAATACTAATTACAGTGGTGAAATAGGAATTTCTGAGCTGTCGTTGTGTATGTTGGTTGTCTTTTTTTGCCATATTACCGTTGAGGTGCGCTTATTAAATCGTTTATATCTTAAATTAATTCAAGAGAATACCGGCGCAAAGATAGTAAAAAGTATTATTTGCTGAGGCGATATTTTTTTATTGTGGTTTAATTTGAAACTGTATCTTATTTGCTGCCTTTTGTTAAAAAAATAAAAAAACGCAACATTATTAGCTTTGTGTATGTAAAGATATGCAACAGCTGAAATATTTAGTGAAATTTAAATGTGTAGGGTGATTATGATTTTAGTGGGGTTATGTGCCGGTGTTGCTTTGGCACAACAAAAAGTGGAGAGGGAATTTCAACCGTTGACAAAGAATGAGGTAGAATTTTTGGGTGAGAAAATGGGAGCCAACAAAAGGCTTTTACCCGAGTTTGAAAAAACTATTTACCATGCTTTGGCATACTTTCCTGAGTTGGAGCAGACTCATATAAAATTCAAGTACCAGAATATTAAAACCACCTTAAATGCTCGTCCAACTATATTATCGTTATTATTTAAGAAAAAAGAGAACCGTAGATATATAGTTCGTATCAATAGTTCAAAACGCGATAGCAGCATTCAATTGTCAAAAGTTTCATATAATGCACAAATCGGTGTTTTGGCGCATGAATTCTCTCATTTCATTGATTATTCGGAGAAAGGTATTTGGGGTATTTTAAAAAGGCTGGCCAGCTATACCAATAAAAAGAGCAAGGCCAGGTTTGAAAAGGAAATTGATCAGATGACCATTGAACGTGGGTTGGGCTGGCAATTGCACGACTGGGCACATACCGTACTGTATGATTCCAATGCAAGTAAAAAATATAAAAAGCTAAAAAGGGAAATTTACCTTACTCCCGGAAAAATCAGAGACTATTTGGCATCATTCACTCCAGAAGTTCAACCGGAATTTGTAGCGCAAAGATTTTAGTATAATTTTTTGACTCTGTATATTTGGGGATATGGAGTTGGAGTATTCCCCATTAACAATAGTATTAATGGGGAATAAGTTCGGTAATAATTTTTATTTACCAAACTAGTTCAAATGAATATCTACCGATTCAAGTCCTGCCTGATATTTTGGATCAACCATTTCCATAAAACGGTTTAGTTTTTCGGCTTTTCTCATTTCGTTGCCGAGTTCTTCATATGTGCATGCTTCCCAAAATACAACAGATGGCTCGTTTGGTTGGTATTTGCTTGCTTCTTTTAAATAGGCAAGTGCCGATTGTAATTTCCGGGTAGATTTTTTATCTGCTTTAACCGATGTTAAGCTAACATTATTTTTAATGGCTTTAGCAGATTCAAATTGTTTTACTGCTGATTCAATGTTGTTCTGAGCCAGTTCTTCTAATGAACTGCCTGAAGGATCTACAAAACGAACATGGATTTCTTTTTGCATTTCTACCGGAGTGCCATTTACACGACCTGGGTTCCATAAGCCAGAAGTCGATTTTAGGCAATTGATCACTTTTTGGTCAGAGGCTTTGGATACAGAATTTTTTACATTAAAATCAGATAGAGTCCCATCTGCATTGATAGTAAAAAGAATTATTACAACACCCTCCTCAAAGTTGTTGTTAATAAGGCTGCTTTTTAGATAGCTACAGATAGGAGAGGATTCAGAACTGTTTATTTCATTTGCACCTTGTTGTCCAATATACTTGGGCGACTCAACTGTGGTTTCTGACAATTCTTTTACCTGGGCAAAAGTAATTACTGCTGAAAGTAGCAGGCCGGTTAATAAGGCAATCTTTTTCATAACGTAAATTAATTTAGTAAAACATTTTTCTTTGTTAGAAATATGCATTTACACATTTTGCTGTCATAAAAATGACTACGGTTAAATTAATAAAGACAGTATTTATGATTGGGGAGAAAACTAAAGACAGTATAAAATTACCATCAGATTTGGTTTTTGCCTATATACGCTGGCGAACAAGAGTGGTCTGTTGGCTGATATACAGATGTTAAAGGTGTACGATTTCAAGTTTCATTAACAAAATTTAACACAATAGAGTGCTTTTATTGAACAATATGATTGGATATGGAATAAGCAATAAGTTCTGCAGTATTGCAAAGATGGGATTTTGACAGCATCTTCCTGCGGTGAGTATCAACAGTATGTTTGCTGATATTAAGTATTTCTGCTATTTCATTGCTTTTTTTGCCCATGGCTAATAAGGAAAGTATTTCTTTTTCTCTTTTGGTAAAAATGGAGGCTATTTCTTTTAATTCATCATCCGGAAATATAAAGCTAGTATCGTCGCCTGTATTTGTGTAATTAAAGTCAATTTTTAAACTTTCTTTTATGTGTGTAATATCTGTACTAAAAGATAAGGTGTAAAACGTCGGTTTCTCGATGCATTTTTTAAACAGGCAATTTTGATTGAGCAGTCTAACATAATGTCCGTCTCTGTGCCTGATTCTAAAATCCATTGAAATAATGCTGTTAAAAGGTTTTAGGTTATCAATTTCACTTATTGCGAATTCACACATTTTTTTAGTGGCAAGTATTACTGTGGGATAGTCTTCTGTATGAATATAACTGAAAAGTTTTTTTAGGGTTAATTCATGAAAATCATATCCAAGTATGGGCATGATGTTGGGAGAGGTATAAAATAGTTTAAACTGAGGGAATTGTATGATGTGGTAGAATTGGTTATTTAAGCAAATAAGGTTGTGTAGTTCTTTGAGTTCTGTGCTATAATCAATTGCACGATTACAAAAGTCGGTGTTTGTTAATTTTCCAACCAAACGTGATAAACCGTGAAATAAATAATCTTTCTCCGACATAACACAACCCTTTTTTACCCAAATCTGCCTATTGTGACTATTTCAAGCATGGCTAAAGTTACTTTGGTGTACATGAGGTTGTCAATACTAAAGGCGGTTTTTTATAAAAAAACTGCCTTAGTATTACCAAGGCAGTTTGTAAGTGGTTGCTGTGTTGTTTAGTATAGTCATAAGGTGATTGTAACAAGGTCTGTCATTGCATAGTATCTGGCATCCAGTGCATCTTGATATTCATTTAGTTTCTGGTACCTCATGATGTCATCGCCTAGTTTTTCGTATGTTTTAGCTTCCCAAAACTTAACACAAGGTTCATTGGGGCGCAATGAATTTGCAGATTCTAACCTTTTTAAAGCGGCACAAAGTTTTCTTTCAGTTCGTTTTTCTTTGTTTTCCTGGTGGATAAAAAGATTTTTTTGGCATCTCTCAGCAGCCATGAATTTTTTTATTCCGCGAACGGTATAGTATCTGGCCTGATGGTTTAATGATGGAGTTTCTTCACTTGTGAAGGCTACCACAACGCGTTTTTCCATTTCAACAGGGAAGCCATCTCTTTGGCCTGGAATCCAGTCTCCCGATGTGCTTTTTAGAGCGGAAATAACAAAATTGTCGTTTGTATGGGAAATGGAGTTCTTTACAATGAAATTGTCAACTGTACCGTCGGTATTTACGGTAAAATCAATAATTACAGTTCCTTCCTTTAAATAATCATATTCTTTTGATTTTATAGATAAATCTTTTTGTAAGAACCTACTAATTGGACTTACAAAATTTTCAGATCCTTTTTCAAATGTAACCACTCCATTGTACTTAGGAGCCTTTACAACAACTTCCTCAATTTTGCGTATTTGAGCAACGCAAATCACAGAAAGCATGATCAGCAAAACAAATATTCCAACCCTTTTCATCTTCGTTAAATTTTACAATAAATACATTAACAAATTTAATGGGAGGATGGTGGTATGTCCATACTCATTCGTGAGTATAAATTTTCAGTTTGCTGTTTGCCCGGAGGGTTTAAGTTTATAATGAGTTTTTTGGAGTTTCAGGCTCTATAAAAAACGGCGGTGACATCTATTTACCAGAAATTCTATTTTAATTATCTTTGCGTTCCATCAAAAAAAACAATATTAGTGCAAAGTTATCTCGAACAATTGAATGTCTCACAAAGAGAGGCGGTTGTAAATACAAAAGGCCCTTCTTTGGTTATAGCGGGCGCAGGCTCTGGTAAAACAAGGGTGCTTACTTATCGAATAGCCCATCTTTTAACCCAGGGAGTACCTCCCCATCGCATTTTGGCATTGACTTTTACCAATAAGGCTGCCCGGGAAATGAAGGAGAGGATTGCTTCTATTGTAGGGGCCGATGTTGCCCGTAACCTTTGGATGGGAACATTCCACTCCATCTTTGCACGGATACTTAGGAATGAAGCAGAAAGGATTGGTTATCCATCGTCGTTTACTATTTATGATACCGCAGATTCCAAGAGTTTGGTTAAGTCGATTGTTAAGGAGATGAAGCTAAACGATAAGGAATACAAACCGGGCGCAGTGCTGGGGCGGATTTCTGCTGCAAAAAATGATTTGGTTACGCCAGCTTCGTATGTAAAGGACCAGCACCGGATGATGGAGGATCAGGCCAGTAAGCGTGGGCTGGTTTATGAAATTTACACCCGGTATATGCGTCAGTGCTATAAATCAGGGGTTATGGATTTTGATGATTTGTTGCTCAATACTAATATATTGTTCCGTGATCATTCCGAGGCGTTACAGAAGTATCAAAATATTTTTCAATATGTTATGGTTGATGAGTATCAGGATACAAACTATTCACAATATATTATTATAAAAAAACTGGCCGAAAAACACAGTAATATTTGTGTGGTAGGCGACGATGCCCAAAGTATTTACAGTTTCCGAGGTGCTAAAATTGAGAATATACTTAATTTCAGGAATGATTACCCCGATTATAAATTGTTTAAACTGGAGCAAAATTATCGTTCTACCCAAACTATTGTCAATGCAGCAAACAGTATCATAGCAAAAAACTCCAAACAAATCAAAAAGGCAGTTTTTTCTGAAAATGATATTGGCAACAAAATTAAGATCCATAATGCCATTTCTGATATTGAAGAGGGGTACATTGTAATAAACGATATTAAGCAGAAACGTTTAAAAGCAAATTATGAATACCAGGATTTTGCTATTTTGTACCGCACCAATGCGCAATCGCGTATTTTTGAGGAGGCTTTAAGGAAAGCATCGATGCCATATAAGATATATGGCGGGCTAAGTTTCTATCAACGAAAAGAGATCAAAGACTTACTAGCATATTGTAGGGTTACTATAAATCCCACTGATCAGGAAGCTATTAAAAGGATTATTAATTACCCTGCCAGGGGTATTGGAAAGACCACGGTTGAAAAATTGGAAGGTGCAGCTGCTGCATCCGGGAAGAGCATGTGGGATGTTCTGGTGGGCATTGACAATGCCGGAAACCTGTTTAATGCAGGAACACGTAAAAAACTAAATTCGTTTGTTGGGATGATTTCCGGATTTAAGGCTGGAAGTACCCAATTGTCAGCTTACGATTTGGTTACAGAGATAGCTACCCAAAGTGGCATGATGAAAGAATTGTATCAGGACAGGAGCCCGGAGAATGTGTCGCGCCAGGAAAACGTTCAGGAACTATTGAATGGTATACAGGAGTTTACCTTAAATCGCACAGAGGAAGGTGGAGAAACCGGATTAGTAAACTTTCTGGAAGAAGTATCCTTATTGACAGATCAGGATAATGAATCGGAGGATGACATCAATAAAGTCACATTGATGACTATCCATTCAAGTAAAGGACTTGAGTTTAAAAATGTTTATGTAGTTGGAGTGGAGGAAGGTTTGTTTCCGTCGAACATGACCATTGAGAGCGAGCAAGGGATTGAAGAAGAACGCAGGCTTTTTTATGTTGCAGTTACAAGGGCCGAAGATAATGCCACTATTTCCTTTGCAAGGACGAGATATAAATTTGGAGAATCTTCCTTTTGTCGACCTAGCAGGTTTATTGGTGAGATAGATGATGAGTTTGTGGAATTCTCTGGAGATCAAATAAAAATCGCTGCACCTCAGAGCCGGTTTTCTGCCTCGTCGCAACCCAAAAGATCTTTTGGAAGCGCGCCGGTATCTCCCAAGCCAGGATATAATTTCAAAAAGGTTTCAAACAATGCCCCAACCGGAAAACTTGGTTCGGTAAGCAAGGGTAGCCCGACAGGCAATTTGCAACCGGGAATGACAGTTGAGCACATACGGTTTGGCCGTGGTAAAATTGTGAGTATTGACGGGCAATTGCCCAATGCCAAAGCCACGGTTAATTTTGATAATTCGGGAGTTAAACAATTATTATTAAAATTTGCCAAACTTAAAATTTTAGGTTAGATTTGTGGCGATAGTACTTCATGATATACACATGTTTACTGCACATTTATATTAAATTTTACTCCTGTTTCTGAAAGTGTTTAATAATTAAATAGATTGCTTTTGGATTTAATATCTCAGAAAAAGAGTATACTAAGTATTTTTAAATAAAATATGGATTACAATTCGAATAGGAAGAAGTTGCTTCTGCCTGAATATGGCCGTCATATTCAGAAGATGGTAGATTATTGTGTTACAATAGAAGATTTGGAAGAGAAGACAAAGTGTGCTCATGCCATTATCGGTAATATGGGGAATATGTTTCCGCACTTACGTGATGTAAATGATTTTAAACATAAACTTTGGGATCACTTGGCTATTATGTCTGATTTTAAATTGGGTATTGAAACACCATTTGAGCTTCCGGAAAAACAAATATTGTATCAACGTCCTGATAAAATGCCGTATAGCATGGAACGGATGAGATACCGTCATTATGGAAGAACTATCGAAAAAATGATTGATAAGGCTTGCGAAATGGAGGAGGGTGACCTGAAGCGTCATTTAATGTTATTGATCGCCAATAATATGAAAAAATCTTTACTTCAGTGGAATAAAGACTTTCCGGGCGATGAAAGGGTTTTTTCTGATATGATTGAGCTATCTGGAGGACGATTGGTAATTCCAGAGGATATGAAGATTCCAGAGCATAAAGAGCATCAAAACTACAATCAAAACCAAAACCAAAATAGAAACAAAAAGAAGCGTCAGTTTAAAAAGTACGACGATCGAAGATAAACCAAATTGAAATAATCCACTAGTAAAGATGCATTGTTTTGAGATTGAAGGAGGGCATAAGCTCTCTGGTGAAATAACTCCTCAAGGGGCAAAAAATGAAGCACTTCAGGTTATTTGTGCAACATTGTTATCAAAAGAAGAAATTACAATAACCAACATTCCGGATATAGTTGATGTTAATAATCTGATAAACCTTTTGGGTGATATTGGAGTTGACGTAAAGCGTATCTCACAAGATACCTGTTCTTTTAAAGCCGCAAATATTGATCTGGAATACCTGCAGTCAACTGATTTTAGAAAAAAAGCTTCAAGTTTAAGGGGGTCTATTATGATTATGGGGCCCTTGTTGGCCAGATTTGGGAAGGCGTATTTTCCAAAGCCTGGTGGTGATAAAATTGGTAGGCGACGATTGGATACCCACTTTATCGGTTTCGAAAAATTAGGAGCCAGATTTCATTATAATCCTAATGAGATATTTTATAGTGTTGAGGCTGATGAGCTGAAAGGCTGCTATATGTTGCTGGATGAAGCTTCGGTTACAGGTACAGCTAACATTGTAATGGCAGCGGTTCTGGCGCCGGGTAAAACAAGTATATATAATGCAGCATGTGAACCATACCTACAGCAATTATGTAAGATGTTGGTAAGTATGGGGGCAAAGATAACCGGCATAGGTTCAAATTTCCTTCATATTGAAGGAGTTGGGTCGCTTTCTGGATGTAGACATCGTATCTTGCCGGATATGATTGAGATTGGTAGTTTTATTGGAATGGCTGCCATGACAGGTTCTGAAATCACAATTAAAGATACTGCCTATGATGAATTGGGGATTATTCCTGATTCTTTTAGGAGGATGGGAATAAAGTTGGAGCGAAGAGGGGATGATATTTATATTCCCAAACAAGAGGGTTATGAGATAGAAACCTTTATTGATGGTTCGATTATGACTATTGCTGATGCTCCCTGGCCGGGCCTGACACCTGATTTGTTAAGTGTTTTTTTGGTTATAGCAACCCAGGCAAAAGGGAGTGTGTTGATTCATCAAAAAATGTTTGAGAGTAGGTTGTTTTTTGTTGATAAGCTAATAGATATGGGCGCACGGATTATATTGTGCGATCCGCATAGGGCAACTGTTATTGGCTTAAACAAAGAAACTATGCTAAGGGGCACTGTCTTAACTTCGCCAGATATAAGGGCTGGGGTGGCACTGTTAATAGCAGCTCTGTCTGCAAAAGGCAAGAGTGTTATTCAAAATATTAACCAAATCGACAGGGGGTATCAGAATATTGACCAAAGGTTGCAGAAATTGGGCGCAAAAATCAAAAGGGTACAGTCTAAATAAAAAAATTAAGATTTATTAACCAAGAGGTCATTGTTTGATGAAGAGTCGGCAATGGCCTCTTTGTTTTTGTAGAAACACCAAGGGTTTGATAAAAAGTCAATAGTTTTTTTATCTTTTAACATTTAGCAAAGAACCGACTAAAATAGCAAAGAAATTTGAATTTGCAAAGGATTATATTTTGTTTTTTGAGATTTTGTGGCATATTTTTGCTCCCCGTTTTCCTAACATTTGTCATGAAAACTGATGTGTTGGTCTAAATTTAGATGACACGTGTCGCAAAAATGATAAACTTTGCGATGTGAATATAAACCAAAATTGTGTGTGTATGAGAAAGCTAAAACTAATATTATTAGTTGTTTTAGCAGGGCCGGGATTTCTTTCCTTTATCAATGGCATACCTGAACCAAAGGTAGGTCTTGAGGTTGGGGATAAGGTTCCCGAGATTACGGCAACTCTATTGAACGGGTCCGAATTTAGTCTGGAGTCATTGGATGGAAAAATGGTTCTGATTGATTTTTGGGCTTCTTATGATGGAGAGTCTAGAGTGGATAATCATCAAAAGATGAAACTTCAAAAGGAATTTGCTAATGGCAAATTTCACAACGGAGAGGGTTTTGTTGTTGTGTCAATTTCCCTTGATCGTTTTAAATCACCTTTAAAAAAGGCTATTGAAGAAGATGGATTAACAAATGCCCTGCACATCTGCGACTATCAAGGAGCAGAATCATCAATTGCAAAAGCCTTCAAAGTAGAAAAACCATCAAATTTCCTTATTGATGGGGATGGCAGATTAATTGCCAGTAGCTCAAGTATCAACAAAGTGACATCATCGCTTGAGTACCTTCACAGAAATTAATAATTCCCAATTTTTATTTATAAATATTATTGCTGCAGAGTAATAGTCATTTTGTATGTTTACATTTCTGAACAATTTTTTTTTATAATTGTATACAGAATGTGAACATGCAGAAATGGTAGAAGTATAATATATGTGGTTCAGATTTTGTGATTGAATCTGTGGCAATAATTTATGTAATATGAAGGAATTGAGAAAGTGTTTTATTATTAGTGTATTTTTTGCCTTGGTTTGTATGTCAGCCCAATCTCAGATTGTAGGGCTGGGGGTAGGAAACAAGGCTCCTGAAATACAGCTAATGTCACCTGAAGGTGAAATGGTGGCATTGTCGTCGCTTAAGGGAAAGGTTGTGTTGATTGATTTTTGGGCATCGTGGTGCGGGCCCTGCAGAAGAGAGAATCCTCATGTAGTAAGGGCTTATCAAAAGTATAAAAACGAAAAGTTTAAAAATGGGAAAGGCTTTACCGTGTATAGTGTTTCTCTTGATAAAAACAAAGAGCGTTGGCAGCAGGCCATTAAACAGGATGGTCTTGAGTGGTCCTCGCATGTGAGTGATTTAAAAGGGTGGGACTGCGAGGGTGCAAAAATATATGGTGTCAGAGGTATTCCGGATAACTTTTTAATTGATGGTAACGGAGTTATCATTGGTAAAGGGTTAAGGGGGCCGGCTCTGGAAGGGGCGCTTAAAGATATTCTGAAGTAACCATTGGTGGTTGGGCAGAAATGTTCATGAAAAACTAAAATACTTAATGGCGGAAAGCTTGATAGGCTTTCTGCCATTATTTGTTTTGTGTGACATGTTTTAAGGGGATGCAATTGAAACGCTGTCAATTTGTCTTTTTTTTAAGGAGTGGCAAAATAATTGTTAAGCGAAGTGCTGTAAAAAAAGAAATTATAAGAATATTACGATAATGACAAAGAAAACTTCAAAACAAAAAGAGGAGGAAGTAGTTGAAGAGCAAACTACATCAAACGAGAATATTGAAGAAAATCAAGAAGTTGAGAAAGAAACTCAAGAGCAGGAAGAGGGTGATGAGCTAAGTCCTGAGCAAAAAAAAATTGAGGAATTAACAGGTCAGGTTTCGGATATAAATGATAAGTATTTGCGATTAACTGCCGAATACGACAATTATCGCAAGCGAACCCTAAAGGAAAGGATGGAGTTAACTAAAAGCGCAGGGGAAGGATTGTTGAAGGGCTTGCTTCCGGTTGTGGATGACTTTGATCGTGCTATTTCGCATTTGGGAGAAGCTTCGGATTTGGATGCGGTTAAAGAAGGGATTGATTTAATATATAATAAGTTTCAAGAGTTCCTGAAACAAAATGGAGTATCTGAAATTGAGGCTGTGGAGAAAGAGTTTGATACTGAGTTTCATGAAGCGATAACAAAAATCCCTGCTCCAACAGAAGAGATGAAGGGGAAAGTAATTGATTGTATTGAGAAAGGGTATATGCTTAACGACAAAGTGATGCGTTTCTCAAAAGTAGTTGTTGGAGAATAAAGTAACACAACGGAGGTTTTATTATGTCGAAGAGAGATTATTACGAAGTACTGGAAGTTTCAAAAAGCGCATCTGCCGAAGAAATAAAAAAAGCGTATCGTAAAAAAGCACTTAAATACCATCCTGACAGAAATCCGGGTGATAAGGCTTCTGAGGAGAAATTTAAAGAGGCAGCCGAAGCTTATGAAGTTTTGAGCGACCAAAACAAGCGTTCCAGATATGATCAATTTGGCCATGCAGGTGTAGGTGGTGCTTCAAGTGGTGGTTTTGGTGGTGGAATGTCAATGGACGACATCTTCTCGCACTTTGGAGATATCTTTGGAGGTGGTGGTTTTGGCGGTTTTAGTGGCTTTGGTGGTTTTGGCGGAGGTGGAAGCCGTCAAAGGGTCAACAAAGGCTCTAACTTGCGCGTTAAAGTTACACTTACCCTTGATGAAATATTAAACGGGGTTGAAAAGAAAATTCGTGTAAAAAAATATGTACCATGTAGCCATTGTAGTGGGTCGGGAGCAGAAGGAGGAGCTTCGCACAGTACTTGTACAACCTGTAATGGCTCGGGTCAGGTAACCCGTATTTCAAATACGATACTGGGCCAGATGCAAACAGCATCAACATGTCCTACTTGTGGTGGTGAAGGTAAAATAATAACCAATAAGTGTAAGCATTGTGCGGGAGAGGGAATTGTACGTGATGAAGAAGTGATCTCCATCAACATACCTGCTGGTGTTGAGGAAGGCATGCAGTTGTCTGTTTCAGGAAAGGGTAATGCTGCCCGCAGGGGTGGTATCAACGGTGACCTTTTGGTATTGATTCATGAAGAGGAACATAAAGAGCTTGTTCGGGATGGGCGTGACTTATTGTATAATCTATTCGTGAGCATCCCTCAGGCAGTTTTAGGTTCACCTGTTGAAATCCCAACACTGGAAGGTAGGGTAAAAGTGAAAATTGAAGCTGGGACTCAACCAGGAAAAGTGTTGCGTTTAAGGGGTAAAGGACTTCCTGAGGTAAATAGCTACGGGCGTGGAGATTTATTGGTTAAGATCAATGTTTGGATCCCAAAAGAATTATCAAAGGAAGAAAGAAAGGTGATGGAAAAAATGGGAGAGTCTTCAGCGTTTGACCCAAAACCAAGTTCTCAGGAAAAGAACTTTTTTAGTAGAATGAAAGATATGTTTTAGTTTGCAGTTATATGCAATAATAAAAAAATCCAGCTTATTCAAGCTGGATTTTTTTATGGTAAATAATGAGATTAAATCACGCCTAATTCTTTCCCTATCTTAATAAAGGCTTTGATTGCTTTATTTAAATGTTCTTTTTCGTGGGCTGCAGAAATTTGGATGCGGATTCTGGCTTGCCCCTTAGGAACAACAGGATAATAGAACCCAATTACATAAATTCCTTCTTCAAGAAGCTTGTTGGCGAATTCTTGCGACAACTTTGCATCATAAAGCATTAAGGCAATAATGGCGGAGTTTGTTGGTTTAATATCAAACCCGGCAGCCTTGATCTTCTCTTTGAAATATGCAGCATTTTCAATTACCTTGTCTCTGTATTCAGTTGATTGGCTCAACATGTCAAAGATTTCTGATGCAGCTCCAACAATAGCGGGAGCCAGTGAATTGGAAAATAAATACGGACGGGATCTTTGACGTAGCATATCAATAATTTCTTTCTTTCCGCTGGTAAAGCCACCCAAAGCACCGCCTAAGGCCTTACCTAAGGTGCTGGTTATAATGTCTACCCGATCCATTACGTTGTGGTATTCATGAGTTCCCCTTCCGGTTTTACCAATAAATCCTGACGCATGACTATCATCAACCATTACCATGGCATTGTACTTCTCTGCTAAATCGCATATCTCATTTAGTTTGGCAATATCTCCGTCCATGGAGAATACGCCATCCGTAACAACTATTCTGTAACGCTGATCCTGGGATTTTATTAATTGCTCTTCCAGGTCGGCCATGTCGGCATGTTTATATCTGTACCTCGCAGCTTTACACAGACGTACTCCATCAATTATAGAAGCGTGGTTTAGTTCGTCTGATATAATTGCATCCTCAGGAGTAAACAAGGGTTCAAAAACACCGCCATTGGCATCAAAGCATGCAGCATACAAAATGGTGTCTTCCGTGCCTAAAAAATCTGAAATCTTTTTTTCCAGATTTTTGTGTATATCCTGCGTTCCGCAAATAAACCTTACAGATGACATGCCGTAGCCATGTGTGTTCATGATTTCCTGGGCAGCTTTTACCACCCGGGGATGGGATGAAAGTCCAAGGTAGTTGTTGGCGCAAAAGTTTAAAACCTTATCGCCAGTGTTTACTTTTATATCTGCTCCCTGGGGAGAAGTGATGATTCTTTCGTTTTTATATAAACCTGATTCTTTTATTGATTCAAGCTCTGAGCTGAGGTAATTTTTAAAATCTCCGTACATAACTATCAATGATTATTTAGTTTCTCCAAAATTAAAAAGGCAAATCAATTAAAAAAATGATTTTGGCAATGGTTTGTAGTATAATAACTTTAACTCCATTTTAACTATCCATCAACAATAAAAACCAAATTTGAGGGTTATATTTACAGCCCAAAATGAATATTTCATTGCATTTTGCATTTAAATATTACTTTTGTGGCTGCCAGTAACAAAAATGTGCCAAAAGTTCCAAAGGAAATGAAACTTAGAAAGCTCAGTGTAGGATATTATTTCAATACTATAAAAAGTAAAATGTTGATTTTGCTTTTTATGATGGCTTTTGGTATAGCAAAGTCTCAGGACAGGATTGAATTGGGGGTAATGGCCGGAGCTTCTTATTATATAGGAGATTTGAATCCTCAAAAGCAGTTCTATAAGCCTGGTTTTTCCTATGGGGGTATTGCACGCTATGTTTTAACCGATCGTTTTGCCTTGAAAGGAACGGCTTCAATGGTTAGGATTAAAGGCAGTTACCCCGATAATGATGTTTTGTTTCCAGAGGGAGAGCAGACGTATTCTTTTAACAGGGCAATGGGCGATGCTGCGTTGCAAATGGAGTTTAATTTTACTTCGTATGATCATCCATTTATTGGAACAACCAACTTCACTCCATTTATTTCATTTGGCTTAGGAACAACAATTTATAAAAGATTTTCTACAGATATTGAAAATAACTCTGAACAAACCGTTTTTATATTATCTTTGCCAATCGGTGTAGGGTTTAAGTATAAAGTTAACAAATGGGTTAGGGTTGGAGCAGAATGGAGTTTCAGGAAAACATTTGTAGATGATTTGGATTATGTGGGCAATAACTTACCGGTTAACCCGGATGATCCTTATGGCTTTTATCAGGAAACGACCCTTCATAATAATGATTGGTATTCTTTTGCTGGCGTTTCTATAACAGTGAGCATGTTCCGAAGGAAGACCGAATGTAATAGTGGATATTAAAAAAGGCAAAGACAAGCAATATGTCTGTAAAAGATAAACTCATAAAAGAAAGGTTGCCAGAGCATGTTGCCATTATAATGGATGGCAATGGGCGATGGGCAAAAAAACGAGGAAATTCAAGGGTGTTTGGACATAAGAATGGAGTTAAGGCTGTGCGTGCGGTAACAGAAGCTGCAGCCGAACTGCAAATCGGATACCTTACTTTATATGCATTTTCTACTGAAAACTGGAATCGTCCTAAGCTTGAAGTAGATGCCTTAATGTCGTTGTTGGTTTCTACTATTAGCTCAGAAACTAAAACATTAATGAAAAATAACGTCAGGCTGGGCGTGGTAGGAAACGTAGATAACCTGCCTAATGATGTACGAAGAAAATTAATGGAATGTATTGATAAAACAGCCGGGAATGACGGACTTACACTTAATCTTGCCTTGAGTTATAGTTCGCGTTGGGAAATAACCGATGCAGTAAAGAAAATTGCAAAGCTGGTTAAAAACAACGATTTGGATCCTGATAATATTGATACAGAAATAATATCAAAGAACCTTACTACCGGTGGGATGCCTGATCCGGAATTGATGATCAGAACCAGTGGTGAATTAAGAATAAGCAATTTCCTTTTATGGCAATTGGCCTATGCCGAACTGTATTTTTGCGATACACTTTGGCCGGATTTTGGTAAAGAAGATTTTTACGAAGCACTTCTTGATTTTCAGGGAAGAGAAAGAAGGTTCGGAAAAACCAGTGAACAGATACAAAAATAGAACATATAGATCTCGATATAATATGCTTAAAAAGTTTACTTTATATACATTACTATCCTTACTATCCTCGTTTACTTTTGCTCAAACAGAAACAGATGTACCTTCAATTAGCTATACAGGTTCTCCTAGAAGCTACGAAATAGCAGATATTGAAGTGCTGGGGATTCAGAATTATGATCCTAAGATCCTCATTAACCTTTCGGGTTTGAGAGTAGGGCAACGTATTAACGTTCCCGGAGATGAAATCTCAGAAGCTATACGTAAGTATTGGGAGCATGGTTTATTTTCAGATGTAAAGGTTAAGGCAAAAAAGATTGAAGCCGGGAAAATCTGGTTGTCGATAGAGCTGCAAGAGCGACCAAGACTATCATACATTAATTATTATGGTCTGAAAAAATCAGAGATAGAAACGGTTGCTGAAAAGGTAGCCATGATGAAGGGTAGCCAGGTTACGCCTTACCTTATAACCCGCTCAGAGAAGTACATTGCAGATTACTTTGTTGCAAAGGGGTTTTATAATACCGAAGTTAGGGTAGTACAAAAGGATGATACAGCCAAAGTGAACCATGTATATCTTGATATTACTGTAGATAAAAAGGAAAAAGTTAAGGTTAAATCTTTAGAGTTTTTGGGCAACAACGTTTTTGCGTACCAAAAGCTAAATCGGACAATGAAGAAAACCAATGAAAAAGGTAAAATCCTGAACTTTTTCAGAACCAAGAAGTTTATTGAAGAAACATATCAGGAAGATCTGGTTGCTTTAATTGATGAATACAACGAAAAAGGTTATCGCGATATGATTATTGAATATGATTCAATTTCTAAGAATGATGACAATACCGTTGATATTAAAATTAAAATTGACGAAGGTAAAAAATATTATTTCGGTAATATTAGCTGGATTGGAAATAGTATTTATCCTTCAGATTACCTAAGTGCTGTTTTAAGGATTGGTAAAGGAGATGTTTTTAATCAGAAAAGACTGGATGAAAGATTGATCAACGATGAAGATGCGGTCCATAGTTTATATATGGACAATGGTTATCTTTTTTCAAACATCACTCCTGTTGAAATAAATGTTTATGGTGATACGATTGATCTTGAAATGAGGATCTTTGAAGGTAAACAGGCCACTATAAACAATATAATTATTAAAGGAAATACAAAAACTCACGAGCATGTAGTGCGTAGGGAGATTCGTACAAAACCAGGTGAGTTGTTTAGTAAATCGGAGCTGATCCGTACTATCCGTGAACTTTCTCAGTTAGGCCATTTCGACCCTGAAAATATTAGTCCGGATGTAAATCCAAACCCGGAAGATGGAACAGTTGACCTGGTATATAACCTTACAGAAAAGGCCAATGACCAGATTGAGCTTTCCGGTGGATGGGGAGCCGGTATGTTTGTAGGATCATTAGGATTGAAATTCTCAAACTTCTCTGTACGTAATATATTTAACAAAGAGGCCTGGAGACCATTGCCAACAGGAGATGGACAAACATTGTCTCTTAGGGCACAAACAAACGGAAAATTCTATCAGTCCTATAGCTTGTCTTTTACAGAACCTTGGTTGGGAGGCAGAAAGCCAAATTCATTTTCGTTTTCATTATACCGCTCCATTCAAACAGGCGTTTCCCGAAATTATGGATACAATCCTTATGGGTCAAGTTACGGAGGTTATGGTGGTTATAGCGGATATGGATATAGTGGATATGGTTACGGAGGTTATGGTTATGGACAGGCTAATACATCTCAGTTTATGAAAATCACAGGCTTGTCTGTAGGTTTTGGTAAGCGTTTAACCTGGCCTGATGACTTCTTTTCGTTTTACAGTGAAATCAGTTATCAGCATTATCACTTAAGTGACTGGAACTATTTTATTATGCAAAATGGTGTATCCCAGAACTTAAATTTCAAATTGATGTTTTCCAGAAACTCAATTAGTAACCCGCTTTACCCACGTAGGGGATCGAACTTTTCTATTGGTTTGGAGTTGACACCTCCTTACTCGCTGTTTAGGGATAAGAATTATGAAAACCTGTATGAAACTTCAATTGATTATTCAGATCCGGATCAGGAAAATGCTGAAGAAGAATTGTATGAATTAATAGAATATCATAAATGGACTACTTCAGGAACCATTTATTCACCACTTGATAAAGCAGAGAAACTTGTTTTGATGGGTAAATATGAAATGGGATTCCTTGGATACTATAATGAGTTTGTTCGTTCTCCTTTTGAAAAGTTTGTTGTTGGAGGTGATGGAATGTCAGGATATAGTATGTATGGTAGCCAAACAGTAGGTCTTAGGGGATATGAAAACTCTTCGTTAACTCCATATTCAAGAGGAAGCCAAAATGGTAACATGTATAGCAAGTTAACTTTTGAAATGAGATATCCGTTAACCCTTCAGCCATCGGCTCAGGTGTACGCACTTGCATTCCTTGAAGCGGGTAACGCTTGGGCAGAGTTTAAAGAATTTAGCCCATATAGTCTAAAAAGGTCTGCCGGTGTTGGTGTAAGAATCTTCCTGCCAATTTTTGGATTGATGGGTATAGACTGGGGATATGGGTTTGATGATATTGCCAATCAACCAGGAGCTAATGGAAGCCAGTTCCACTTTGTTATTGGCCAGCAGTTTTAAAAATGGTTTGGTTTTTGCTACTTATACACGCCATAGTTAAAAATAGGTAGCCATTAAAACATATAGACATGAAGAAATTATTTTTGTTTTCGGTAATGTTGGCATTTGGGATTATTGCAAATGCACAAAAATATGCTTTTGTTGATACGGAGTATATCTTAAAAAACATACCTGCGTATGAAGCAGCTAATGAGCAATTAAACCAGACTTCTCTGAAATGGCAAAAAGAAATTGAAGCAGTTTATGCTGAGGTAGAAACCATGTATCAAAATTATCAGTCAGAAAGTGTTTTCTTGTCAAATGAGATGAAGATTAAAAAAGAGGAAGAGATTGTAAACAAGGAAAAAGAAGCTCGTCAGTTACAAACAAAATACTTTGGGCCTGAAGGAGAATTGGGTAAAAAGAGAGAGACTTTGATAAAGCCTATACAGGATGATATTTACAACGCTATCAGGGAATTGGTTGATGAGGAAGGTTATGCTGCTATATTTGATAAAGCATCAGGTGGTGTTGTATTGTTTTCAAGTCCTAAATATGATATGAGTGACCTTGTTTTAGAAAAACTTGGATATAAAAAGTAAAGCATTTTATGAATTTGTGAGTGCACAAAATGCATTAAATGATATATTTGATAAATAATTCCTGATAATTGAATATGGAGTCGCTGATATCAGGATGTTAGTATATATTTTGAAAAAGGAACTTATGAAGCTATTGAAACAACTGTTTATTGGATTGATGTTGATGACAACAGGTGCGTTGTCTGCGCAGTCCACTTTAAAGTTCGGACATGTCAACACTCAATCTATACTTAGTGTTATGCCTGAATTAAAAAATGTTGAAGAACAACTAAAAGGGGAGTACGAAAAACTGGAGGCTCAACTTACCGACATGCAGGAAGCTTTAAAAACTTTACAGCAGGATTACATTAAAAAGATGCAGGAAAATGCATTTGCATCACCTGATGAGCAAGCCAATATGGAGACTGAGATTAATGAAATGAATGCAAAAGTTCAGAACTTTTATCAGGAATCACAGAGGTCATTACAAGAAAAGGAACAACAATTAAAGCTTCCACTTTTCGAAAAAGTTAGCAATGCGATCAAAGAAGTGGGTGCCGAGAACAACTTTTTATATATATTTGAAGAAGTAGGAGGAGTAACTGTTTACAAATCAGAAAAGAGTGTAGATGTATCTCCCCTAGTGAAAGCAAAGTTGGGAATTCAATAAATGAAGAGATAATCAGAAAAATTTTAATGAGATGAAATCGATAAAATTACTATTAGTTGTAGCTGCCATTTTATTAAGCTCCAGTGCTTTTGCACAGGATTTGAAATTTGGTCACGTAAATATTCAAAAGCTGGTTGCTGAATTGCCGGCCAAGTTGGAAGCTGATAAAACTTTACAGGCTGAGGCTCAAAAATTAGAGCAAAACCTTAAGGTAATGAATGAAGAACTTGAAGCCAAGTATACAGATTATATGGAAAAGAGGGATTCTTTACCAGAATTAATCAGGGCAACAAAAGAAAAAGAGATTCAGGAGATAAATAACAGATTGCAACAATTCCAGGTGATGGCGCAACAAGACCTTCAAAAGAAAGAAGGGCAATTACTTCAGCCAATTGTTGAGGCTGTACAAAAAGCAATTGACGAAGTGGGTGCTGAAAATGGATTTATTTACATTTTTGATGTTAGCTCTAGAGTGGTTGTTTATCATTCAGAAAAGAGTACTGATGTTGAAGAGTTGGTAAAGGCTAAATTGGCTGCAACAAATTAAGATACTATATAATCTTTTTATATTTGTAAGGATGGTTATTGTTAGCCATCCTTTTTTTGTATAGTTATGAATGAGAATATAGGCCCTATTGCTGTTTTTGATTCGGGTTATGGCGGTTTAACAGTACTTGATAAACTGAGGCGCAAGATGCCTGAGTACGACTTTTTATATTTGGGAGATAATGCCAGGACTCCATATGGAACCAGGTCGTTTGATGTTGTATATGAATATACCTTACAGGCTGTGAATAAATTATTTTCGATGGGTTGTCACCTAATCATATTAGCCTGTAACACTGCATCGGCAAAAGCACTAAGGAATATTCAACAGAAAGACCTGCCGGCAATGGCTCCTGAAAAAAGGGTGTTAGGCGTAATCAGGCCAAGTGTGGAAGCTATTGCCAGTTTAACTCAAAGCATGAAAGTGGGTGTTCTGGGTACAGTTGGAACTGTTCAATCCTTGTCGTATCCCATGGAAATAAAAAAACAAAATTCGTCTATTGAAGTGTTTCAGGAAGCTTGTCCCATGTGGGTTCCTTTAGTAGAAAATGGTGAAGGTGATGGAGAAGGGGCGGATTATTTCATAAAGAAGAATGTGGGTGGGTTAATGACTAAGTGCCACCTTATTGATGCTGTAATTTTGGGGTGTACACATTATCCTTTGCTAGAAAAAAAGATAGCAAAATACTTACCACAGCATGTAAAAATGATTTCGCAGGGAGAGATAGTTGCTGATAGTTTAATTGATTATTTGCAACGGCATCCAGAAATGGATAAACGTTGTAGAAAGGAGGGCTCAACTGTTTTTTATACTACAGAAAACGTTGAAAAGTTTAAGCAGACAGCAGGTTTTTTCCTTGATGAGGACATAGATGTAAAACATCTACATCTTTAGGTAAGATATTAAGGCTGTAAAAAGAGTTTCAGGTATCAGATGAACTTATAGATTTTATCTGGATAGCTAACAAATTCCCATCTCACAATCTTGGTGGCGTACATCCCCTTAACTTTATGGCTAAAGGGAAGTACGATTCTTGATTTATGATTTTATAAATACTTCTAAAAGCTTGCAGGAGGTAGAGGGTGTTATTTCTAAGTCCTGGATACTTGCTGGTATTAATACTGTTTCTCCCTTTGATATGGATTCGTTTGTACCATTGCTGCATGTTATTTTTGCAGATCCCTCAATGCACATATACACAACAAAAGAATTCAGCAAATACACATCTCTTATATATGATTCCGTTATTTTTACCAGATTTGTAACAAAGTAGTTACAGCTGGTAATGTTTTCAGCTTCATTAGTCTTGTTTGGGTCATAATCAGGAACAACTCCTTTGTCAGTAAAATTAATGGCGTCAAGAGCCAGTTCTGTGTGTAATTCGCGGGTTTTTCCGTCACTATCCTTTCTGTTGTAATCGTAAATTCTATATGTTACATCCGAAGTTTGCTGTATTTCAGCTAATAATACCCCTGCTCCAATAGCATGTACATTTCCTGCCGGGATAAAAAAAGCATCGCCATTTTTTACAGTGTGAGATTTTAGAAGAGCAGTTATTTTGTCTTTCTGTAAAAAGTTCAGGTATTCTGCCTTATCCGTATCAACAGCAAATCCTGAAATTAATTTACTGCCCGGATCAGCATCTATAACATACCACATTTCAGTTTTACCGTAGGCTTTGTGTCTTTCTTTTGACAATTCATCGTTAGGATGAACCTGAACAGATAGATCCTGTTTGGCATCAATAAACTTAATTAAAAGGGGAAATTCTTTGTCAAATCTATTGAATATTTCATCGCCAACAATCTCTCCCATATAGATTTCTATGATTTCTTCGAGGGAATTTCCTTTTAAAAATCCGTTTGATACAACAGAAACATCTCCCTGTACCCCTGAAATCTCCCAGGATTCTCCGATGTTTTCTGTGTTGCTTGTTTTATTTAATCTGGATTTGAGTTTGTCGCCTCCCCAAATTTTTTCTTTAAGAATAGGCGTAAATTTTAATGGGTATAGTGCTGTATCCATTTAAAATGCGTTTTTGATTTTGAGCAAAAATACTAAAATCATTAGTGTAGTTGCTTATTACTTTTGTTTTATTGCTCTTTTCAGGCAACAAAGTGTACCTTTGCACAAAATTGTGAATTATGGAAATTAAACAAGCAGAATTCCTTACCTCAAGCGCAAAACCTACTCAATGTCCCAACCCTGATAAGCCTGAGTATGCATTTATTGGCAGATCAAATGTTGGAAAATCTTCGTTGATAAATATGTTATGCGATAGGAATTCACTGGCTAAAACATCCTCTACTCCCGGGAAAACACAGTTAATAAACCATTTTGTTATTAATAGTGATTGGTATTTAGTAGACCTCCCCGGTTATGGGTATGCCAAGGTTTCTAAAACGCAACGAAAAACCTTTAAACTTTTAATTGATGGGTATTTACGTCATCGTTCAAATTTGATGTGTTTGTTTATTTTAGTTGATATCCGTCATAAGCCACAAAAAGTTGATATTGAATTTATGTACCAGATGGGAGAATGGGGAGTTCCATTTGTTGTTGTGTTTACCAAGGCTGACAAATTAAAACCAGGAGAAGTGGAGAAAAATGTGACCGAATATAAAAATGCCTTGTTACAAGATTGGGAAGAATTGCCAGATTTTTTTATCAGTTCTGCAACGAAGAACCAGGGAAAGGATGAAATTTTGTCGTTTATTGAACAGGTTAACCAAAATTGGTAATGTATTTTTGAGAAAAGCGCTGGTTTATCAACAATGAGGAAACATTATAAATTGCGCTTACCCAACGCTATAAAAGTGATGAATTTTATATCTTTGCAACGTCTTAAATAATAATTAACAGATAAACAACAATTTACGATGCCACCAAAAGCACCCATTAAAATTTTTTCGGGGACGACTTCCCGTTATCTTACCGAAAAAATCAGTCATTATTCCGGAAGGGATTTGGGGAACATTAAAAAATTAAACTTTAGCGACGGAGAGTTTGCCGTTGCATTTCAGGAAACCATCAGGGGTTCACATGTATTCTTGATTCAATCAACTTTTCCGCCAGCAGATAATTTCATGGAACTGTTGATGATGATTGATGCAGCCAAAAGAGCTTCGGCATATAAAATTGTTGCCGTAATACCATATTTTGGTTTAGCGCGCCAGGATAGAAAGGATCAGCCTCGTGTTTCGATTGGGGCAAAGTTGGCTGCTGATATGTTAACAGCTGCAGGTATTGACCGTTTGATTACTATGGATCTTCATGCAGATCAGATCCAGGGATTTTTTAATCTTCCGGTAGACCACTTGTATGCTTCGTCTATTTTTCTTCCACATATCAAGAGCCTGAATCTTGATAATTTGGTTATTGCTTCTCCGGATGTTGGAGGAAGTAAAAGGGCCAATACGTATTCAAAATTCCTGGGTACTCCCATGGTAATTTGTCATAAGTCGAGAGCTAAGGCCAATGTGGTTAGTGAGATGCGCATTATTGGAGATGTAAAGGATAAAAATGTGATTATTATCGATGACATGATCGACACAGCCGGTACATTAACCAAAGCTGCAGATATGATGAAGGCGGAAGGAGCTACCAGCGTAAGGGCTATCGCAACACACCCTGTATTGTCGGGTGCTGCCTACGAAAATATTGCCAATTCAGCATTAGAAGAGTTATATGTAACAGATTCAATTCCATTGAAAAAAGAATCTAAAAAAATAAAAGTTCTTTCTATTGCGGAGCTATTGGCTGATACGATTGAAAAAGTTTATTATTATAAATCAATTAGTAATCAGTTTTTAATATAAATTGATTACCTTTGCATCCGCTTTAGGGCGAAAGTGTGATGGGGAGTAAGTCTTTCATTACAAGTGATTTATTTTGAGTAGCACAAAAAATTAAGAAAATGCAAAAGATTGAATTAAAAAGTTCGAAAAGAGAAGTGATTGGTAAAAAAGCTGCTAAAGCACTTCGTAAAGAAGAAATGGTACCAGGGGTACTTTATGGTGGAAACGAAGTTGTACACTTCGCTATTGAAGAAAAGCAACTTAAGGGGTTAATTTATACTCCTAATGTTTACATTGTAAAGCTTGATGTTGAAGGAACAGAAGTTGAGGCTATTATGCAGGATATTCAGTTCCACCCGGTAACTGACAGAGTTTTACATATTGACTTCCTTCAGATTTTTGAAGATAAGCCAGTAGTGATTGAAATTCCTGTTAAACTTGAAGGTTTTGCAGAAGGTGTTAAGGCCGGTGGTAGATTAACTCTTGAACAACGTAAATTACGTGTTAAAGGTTTACCTGCAAACTTACCTGATACATTATCAGTTAAAATTGACCATTTGAAATTAGGTGAGTCAGTTCAGGTTGGAGAATTATCGTTTGATAACCTTGAGTTGTTAAATGCTAAAAACTCTACAGTTGCAGCTGTTAAGCTTACAAGAGCGGCTCGTGCAGCAGCACAGCAAGCAAAAGAGTAGAAATATTGTTTTTTACTTTATATCTGGCCTCCATATTTTTTTATATGGAGGCTTTTTGTATTATTGTGGGTGTTAATGATCTGCAATAGAATGTTATTTGGAATTTTATTCAATAAAAGAAAAGAAGATATATCTGACGAAATGAAGTACTTAATTGTAGGGCTTGGAAACATAGGGAGTGAATATGCGGATACCCGTCACAATATAGGTTTTAATGTTTTGGATGAACTTGCAAAGCAGGAAAGTCTTGTATTTGAGAATTTAAGGTATGGGGCTGTGTCTAACTATAAGTTTAAAGGCAAAAGCCTGGTACTACTTAAGCCCAGTACATATATGAATTTAAGCGGAAAGGCTATCAGGTATTGGATGCAGCAGGAAAAAATAAATCCTGAAAATCTGCTTGTTATAGTTGATGATTTGGCGTTGCCCTTTGGCTCCATAAGAATGCGTCAGAAAGGAAGCGATGCAGGACATAATGGATTGAAAAATATTCAGGATATTTTTGGACACAATAATTATTCGAGAGTGAGATTTGGTATTGGCGATAACTTTTCAAGAGGCAAGCAGATAGATTATGTATTAGGAAAATGGTCTGCGGAGGAATCTTCAGAACTGCCATTGCTTATTGATCATTCTATAGATATGATAAAAGGATTTGTAACTATCGGTCCTGCCCGGACAATGAATCAATATAACAAAAAGTAGGTTATGGAGGATGGTGTTCGTATTGATAAGTATTTATGGGCAATAAGGGTTTTTAAAACCAGGAGCATTGCTACGGAAGCCATTAAGAAGGGAAGAGTCCTTATAGATGGGTTGCCGGTAAAGAATTCCCGGGTAGTAAAGGTGGGGATTACAATAGATGTAAAGTTTCCGCCCATTACCAGGTCTTTTAAGGTATTGGCCATTAGTGGAAAAAGGATGGGTGCAAAACTGGTGCCTGATTTTATGAAGGAAGTGACGGCTGAAGACCAGATTGAGTTGATGGAGCTAACTCGGATGGCCAATGCAATGGGGCGGCGTAAAGGTTTGGGGCGGCCAACCAAAAAAGAAAGAAGGGATTTGGATAAGCTTGATGAAATTGATGATTGGGACTTTTAAGTACCATGGATAGTGTTTTGTGATAATTATCCGTTGAAAATTGATAACTGAGGACATGATTGTAGCAAGAGAAAAAAGAAAGAGTAATATTGTAGAGTATATTTTGTATATGTGGCAGGTGGAAGACCTGATCCGGGCATATCAATTCGATATTGATGCCATAAAAGAAGGAATTATCCCACAATATGGCATATCAGGCGAATTGGTGGATGAAACCATTGAATGGTACGATAACCTTATTGAGATGATGAAAATGGAGCAGATTAAGGAAAAAGGCCATTTGCAGGTAATCTCAAACCTGGTAAATGATCTTAACAGGCTACATGTTGATTTGCTGAAGGAAAGTTCTGAGATTGCCTATAGGCATATATATAATGCAACGCTACCTTTTATCAATGAATTTGATGAAAAAACAGGTAAAAAGCTGAGCAATGAAATCGAGTTGTGCCTTACGGGAATTTATAGTCAGTTTTTGCTAAAATTACAAGGGAAAGAAGTGTCTGAAGGAACACAGGAGGCTATAAAGGCGTTTGGGAACTTTTTGGCTTTTTTGGGAGGTAAATATAAGGAAGAGCAAGAGGACGAAAAGAATAAGGATCTGGGAGATATAAGTTTGAATTAAAACTATGTATTGATAAAGAAAAAGGTTGACCTACAGGTCAACCTTTTTTTTATTTTCATCTAAGATCTTGTACTCCAAAAAGCTTAATGAGGCGGAAGGTGCTAGTTTAAGCCCAAATGAATATTTCATTTTCCATTTTAACAATGTTGATGGAAAACCTTTTTTCAAATAAGCCCCTAAATAAGGGTGGACCTTCAGGGTCAATTTTTTCTTCTTTTGTCCTTCAACAGCATTTCTAATGCTGTTTTCCAATTTTTCTTCCAGTAGGATAGCTGGTGCAATTTTTCCTGTGCCAAAACAAGTTGGGCACGTTTCATTGGTTTCAATGGCCAATTCAGGTCGAACACGCTGACGGGTGATTTGCATCAGGCCGAACTTACTAAGAGGAAGTATGTTATGTTTGGTTCTGTCTGCATTCATAGCTTCCTTCATGCGTTCGAACACCTTTTGTCTGTGTTCTGACTTTTGCATATCAATAAAATCGACAACAATAATGCCCCCCATGTCTCGTAACCTTAATTGACGGGCAATTTCGTCTGCTGCAGCCAGATTTACCTCAAGGGCGTTGTTTTCCTGGTTGGCAGCGGTTTTGGCCCTGTTTCCGCTATTGACGTCTATAACATGCAGAGCCTCGGTGTGTTCAATAATAAGATATGCTCCACTTTTAAAAGAAACCGTTTTCCCAAAAAGTGTTTTAATCTGTTTTTCAATTCCAAATTGATCAAACAAAGGAACGTCGCCTTTGAATTCTTTCACAATTTTTTCTCTCTCGGGTGAAATTAAACCCACATACTCTCTTACCTCTTTGCACATTTCTTTGTCTGAAATGTATATGCTGTTAAACGAGGGGCTCATAATGTCCCTGAGAATGGCAGAGGTACGGCCAATCTCACCAATAACCAATGCTCGTGGCTTGAGGTTGAAAAGTTTTGAAGTGGATTCATCCCATCGACGACAAAGTGTTTTTAGTTCTTTATCCAGTTCAGCAACTCTTTTGCCTTCTGCCACAGTTCGGACGATAACTCCAAAGTTTTTGGGCTTAATGCTTTGTAATAATTTTTTCAGACGGTTTCTTTCTTCAGATGATTTTATCTTTTGGCTGACCGATACCTTGTCTGAAAATGGCATTAACACCAAATTTCGTCCTGCAATTGACAATTCGGAAGTAAGCCTTGGCCCTTTTGTTGAAATGGGTTCCTTGGCTATTTGCACCAATACTTCCTGACCTACTGATAGAACGTCTGAAATGGTACCGTTTTTATCGATGTCCGGATCAGACTTTAGCTTGTGTAAGGCAACTCCTCCCTTTTTGGCAGTTTTGGTCATGTTGAGAAATTTTTTCAGAGTACGAAATTGGGGTCCAAGATCTAAGTAATGCAAAAAAGCATCTTTTTCGTAACCAACATCTACAAAAGCAGCATTTAATCCCGGCATGATTTTTTTTACCTTTCCCAGGTAAACGTCTCCAACCGTAAATTGTACGTTGCTTTGTTCGCGTCTTAACTCAACTAACCTTCTGTCTTCGAGCAATGCAATTGAAAGCTCGTCGGGAGATACATCTACAAATAGTTCTGCACTCACAATAGTAGGTATTACAATAAATTCTATTTCACCTAATATACATTTATATCAGGTATGCAATGTGTACATAAAACAAAGAACAAACATTTAAAATTGAATGTTTGTTCTTTGAAATGCTTTTAAATAAAATGGCGAAGATTACTTCTTCTTCTTATGCCTGTTTTTTCTTAGCCTTTTCTTACGCTTGTGCGTAGCCATCTTATGTCTTTTTCTTTTTTTACCGCTTGGCATAACTTAACTTTTTTACTTATTAATAACCAATTACTTCACGTTGTTCTTTACCTTAGTAACGAAGCTCTTTGAAGGCTTGAAAGCTGGAATAAAGTGCTTAGGAATGATGATTGTTGTGTTTTTAGAAATGTTACGAGCAGTTTTTTCCGCTCTTTCCTTAACGATGAAACTTCCAAATCCACGTAAATAAACATTCTTTCCTTTAACTAATGAACCTTTAATAGTATCCATGAAAGCTTCAATAGTCTTCTGTACTGTAACTTTTTCTATTCCAGTATTCTTCGAAATCTCGTTTACGATATCAGCCTTTGTCATCTCTCTTTAAAATTATTTATTATCAATTAATTACATTAATTTTCAAAAATTTCAGACTGCAAAGATAAAATGATTTCGATATAAAAAAAAACAAAACGCTTATTTTTGACAAAATTTAATTGTTCAATGAGATTCAGTAGTAACCTGATATTGTGGTATAAACAGCATAAGCGCGACCTTCCCTGGCGAAACACAAGGGATCCTTATCGTATATGGATATCTGAAATTATATTGCAGCAAACCCGTGTAAATCAAGGATTAAGCTATTATTGTAAATTGGTGGAAAAGTATCCTGATGTACATGCATTGGCCAATGCCGATGAGGATGAGCTGCTTAGGGTTTGGCAGGGATTGGGATATTATTCAAGAGCTAGAAATATGCATCATACAGCAAAAGTTGTTGCATACAAAATGGACGGTATTTTTCCCGATTCATATCACGAACTTATTAAATTAAAAGGTATTGGCAGTTATACAGCGGCGGCTATTAGTTCAATCTGTTTTAATGAACACCAAACAGTGGTTGATGGAAATGTATTCAGGGTTTTAAGTCGGTTATTTGGAGTAGATACGCCGATAAATACTGCTCAGGGGAAGAAACAATTTGAAAAATTAGCCCATGAGTTGAATGATGGTGGGGAGAGTGGTTTGTTTAACCAGGCTTTGATGGAGTTTGGAGCCTTGCATTGCACGCCGAAGCAAGCCAATTGTGCAAGCTGTATTTTTGCCGCACAATGTTACGCAAGCAGACATGGTAAGGTGGATGTTTTGCCGGTAAAGGAAAAGAAACAAAAGGTGAAAGAAAGGTATTTGAATTTCTTTTTTGTACATGATGCCTATGGAAATACTCTTATCCAAAAAAGGGTAATGAAGGATATTTGGCAAGGGCTGTATCAATTTGTTTTAAATGAAACGAAAGAAGAAACTGGTGTGGAAGATATGATGCCTGATTTATTAGGCCTGTATAACGGAAGTAAAAATATAAAGAGAGTTGATAGGTGTACCCATAAGCTCACGCACCAAAAATTATATATACAGTTTATTGAGGTTGAGGTTGAAAAGCTTGGTGCTAATGATGTTAGTGGGTATGAAATTGTAAGTATGTCTGATTTAGGAAATCTTGCATTTCCCAAGCCTCTCGAAAGGTATTTGAAGGATTTTAAAGTAAGATGACTTTCTAAGGTAAAAGTTTTGATATAATATGGGGTTTGTGTATTGTCAAAATTCAAAAGATCAACCATTAAAAAATCTATCACAAATACATATTATGGTATATTTGTATTCGAATTTAAGTTTTGTATTTTTATCATTCTTAATTTTAATAGTAATAAAGAATTAAATGTCAGTAAATAAGGTAATTTTAATTGGAAACGTTGGGAAAGATCCTGAAGTAAGATATTTTGAAAATGACAGGGCAGTTGCAAATTTCCCTTTGGCAACCACCGAAAGGGGGTTTACTACAAGTGCAGGTCAGCAAGTACCAGATAGGACAGAGTGGCATAACATTGTTGTTTGGGGCGGATTGGCCAAAGTGGTTGAAAGTTATGTGAAAAAAGGGACCCAGATATTTGTTGAAGGCAAGATAAGAACCAGGTCGTATGACGATAAAGATGGTAACAAAAGGTATGTAACAGAGGTTTATGCTGATAATTTCCAGTTTTTAGGTCGTAAGGCAGATAATCAGGCAAGTGGTGGTGTTTCTGCTAATCCAGCAGCACAGGCGCAGCCAATGCAAAATAATATGCCTCAGGCTCCGGTTCAGAACCCAATGGGGAATGATGATATTTTAGGTGAGTCTACAGAACAAGATGATCTTCCATTCTAGTATTTATTTAATTGTTTGAAGCTTGGAAACGGACCTGATTATCTCAGATATTTTTTCAAACCTGTTAACGGTTAAATTTCTACCGTTAACTATAGGCACGTCGATTTCTCTTTTGGCATTGATTGTATTGTTGTGTTTTTCTGCCCTGCTATCAGGCTCTGAGGTGGCTTTTTTTTCCTTGACACCAAAAGATATACAGGAGATTGAGGCATTGAAAAATAAAAATAGCAGAAAGATACTGAAACACCTGAAAAACCCTGAACAGTTACTGGCAACAATCCTTATCGGAAATAACTTTGTTAACGTAGGGATTGTAATATTATCGGCCTATATTACCAGTTCTTTAGTTCTTTTTGAGGAAAACGATTGGATAAAGTATTTTATCGAGGTTTTTGGAATCACTGCAATCATTCTTTTTTTTGGTGAAATATTGCCAAAGGTTTATGCTTCAAAATTTTCGAAGAAATTTGCAGAAGTAATGGCTTATCCAATTATGTTGATCAAAGGGGTGTTTAGTCCGTTAAGTTTTGTTTTGGTTAGCACTACTGGTTTTGTCAACAGAAGGATCGCAAAAAAATCGGCATCAATATCTCTGGATGATATTTCCCATGCCCTTGAACTGACTAGTGATGAAATCTCAGATGAAAAGGAAATTCTTGAGGGTATCGTGAAGTTTGGTAACATCAATGCTGCAGAAATTATGACTGCCAGGGTTGACGTTATTGATATTGATATATCGAGCAATTATAATAAAGTACTTCAGGTGATTATTGAATCCGGTTACAGTAGGATCCCGATTTTTGAAAACACTCCGGATAATGTTAAAGGTGTATTATATGTGAAGGACTTGTTGTCATACCTTAATGAAAAAGAGGATTTTACCTGGCAAAAATTAATGCGGGCGCCTTATTTTATCCCGGAAACAAAGAAGATTGACGACTTATTGGAAGAATTTCAATTAAACAAAATTCACCTGGCTATTGTGGTTGATGAGTATGGAGGCACCTCCGGAATTGTTTCTTTAGAAGATATTTTAGAGGAGATTGTAGGTGAAATAAGTGATGAAATGGACGATGAGGAAGCTCTTTATGCGTTGCAGCCCGACGGGAGCATTATTTTTGAAGGAAAGATATTGCTAAACGATTTTATTAAGGTAACAGAAATTAGTGAAGACAGCTTTAAAGAGGTTAGGGGAGAGGCTGAAACATTAGCAGGGATGATTCTGGAGATGAAGGGAGAGATCCCTGACAAAAATGAACAGATAAACTATAAAAAGCACTATTTTACAATTATTTCTGTTGATTCCAGAAGGATTATAAAGGTTAGATACGAACATAAAAATCAAAAGAAGTAAAGGCGGGATGCAAATTAAAATGAAATTTTTAAGGATACAGTTGGTATTGTGTTTATTCGCTTTTTTGAGTGTGCAGTGTAAGGAAGTTAGCACACCTAAGCCCAGGGGCTATTTTAGGATAAACTTCCCGGAACATGAATATGACACTTTGCAACATGGATTCCCATATTCCTTTGAGTATCCGGAATACACAAAAATCGCAAAAGATAGATCCCCGTCAGCAGAGGCCTATTGGATAAATATTGAATATCCTGAGTATAGGGGCAAGATTCACCTAAGCTACAAAAGCGTGGACAATAACCTGAGAGAAATTCTTGAAGATAGCAGGCGGTTGGCCTATAAGCACTCCATAAAAGCAGATGCCATAGGGGAAAAATTATTTGAGGCTCCTGAAAAAAAGGTGTATGGGATATTATATGATATTAAGGGAGATGCAGCCTCGTCGGTTCAGTTTTTTCTGACGGACAGTGTAAGGAACTTCCTGAGGGGGTCTTTGTATTTTAATGTTATCCCAAACAAGGATTCTTTGGCTCCGGTTGTTGATTTTGTTAAAGAAGATATTTATCACCTGATGGAAACTTTTGAGTGGAAATCGTTATCAGATAACTAATGCCGTTATTATTTAAAAAAGATTGCCACAATGGTGGAATTGTGGCGGTATGGCAAATTACTGAACCCGTTGAAGAGCTGCTCGAAGAACTGGCATTAAGAGACTGTGAATTATCCAGGGTTTCTTCATTTAAATTAGATAAAAGGAAAGCGGAGTTTTTGGCAACGCGCTGCCTGATTAAAGAAGTTTTGGGTATTACCCCGGAAATTGATTATCAGGATTCAGGCAAACCTGTATTGCAAAATGCGGATTATAACCTGAGCATCAGTCATACAAAAGGTTATGCGGCCATTGTGTTGTCCAAAGGACAATATGCCGGTATTGATATTGAATATCCTTCGGATAGGGTTCAAAGGGTATATGAGCGCTTTGTTAGTTTGGATGAACAGCAATTTATACCAGAAGGCCAGCGTGTGGAATATTATACCTTGATATGGTGCTTAAAGGAAGCCATGTTTAAAATGTTTGATGAGCAAAGTATTATTTTCAATGAGCATTTGGTATGCAGGCCTTTTAAGTTTGATGAAGAGGGAGAGCTAAAGGCGTTATACAGAAAAGAGAAAGAGGTGGAATTGAGTTATCGGTTTAGTACTGTAAACGGGTTTTATTTAGTGTATCATTGTTAAGGACATTGTTATGATTTTAAATGACGTATTAAAAAAGATCAAGGCAAAAAGGAAGATTTTTGCAGTTCTTATCGATCCCGACAAGTTTCCGGAGCAAAATCTGTTAAAGATAATAACCGCAATGGAAGCTGCTTCTCCTGATATAATTTTAGTGGGTGGTAGCCTGGTGACTAAGAAAACAGAAACGACCGTTGAAATTCTGAAAAAACACCTTCATATTCCCGTGTTATTGTTCCCCGGTAGTTTATTGCAATTGACCCCAAATGCAGATGGAATTCTTTTTATCTCATTAATATCCGGTCGTAATCCAGAATTGTTGATTGGTAACCATGTGGCATCGGCGCCGGTAATTAAAAGTTCCGGTATGGAAGTAATTCCTACGGGCTACATCCTTATTGAGGGAGGTACTACTACTTCTGTTGAATATATGAGCCAAACTCAGCCTATCCCTGCTTCGAAAACAGATATAGCAGTGGCTACAGCCATAGCAGGCGAATTGTTGGGACAAAAGCTTATATATCTCGAAGGTGGTAGCGGGGCTTTAAATCCGGTTCCCCGGGATATGATAACAGCAGTTAAACAGAATATTTCTATCCCGCTTATAGTTGGAGGAGGCCTAAATACAAAAGAAAAGGTTAAAGATGCTTGTGAGGCTGGTGCTGACATTATTGTTGTGGGAAATGCCTTTGAAAAGGACTTATCCTTGTTAAAGGAGTTTAAGGAAGTGGTATCGTCATTTTGAAATTAAAAACATTAACCAGGCTGGTATTGTAATTAAGGCTACAATGTGCGTGATTAAAACAGTTCCGCTCAGCAATTTTTGATCGCCCCCATATATTTCTCCTAATACCAGACTTGCCACAGCGCAAGGCATTACGCAAACAATGAGCATTACATTTTGATAAGGATGGTTGGGGAATATCAGTTTAATGACCAAGACTGCTGCAAGGGGTACAATAATTAGCCGGAACAAGGTTACTATCCATAAATTCTTTGATTTTAAATCTGCAAAGTTTATTTTGCCCATCCGGCCACCAATCATTATCAGCGATAATGGGATGCAGGCTTCTCCCAGTTCGTAAATGGTTTGATTGATGTATTTAAAGGTTACGTGTTGATTAACAATTTGGTTTAATGATGTACCTAATGCATGCATACCCAATAGTATTCCCAGTGAAAAATAGATGCTTACTAACGGTGGCGACCACAGGTGCTTTAAACTTTTGATATCAAACCGTTTCCCTTTTGTATTTAATATGGCCATCCCTAATGTCCATACTGTTATTTCCGAGCCTAAAGTTGATAAAATCAGGGCGGCCATATGGCTTTCATCGTAGAGTTTTGCAATTATGGCTAAAGGTAAAAACGAATAATTGTTAATTGTAAATTGGAACAACATGCTTTTCTTGCTCTCCACATTAGTACTTCCAAAAAAACCATTATAAGTTAATCCAATTATATAACCTACAAACAGAATGATGAATGCCGCTACAGGTAGTTGCCACGATTCCAGAACGCCTTCAATGGTGTAATTGCGTGTCATTGAGCTAAATATAAGGCAGGGATAAAGTACCTTTACAATTACGTGGCTAAAATCTTTTAATGCAGAGGTGCTCAGGATATTTTTGCGGATCAAAATATATCCGGGTAACATCATTAAAAACAGGCTGCCAATATTAATAAACAGGGTATAAAACATAGTTAAATGCAACAAAAAAGGTGTGCAGAAGCACACCTGAAATTATCAATAATATTTTGAATGCAAATTTAATTTATAAATCGGAAGAATAAAAAGCTTTTGGTAGTTGGCGTAAGTTGTACTGATTTGCCATAATCTCTCCATAAGCCCCGGCCGATCTGATGGCTATGATGTCACCTCTGCTGGTTTTTGGCAAAGTAACTGCCTTTCCAAAGCAATCGGACGATTCACATATTGGGCCAACAACGTCATATTTCTCATCTTCCTGATCAGAACTTAAGTTTTCAATTTTATGATATGCCTGGTATAATGCCGGGCGTATTAAATCGCTCATTCCTGCATCAACAATGGCAAAATGTGTGTTAACCCCTTCTTTTACGTAAATAACTTTTGATATAAGGGTGCCGCACTGGCAAACCACTGAACGCCCCAGTTCAAAATGCACTTCCTGCCCTTCTTCCAATTCAAGAAAATCATCAAAAATCTTAAAAAAGGCTTTAAAATCCGGCATAGGGTTTTCATCTGGATTTTCATAATCGATGCCTAGCCCTCCACCTACATTTACAATTTGAGGAATAGCCCTGCGCTGTTTAAATAGCTCCTGCAGCTCATTTACACGAACACATAACTGCTTATATGAATCCAGATCGTTTATTTGCGATCCGATATGAAAGTGGATTCCCTTGAAGTTTACATGATCTAGTTCTTCAATCTTATCCATAACTTTTTCAAGATCCCAAATGTATATTCCGAATTTGTTCTCTTCAAGTCCAGTAGTAATATAATGATGCGTATTGGCTTTTACGTTAGGGTTTATCCTTAACGCCACGTTTGCCACAACGCCTTGTTTTTCGGCCAATTCGTTGATGACCTCCAGTTCTGGAATCGACTCAACATTAAAGCAGCCAATGTTGTTTTTTAAACCGGTTATAATTTCCTTGTCAGTTTTTCCAACGCCGGCATATACAACTTTGTTGCCAGGGAACCCTGCCTCTATCGAAGCAGAAACCTCATTCCCGCTTACGCAATCTGCACCTAATCCATACGAATTTATGGTTTCCAGAATTTTTTTATTGGCATTGGCCTTTACTGCATAATGCACGTGATAGCCATATTTTTCAGACTCTTCTTTAATAACCTGAAGCGTATCTTCAAGCAATTGCATGTTGTAATAATAAAAAGGAGTTTCAATAGCCTGAAACTTCTCTACCGGAAAGTGATTCTCCATCGCCTGTTACTAATTAAAACAATTTATCACTCAATGCATTTAATGCATCTTTTTTATACTTTTTGTCAACAAGTATCGAAACGTTATAGTTGCTTCCTCCATACGAAATCATACGAATAGGAATCCCTTTTAAGGCTTCAAATATTTTATTGGCATACCCCACTTTGTCGGCCACCAAATCTCCAACTACGCAAATAATTACCTGGTCGGTATCAATGTCAACTGTTCCAAATTTTTTCAGGTCGTCAACAATATCATCCAGGTGCTTGTTGTTATCGATGGTTACAGAAACTCCAACCTCTGAGGTGCTGATCATATCAATTGGAGTTTTATAGCTTTCAAATATTTCGAACACTTTGCGGAGGAAACCATACGCCAACAACATCCGTCCCGATTTAATTTTTATGGCAGTAATATCGTCCTTGGCAGCAACTGCTGTTATCCGGTTTTTTTCCTGGTTCGATGAAATCAGGGTTCCGGCAGCTTTGGGTTCCATGGTATTTAACAAACGTACCGGTACATTGGCCAATTTTGCCGGAAGAACGCTGGTTGGGTGTAAAATTTTTGCACCAAAATAGGCAAGCTCTGCCGCTTCGTCAAAAGACAGGTTGGCAACGGAGTGCGTATTTTCAACATATCTGGGATCGTTATTATGCATTCCGTCAATGTCGGTCCATATTTGAATTTCATCAGCACTTATGGCTGCCCCAATCAAGCTTGCCGTGTAATCGCTGCCCCCGCGTTGCAGGTTGTCAATTTCACCAAAAGCGTTTCGGCAAATGTATCCCTGGGTTACATAGATGTTAAAGCCCGGGTTGTCGGCCAAAACTTTGTTGCTGTTTTCTTTAATGTATATTGTGTCGGGCTCGTTATGCTTGTCGATACGCATAAAATCAAGTGCCGGTATTAAGGTTGAGTTTTCGCCTTTTTCTTCAAGGTAAAACTGAAACATGGCTGTTGACATGAGCTCGCCCTGAGCCAGAATAGCTTTTTCTTCAAAAGCTGTAAAAACATCAATGGTAAACGATTTGATATAATCGAAATGCGATTCTATCATTTCCTTTGCCTGCTGTTTATACTCATCTGTTTGGTATAAATCTTCTATCTCGTTATAGTACTTTTGTTCTAATTCATTGATTAGTTCGTTAGCACCATCGTTGTTTTTTTTGTAAAGATAGTTGGCAATTTCGACCAAGCAATTGGTAGTTCCCGACATGGCTGACAATACAACAATTTTTTGTTCACCATTACAAACTAATGCAGCTACCTCTTTTATTCTTTGGGCAGAACCTACTGATGTTCCTCCAAACTTTAATACCTTCATACAAATAGATTTTTAATAAATCTTTTATAATAATCAAATCTCGGTGCAAAATTATGACATTATTTTTTAATACTAAAGAATACTAACAATTAAAACATAAATATCACACAATGTTAAAAATATAACATATTGTGTTTTTCAGTTGTATTTGGCATAGAACAAGGAAGGGAAAATTATAGAATGAAATCCGTAGAGAAATAAAATAATTTACAGAGAGCCAAACCAAAGTATAAAGGGAAAAGCCTGATATGTACTATGCTTAGAGTAGAATCTGTATGGGCTGGGCTTTATTCAATTTTTAATCCTTCCATTTCAATTTTTTCAATCACTCGTTTTAAAATGTCCAAATAATTTTCAATATCAGGTGTGTTGATTTCCTTATTAATCACCCATTTTAAATTTGATTTTGCTTGTTCAAACTTGCCAAATTTTTCCAATTCAGATTTATAGAAGTCAATCACGGTTTCTGCATTTTTTATCTTTTTATTAATCTCTTCAAATCCTGTATAGATACTTTGCTTATAAACCGAATTAGGTGGATAACCAAAACATAATCCAACAAATCCGTTTGTAAAAGTTTTATTTAATGAAAATCCTTTAGACCCCCAACGAAAGATAAGTTCTTTTTGCTCAGCAAATTTGAACAGTGAGTCAAAGAGTAATTTTCCATTTTTATCCAATGTTATTAAAAATTTCTCTTTATCGGTTTTCGGAAGTTGAGCAGATGAACTAATTTTCGTCCTTATAAATTCTTCATCTCCAACAACGAAATCGCTCGAAATCATCTTATTGTCAGAGTTATTGACGAAATATTTAAATTCAACGCAGTAAACATCAAGTCCTTTTTTTCTCAAGTACATTGCTGTTTGTTTAATCTCAGGTGTTATGTTGGATGCAACAATCACTAATTTAGAGTTCTTATTCCATGATACTTTATCTGCTGAATCAGATTTGTAATACTCTTGATGGTAGTCTTCTAAGTTTGCATCTTCTCCGGAATAGTCCTGATAAATTTCATTTAATTGGTTATAATCAAGATTATCAATGAATGATGCGTATTCAATCAGTTGAGCAAGAGTTTCACGAGGCGTTTTTCCTCGTTTAAGTTCAATCACAACGGTATTTCCGAATTGGTCAACTCCAAGCAAATCAATGAATGTGTTCAGATTTGTTGTTACTTGTCTACCAATTATAAGAATCTTGGAATTATCAAAGAAGTACTCAGGGTTGTTTTCAAGTAAGATTTCCAAATCAATCTCTTTGTTTTCCTCTTTAAATTCTTGCTCCTTGAATTGAACAAACTTTCCATCTTTATCAATCGTAAATAGTTTCATATCTTAATGTTAGAGTCTTTTTTTGTCTTGCCCATAACGGTACAGCCATGGCCTTTACTGCTTCTTTCTAAATCCAACTGCGCTCACTAAACATCACCTACTTTCAAAATCAATCCTCACTTTCTGAACGAGCTGCGGAATTGGCTATCAGCTGCTGTTAAGCTTTGTTAGTTCTTATCTGTATTTATATTTTGTGGTGTTTTTATCACCTAATTTTTCAATTAAACCATTTTCAAATGCAAATTTCAAATCTCGACTCGCTGTTGCAGAAGAAATTTCCCTAAAATTCTTCAAGTATTCCTTTCTTGTAAAATAGTCATTTTTGGCAATTGTTTTGAATAAATTAATTCTGTCAATATTGGTTAAGTTAATATTTTGAATATTCAATAATTCCACAAGTGATTTAAAAATGATTTCAAGCATAAATTCAATAAATACAGTTGATTCTCCTGTATTATCAGATTTTCCAAGTGATTCATAGTATGCTTCTTGTCGTTCTTTTATTAATGTTTCAATTGGTAAGTATTCAAATACAGGATATGAATCTTTTAAAATCAAAGTCTGCCACAATCTACCCATTCTACCATTCCCATCTATAAAAGGATGTATAAATTCCATTTCATAGTGAAATACACAACTTTTTATTAAAACTAAATCATCATCATTTTTTAAATAATCAAATAAATCTTTCATTAAAGGTCTGAGCATTTCACTCGGAGGTGCAATATGTGCAACTTCTGAACCTTTTACTATTCCTACAGATTTACTTCTTAATTTTCCTGTCGATTCAACAAGTCCGTTCATAAGCATTCCGTGCGCTTCACAAAACGATTCAAAATTATATGGATTAAGATTGTCCAAATAGTCATAAACAGCAATTGCATTTTTAACTTCCAGAATATCTTTCTTTGGGCCAATCACTCTTTTATTTTCGACAATTGCAGTAATTTGTTCAATAGACAGTGTATTTCCCTCTATTTCAAGTGATGAATGAATGCTCTTAATTCGATTTTTCTTTCTTAACTCTGTTGGAGGTTTATTTAAATGTACAGAATTTACTTCACCTATTTTTTCTGAAATTGATGCAACTAGCTTAAGTATTTTACCGGTTATATTGTATGGTGGTTTCATGATTTAATATTATGATACTATCATATGATAGTATCAAAGGTAAAATATCTATTTCAATATACAAGTGTCTAGCTGCTTTGCTATTTGTTTTGTCAATGTACTAATTGCATACTGTATATCACCCACCAAACAGTTGCCATACCAGCATTACTATGGGTAAACATTGTTCTTTGGAGCTGGTAAAATGTTTGAATTGCCATGAGTGTTTTTACGGGTGTAGTTGTATTTTATAATGAGATGGTATTTCCAGGGATTAGCATTGTAATAAATGCATTGATGAATTCAGGATAACACAAAAACACATAAGATGATAAAACCTATTGTTAAACTTTTACTTGGAGCAATTCTGTTTACAGGATGTATAACTAGTAAAAAAAAGGAAACGAAACCCCCAAGACCTAATATCCTTCTTATTATGTTGGATGATATGGGATATTCCGACCTGGGGAGTTATGGCGGTGAAGTCAATACGCCAAATATTGACCGGTTGGCAACGGATGGGATCCGTTTTACCCAAATGAACAACTGTGCGCGTTGTTGTCCAACCAGGGCATCTTTGCTCACAGGGCAATACCCACACATAGCCGGCATCAATGGCATGGGTGTTAATTTGAGTATGAACACGGCAACCATTGCCGAAGTGCTAAAGGAGAACGGTTACAGTACGGGAATGACAGGTAAGTGGCATCTTTCTCAAACAAAAGCCTTAAACAACCATAATGAACAGTTACGTTGGCTGGCAAATCAAACAGACCATGGGCCTTTTTCTCCGTTGGAGAATTACCCCTGTAACCGGGGCTTTCAGGAGCATTGGGGAAATATCTGGGGTGTAGTAAATTTCTTCGATCCGTTTAGTCTGGTTCACAACGAAGAACCCATTAAAGAAGTGCCGGATGATTTTTACATGACTGATTTTATTACTGACAAATCGCTCGATTTGCTGGATCAATATAGTAAGGATGATAAACCCTTCTTTTTGTATGTAGCTCATACAGCTCCCCACTGGCCTTTGCATGCTTTGCCCGAAGATATTGAAAAATATAAGGATACCTATAAGTGCGGATGGGATGAAATAAGAAAAAATCGTTACCAGCGGATGGTTGAAATGGGTTTGGTTGATCAGGAAACCTATCCGCTACCTGAAAATTCGTCAGGTAAAAAATGGGATGATTGTGACAATAAAGAATATGAGGCAGCCTGTATGTCGGTTCATGCTGCCATGATAGACCATGTAGATCAGGGAGTAGGGAAATTAATTCAAAAGCTCAAAGAAACAAACCAATATGAAAATACCCTGATCATGGTGCTTTCTGATAATGGAGCTTCATATGAAAGAGGGTATCCGCCCGGGTTCGACAGGCCAGGGTTTACCAGGGATTCGGTGATGATTGAGTACAATGCATCAAATCCTGGTTCAAAAACAACCTGGAATTATATAGGAAATGCATGGGCTAGCGCTTCAAATACACCTTTTAGGTATTGGAAAAAAGAGTCGTATCAGGGAGGGACTGCCACTCCGTTTATTGTTCACTGGCCAAAAGAGTTAAGCAGCCAGGCCAACACTTTAAACCGTAGTGTTGCTCATGTAATTGATGTTATGCCTACCTGCCTGGAAGCAGCTGGTGCCAATTACCCCGATTCTATTAATGGGCAAAAGGCTTTAAAACCTGTGGGAAAGAGTATGATGCCTTTGTTTACTGGTAAGTTAAGCACTGTTCATGACACCCTTTATTGGGAACACGAGGGAGGTAAGGCCATTAGAACGGGTAATTGGCGGATGGCTGCGTTGCCGGGACAAAATTGGGAACTGTTCAATCTGACAAAGGACCATACAGAAACCAAAAACCTGGCAGAAGCCATGCCGGAAAAAGTAGCTGAATTATCTAAAGTGTGGGAAAGCTGGGCAATAGACAATGGGATTATAGCAAAAAATTAGATAATTATTGGAGAAGAGAAATATTTACTGTGGATTTTATTTAAAGATGTAAGTAATTATGAAGTTAAAAATTGGATTTTTTTTATCGATGTTTGTAGCAGGATTCTTTATGATGTTGGGAAACCTGAATGCGCAAACAAAAACGTTTAAGGCAGAGTTAATGCTTAAAACACCAGGGAATTTAGCCGATTCTTATACCCTTAAAGTTAAGGAGGATGCTCAGGATGGCTCTGTTAAATATGTTGCCGACCGTGAATTGCCTGTTGTTGTATCAGGCCAGCTGAAAGAAGATGGCAGTGCTTATGTTTATTCAATAACTGTTACGGCTAAAGAAAACGTTTTCTTTAATTTTAAGCAAAGTGTAAAAGCCGGGGATGCCATACACCAGAACTGTAAATTTTTAATGCCGGGTTTCTGGTACCGTAAGAATCTCCGTTCACCTAAAGAGGCACCCTCATTTCATACCAGTGATAGCTGGTTGGTGCGCGAAGACCGGTTAAGTTCACCTTTATGTGGAATAATGGATGAGTCAACAGGTAACTATTACACGGTTTTAAGGAACGATGAAATTAAGAAATCGGCCTATGCTGCAATACACTATGATGAAGTGATTCTTTCTGGAGAAAGCGATTTGGGTTTTACCGGATTTGAAAACATGGATGGAAATGCATGGTTGTCGTTTGGATTTCCCTATCGCGAAGAGCCCAAAACATACATTAGAAAGCTGACTCTGGCGCCTCCTGTAGTTGCTTTTTCAGAGCTTAAAAAGGGTGAATCCAAAACACTAAGCTGGGTTGTTCAAAAAGGTAAAGCTCAGGATTATTCCGATTTTGTTTCAAAGGTGTGGTCGTATAGTTTCAACCATTATAAGCCTCAGCCTGTGGAGCTGGATTACTCGGTTGATATGGTGAAAGAAACACTGTCGCAGTTTTTTATTGATAGTTATAAAGAAACGGATGACTTGAATTATTTTTCAGGCATCCATTTGCATATAAACGATTGTAAAGATATGGGCGGGGCCGAAGTTGGGTTTATTGGCCGTGTGTTATTAAATGCGTTTTTTGCGCTCGAGTATGCTGAGCAAACAGGTAACCAAAAGCTAAAAAGTATTGCCAATAGCATTTTTGACAGTTATTTGAAAAAAGGATTTAGTGCGGATGGTTTCTTCAGGGAGTCAATTAATTATCATAAAAATTTCGAAGACAAGGTTTTAAGTATCCGCCGCCAGTCTGAGGGCGTGTATGCGATGCTTAAATACCTGGATTATGAAAAGAAACAGGGCCGCAAACATCCTGAGTGGGAAAAGAGAATGTTGGTGATACTGGATAACTTCCTTAAACTGCAAAAAGAGGATGGCAGTTTCCCTCGCAAGTTTAAAGGAAACTTTGAGCTGGTAGATAAAACAGGGGGGAGTACTCCTTCTGCTACGTTGCCTTTAGTAATGGCATCAAAATACTTTAAGAATAAAGAATTTTTGAAAAGTGCCATCAAAACCGGAGATTATCTTGAAACGGAATTGATTTCAAAGGCCGATTATTTTTCTTCAACACTGGATGCCAACTGTGAAGATAAAGAGGCTTCATTATATGCTTCCACAGCAATGTATTACCTGGCACTGGCTACAAAAGGTAAGCAACACGACCATTATGTTGCCATGGCTAAAAAGTCTTCGTATTTTGCACTTTCATGGTATTACATGTGGGATGTTCCTTTTGCAAAAGGTCAGATGTTAGGCGACCTTGGATTAAAATCCAGAGGGTGGGGAAATGTATCGGTTGAAAACAACCATATTGACGTGTTTATTTTTGAGTTTGCCGATGTATTGAATTACCTGGCAAAAGAAACAAATGAGCCGGATTTCAGTGCCTATGCAAAGGTTATAAATACGTCAATGTTACAGCTGTTACCTTATCAGGGGCATATGTGTGGCATTGCATATGTAGGTTATTATCCAGAGGTTGTTCAGCATACAAACTGGGACTATGGTCGTAACGGAAAAGGATTTTATAATGATATTTTTGCTCCGGGATGGACTGTTGCTTCACTGTGGGAGATGTTGACCCCGGGTGCTGCAGAGGAGTTTATGAAGAAATAGGATGATAATATTATAAACACATGAAAGCATCATGATAAGGTATGTAACACACAAGATGACGAATTTAAAGCTTTGAATTCTCTTTTCTTCAAAGCTCAATTCATTAATCTTGATACCTGATACTTGTGTCTTGATACAAATTTATTAGAGAATATGAAAAAATTGATATTCTGTTTGTTCTTTGTTTATGCTATTACCGGTTGTTCTGGTAATAGCCATGAGCAAAAAACAAATGAAAGCAAAACATACAGCAACCCGGTTGTAGACAGAAGTCTTCCGGATCCAACAATTGTTAAAACAGGGGATGGGACTTTTTATCTGTATGCTACAGAAGATGTTCGAAACGTACCCATTTACCAGTCGGCAGATTTAATTAATTGGGTGTTTAAGGGTACAGCTTTTACCGATGAAACCCGTCCGGACTTTGAGCCCAAAGGGGGTATCTGGGCTCCGGATATCAACCTGATTGACGGTGAATATGTAATGTATTATTCTATGTCGGTTTGGGGTGGCGAATGGACTTGTGGTGTAGGTGTGGCAACCAGCGATAAGCCTGAAGGCCCGTTTACCGATCAGGGCAAGTTATTCCGAAGTAACGAAATTGATGTTCAGAATTCTATCGACCCGTTTTTTATTGAAGATGAGGGGAGTAAATATTTATTCTGGGGAAGCTTTAGGGGTATTTATGCCGTTGAATTATCAGAAGACGGGTTAAATGTGAAGCCCGGAGCAGAGAAGGTGCAAATTGCAGGCACTGCTTATGAAGGTACTTATATCCATAAAAAGGACGGATACTACTATATGTTTGCATCAACAGGAACCTGTTGCGAAGGTGTAAACAGCACATATACAACAGTTGTTGGCCGTTCAGAAGAGCTATTAGGGCCATATCTCGATAAGGAGGGTTTGCCTATGATGGAAAACCATCATGAAATCATCATCCATAAAAACGAGCGCTTTGTTGGCACTGGCCATAACTCTGAAATTGTATCTGATGATGAAGGGAACGATTGGTTTTTATACCATGCTGTTGATGTAACAAACCCTTCGGGAAGGGTTTTGATGTTGGATAAAATTGAATGGACAGGAGGTTGGCCTGAGGTAAAAGGAAATACCGCAGGGATTGAGAATTTGCCTTTGCCATATTTTCGTTAATGTTGTAAAACAGATTTGGGGCAATGTCCCAAATGTTTACATACGTGTTAAGTAAATATCTGATTGGAATTTAATACTATTGATTAGAGAGTAGGATAGCAAAAGCAAACCAATTGCCGGAGCTACCTACTTCCTGTTCCCTTCAACCAAATCCCTTATTACTTTGCTGGCTACAAAACAACCAAATATTGGAGGCATATACGAAATAGTGCCCACCGTTGTTTTTTTGTTTCTTTCACCCTCCGTTTTTATAATAAACTCTTTAGGCACCTGCTCGCTGGAGTATACTACAGGAATGCCTTTGCGGATGCCAAACTGGTACAGGCGCTTCCGTACTTTTCGTGCCAGGTTGCAATATTTCGACTTGGATATATCGGCAATTTCAACAAGCGAAGGGTCAAATTTGCCCCCGGCACCCATTGATGAAACTATAGGAATGTTGTTTTGCACTGATTCGCGGATTAAGGCTACTTTAGGAGAGAGTGTATCGATTGCATCCACCACATAGTCAAAGCCGGTTTCCATTAGAGAAGCAAAACCTTCTTCATCAATAAAATCATTAATTACTTCAAGCTGTAAGCTATCGTTAATATCCCGCAGGCGTTCTCCCATAATTTGGGCTTTGGGTTTCCCTTTTGAGCTAATAAGTGCGGGTAATTGCCTGTTTCGGTTACTGTCGTTAATAATGTCTCCATCAACAATGGTCATATTACCTATGCCGGCACGGGCAATTAGCTCTGCTGCATAGGCTCCAACGCCACCTAGTCCAACAACCAACACATGTTTGTCCTTCAATTCTTCAAGTTTTTCTCTTCCTATAAGCAGCTCTGTGCGTTCTAACCAATCCATCCCTAAAAAAATATCTTCTTAAAGTTTAATTCTGTTATCTTTTCTAACTCTGTTTGTGCTTTCCCTGTAAGCAACGAAGCTTTGTTGTATATTTCTTCAATATCAATATCGCTATCATCCGTTTCAAACAGAACATAGTTTAAGTCAATCTTGTTCAAAAGCAGTTTTGCCTTTGCGGGTTGGCGTAATAAATATGACCCCAAAGAAATAAAAATATTTTGTTTTATAAGCTGATCAGCCATTTCAAATGATCCGGTAAAACCATGAAATATCCAGGGACATCGGGAATGGGTTTGTTTCCTGATTTCCTGAACCAGGTGATGGCATCTTACCGAATGGACAATAAGGGGGAGTTTGTATTTTTCAGACAATTCTATTTGCCTGATAAAAGTGCTTTTTTGTAATGACAGATCATCGGTGTTCTTATCCAATCCGCACTCACCAATAGCATGAATCATTTTTTGCGAACACAATTCTGTCAGCCTTGCCAAAGCATCATTGTTATCTAATGATTTTAAATACCAGGGATGTATGCCGCAAGATAACAATGTTTGTTTCGGATTTACCTTTGGGGTATCCTGATGTGGATAGAAGTTCAGTACCGAAATATGCCCTTCTGTGTAATGATGAGTATGTGCATTGATTAACATGGCAGGAAAAGTAAGTAATTTCCAGATTGCATTCAACAGGTAGGTGCGAATTTTCGTAATAGAAATTTAGAATTTAGAAGACACGCTCAACAAGATTGCAATTAACTCCCCGCATTATCTGAAACAGAAACAGAACCTGCCCACACATTTTTTGTAAAAATCCACACAATGACGCCCCAAAGTGTGGAATATAATCCACACAATCTATAAACTGGCAATTTGTGGCACAATAACAAATGTATAATAAAGAGTTGATATATAGGTGTATGTGGCTTGGTGGTGAAATTTGTAATTTTTATGGCATAATTTTCACAATAGATTAGGTGTACAAACAAAATGAGAAATATAGAATAATGAACACTTCAGTTTTTAACAGATTAATGGCGCTAATTATAACATCGCTTTTCTTATTGATAAGCATTGTGCTTATAAAAGATGCATCATTACAAAAACGGGAAGTCAACAAGGGGGTATTAAAAAGCTATACAATTTACGATAGATAGAAAAATTTCTCATATCACATATCAATAACGGTATCATTCAGCACAACACACAACGCACAACACACACAACACACTGAAAGGTACCACTAACGCTAGACTATTGTTACCATATATAGTTAAATGTAGTTCTAGGCTGCGGGTCAAAACGTTGACCCGCATTTTTTTTGTCCTGATTTTGATAAAAACTAATACTGAGAATTCATTTTTTTATTACTTCATCATATCTTTAGGCGACTTAATGGCCTTTGGTTTATTTTTAAATAAAATCCGGCCTAATAGATTTAACTATAAACTGCATGAACACTATTTTAATAGTAGACGATGATACTTCTTTTGGCATGATGATAGAAGGTTTTTTAAAGCGTAAAGGCTTTAAAACCCAATATGCCAGTACTTTCAATAATGCGCAAAGCCTGATAGAAGAGCATCAGATTGATCTGGTTTTAACCGACTACAGGTTAGATAATGCTACAGGTTTGGATTTATTGCCTATAGTAAAAAAGCAAAACCCCAGCACGCCTGTTGTTTTAATTACGGCCTATTCCGATATCAGGGTAGCAGTTAATGCCATTAAACTGGGAGCGTTTGAATATATTGCCAAACCGATAAACCCTGATGAATTATTGCATGTGATAAACCGGGCATTCGACAAGCAAAAGAAAAGCCCAAGGAAAAAATCAGCTGTACCCAAAGGAGAATATATACGTGGAATCAACAGGCACTCCCTGGAGGCCGACCAGCAGATAGAACTTATTGCACCTACCGATTTATCGGTTTTAATACTTGGCGAAAGCGGGGTAGGGAAAGAATATGTGGCACAGCGAATACATGAGCTGAGTACACGAAATGGCGAACCTTTTGTGGCTGTTGATTGTGGCGCCTTGCATACCGATATTGCATCAAGTGAGCTTTTTGGACATAAAAAAGGTGCATTTACAGGGGCGATGGAAGATAAAAGCGGCCATTTTGAAATGGTAAAAAACGGAACAATTTTCCTTGACGAGATTGGGAACTTAAGCTATGATGTGCAGGTAAAGCTTCTTCGTGCCATTCAGGAGCGAAAAGCCCGAAGGCTTGGTGCAAATGAAGAGTATCCTATATCGTGCCGCATCATTGCTGCCACAAACGAGGATTTGAGAGGTTCTTCATTTAGTGGCAAGTTCAGGGAGGATTTATACCATAGATTAAATGAATTTTCGATTAAGATACTGCCGCTCAGGGAACGAAAAGAAGATATTTTATTTTATGGGTATAAATTTCTGGATTTTGCCTTAAATGAATTCGGAAAAGAGAACATTATTATCAGCAGTGGAGTAAAGGATATTTTCCAGAATTACGAATGGCCGGGAAACCTCAGGGAACTCAGAAATGTGATCAGAAGAGCTGTGTTGCTATGCCGGGGAGATGAGATTACTGTTGCAGAACTTCCGCACGAAATTAAGCAGCCAGTTAAGGTATCGGAGCAGAATAGCCCGGTTCAGCTTAAAGATGCCAAAGAGAAATCAGAACGTGAAATAATATTGGAAACCCTTGAGCAGACCAAATATAACAAGGCTAAAACAGCCCGAATATTGGGTGTAGACAGGAAGACTCTATACAACAAAATCCATAAATATGGGATAGAGTTGTAAGGAATTTGGAGCTGGAAGGGTGAAGCCAGCTGTTGATATAGATGAGGGAAGGTTAATGCTGAATAATACTATTTGCTTCATGCTATCCGGTAATCTTCTCTTTCAGGCTCTTTTCTATGGGGTTCCATATTAGCTTTAGTTTTTCCAAAAGTAGCTGCAGTTCGTTAAAGGGAATTTCTTCATCGCGTGCAGATTCCATTTTGGTTAAAATTTCAATAGCTTTTTCTATTTTAAACTGTCTGAATCCTGTTAGCATTTTATGCGCCCGTTCACCTATTTCATAATGGTTTATTGGTTCTTTAATGGCCTTTGAAATACTGCCTATACCTTCATTGGTATTTTCGATGAATGTATGGATAATTGAATTTAAAAATTCTGCATCTCCTCCAGTAAAGGCTTCAACCCCGGTTAAATCATATTCTTTTGAAGATGGTTTATCTGCAGGTGTATGGTTGTTGTACATGTTTTCGGGTTTATCATTGTTTGTTATTCCATAAAATATTTCCGAAAGCTTTTCTTTTATCTGGTTGTGAGTAAAAGGTTTTGCCAATAGCCAGATGCTTTTATTATCGTTTACCGCCTTTAGTTCAGTGTTTACCATATCAGCTGTAAGAAACAGGATGGGAGTCTCAATTTTCTTTTCATGCCGAATTATTTTCATTAACTGGAGGCCGTCAATTTCCGGCATATGCAAATCAACCATAATCAGATCGTATTTTTGTTGCTCCAGGGCCTGTAAGGCCATTTCTGCTGAGGAATTTACATCGAGCCTTTTGCATTGGTCATGCAAAATGCCATCAATTAACTGGCATATCATTTGGTCATCGTCAATGGCTAATATGGTTTTGTCCATAAAGTTATAGGGTTCTGAGTTTAGCTCAGAAGAATAACTGGCAATCTCTTTCCCTTTTATATAGGGGATGTTAAATTTAAATACACTTCCTTCGTCTATTTTGCTGTGCAAGCTGATTGATCCTCCCATGGCTTCAATAATCTGGCGACTGATAGATAAGCCCAGTCCGGTTCCTGAATACTTCCGGGAGAGACTAATGTTTACCTGGTTAAACATTTTAAATATGGTTTTTTGCTTATCCTTGGGGATGCCAATCCCGGTGTCGGCAACTGTAAAAAACAACCTGTCTTTAAGCAGTTCAACCTTATATTTTACCGAACCTTTGTGTGTAAATTTCAGCGCATTGCCAATTAGGTTGATTAATACTTGTTTTAGTCTTAAAGAGTCCGACTCGAATACGTTAAGTTCCGGGTCAACTTCGTATGAAAACTCAATATTGGCGTCATGGGCTTTTATATCAAAAAGGTGGTGAAGTTCCTCCATCAAGTCTTTTGCATGGATCTGGTCCTTGAAAAACTCTACTTTACCGGATTCCAACATTGAAAAATCAAGAATGTTGTTTATTAATCCGATCAGGTGTTCGGCTGAAATGCGGATGCGGTTGGCAATGCTTTTTTCCTTATCCCGGAGTTTTAATCCATATAGTTGCTCCGAAAAACCAATAATCGAAGTTAGGGGTGTTCTTATTTCGTGACTCATGTGGGCAACAAACTGTTCTTTTACCTTTAATAGCCTGTCAACTCTTTCTTTGGCCCTTATAATGTCGTTTTTAAGTTTGAGGCTTTTGGAGATGTCGCGACTGATCCAGAAAATAAAGAATAGCATTAAAAACAGGGCCGATCCTACCAATAGCAAAATCCGGTCTAAAAAACTACTTCGCATGGATTCCATTTCGTTTCTCCTGTTGATATTCCGCTCTACTGAAATATTTTGCAGGTTACCCACTATGGATTTTATTTGTTCGGTCAGAAGCCGGTCGAGTTTGATCAGGTCGTTTTCATGTTGCTGCAGGCTTTTGTTAAAGTAGGCCTCCTGCCTGCTTACTCTTTGCAACTGCTTTTTTATATTACGGATATTGTGATCCGGGCGCGTTTGCTTTTTAACAGTGGAATCAACCTGCTGGGTTACTACGGGGCTGAGGTCCTCTTCTTCATCTTTTTTCTTTTTGCCACTTAAAAAATCGCTCATGCGCTTTAAAAATCCCCGTTTTTTTTCTTCGGCGGGTTCCGATGAAAGTGAAAGAGAGTCGCTAATATTGAGTGAGTCAACTTTAATGGTGGTGTAAGTATATTCGGTTACGTCATAGTTCAGTGAATCAGGGATTGATTCCAGCAGGCTTTCTGTGGTGGAGCGGTGCAGGTTTATAATGTTGATTTGTAGCAGTTGATCCATGAATTCCTTCTTTTTAAGATACAGCCGCTCAATCTCTTTTATGCTGTTTTTTGATGCAGTATCTGGAAACAAATATGGCAGGTAGCTTATAATACTCAAAACCGAATCGTGATGTATCTGGTATTCCATTTCGAACTTATCGTCACCGGTAACGCCATATATCCTGCTAACCCCTTCTGTTTCTATAATTTCAAATATTAGTTGGTTTAGGTAGGTAAATTCTTGTTCGTTACCAATCTCCTGATTCTGTACCCTTATTATTGAGGCTACCGAGAAATAGCTGATGGTAAAAATTACGATGGCAATGGCAATTATTATAATGAACCCAATGGTTACCTTGGTCTGAATCCATTTTTCAGGAACTATCTTGCTCATAAAACGTTGTGTTGTATTTTAAAAGCTAAAATAAGGATTAATACCAACATAACATTGATATGCCATTTATTCTCTTTAAAATAAGTTTGGTAAAATGCCTGTTTTGATTTGTATTTTCTTTATTTGCGATAAAAATTCATTTCAATGATCATAAAAGTTGCATGTGCGGTAATTGTCAATAACAATAAAATTCTGGCAGCCAAAAGAAGTGAGATTATGCCCCACGCAGGATTTTGGGAGTTCCCTGGTGGTAAAATTGAGGAAGGGGAAAATGCAGAGGATTGTCTTTGCCGTGAAATAGCAGAAGAGTTGCATTGCCAGGTTAACGTTGTTGAAATGCTACCCTCTTTTCAGCATGAATATTCCTGTAAAAAGATAGAGCTCATTCCGTTTTTATGCGAGCTGAACAATGGCATACCCAATCCAGCTGAACATGAGGAGCTGTGTTGGTTAAGCAAAACAGAATTACTTAGCATTAAATGGTTGCCTGCTGATATTCCAATTGCGCAATATATTGTGGACAGAAACCTGGTTGGTTGATTTTTTAACTATTAACAGATCGTTAGATTTTAGATAAGAGATAAGAGACTCATTTACAAGATGCTTAAAATGGGATTTTTACCCAATCTAAGTTGATTTTATTAAATATCTCATAATCTTACACTTATAAAAAACTAACGAACTATTGTAACTATACCAGGTTAAAAAAAAACAATAGATTTCTTTCAGCTGAAGAGTTGAAGCTGTAACTTGTATAACAAAAATACAATGATGCGTAGGGTAAAGATGATTGTGAGTGGGAGGGTTCAGGGAGTTGGATACCGTTATTTTGTGCAGGAGCAAGCCAGGGAACATGGCATAAAAGGATATGTTAGAAATCTGCCGGGAGGAGAAGTTGAAATTGATGCAGAAGGAGAGAGGAGTAGCTTGGGGATTTTTATTGTCGATTGTAAAAAAGGGCCGGCACTTTCAAAAATATTGGATTGTATGATTCATGATATTACACCATACGGATTTGAGCGTTTCCTTATCAGGCATTAAACCCGAATAACTATACTGTAGTTTTCTGTATGTTTTAAGGAAGGTTTAAATTAATTAGTGTAAACTTTTAAAGATATGAACAAGAAATTCATTTATTTTGTTGTATCTCTAAATATTTTACACTTTAACTCATGAGAAATTTCAAAAAAAGGCATTATTTCATAGGTGGATTCTTACTGACTGTGTTCCTGATGTTATTTTTTCTGTCGACTATTATTAAAAACTATGTGGTAAATAATAGCGAAGAACTTATAGGCAGAAAGCTTACTCTGAACGAACTCCATATTAATTATTTTAAGGTTCAGGTTACCGCACGCGATTTTGCCCTGTTCGAAACCAATAAAGTAGATACTTTTGCTTCATTCAGGGAACTCCTTATCAATTACGACCCGTGGAAATTGTTGGGGAATGAATATGCAGTATCTCAGATCCGATTGATAGAACCCTATATTTATATTAGCCAAAATGGGGCTTCTTTTAATTTTGACGATATGGTTGCCTCCTCAGATACTGTTGCAGTTGAGCAAACAGATTCTGTTTCGGTAGAGAATAGTGAAGTGAAATTTTCTATTAGGAATATTGATCTGCAAGATGGTGAGTTTCGTTATTACGACAAGCAGATTGATAATTTGTTGAGTTTTGACAATCTGAACCTGGCACTGCCACTGATTGCGTGGGACAGTAGGAGTAGCGAAATGGGAGTTGAGTTTTCAATAGGAAAAAGGGGATTGGTTAAAATTGATGCCGACATTAACCAGGAAGATAAGTTATATAATATCAGGTTCGGAACGGAGAATGTACAGTTAAAATCGTTTACCAACTATCTTAAAGATTACATGAATATTGAGGAGTTTAATGGTTTACTCCAATCGGATATTAAAATAAGGGGAAGCATAAAACATCCCGATGATATTTTGGTCAGGGGAGAAGTTGCAGTTGATAGTTTTAGCCTGGTAAATACGGGTATGGATACATTGCTGTCGGTTAATAAGATATATACCAAAGTAGATTCGCTGAACTTGAAGGACTCCAGGTATATAATTAGCAAATTGTCTGTAGAAGATCCAATTATTGCAGCAGCTTTAAATACAACACAAAGTAACTGGGAAGAGTTCTTTTCTCCTGTTTTATCCGACACAACAAATGCTGAAACGGTGGATACAACTGCAGTTGAAGATGAGGCAGTTCCCTTGTTTTATCGCATCGATTCCATTATGATAAACAATGGGGTTGTCAGGTTTGCCGACAATACTTTGAATCGTGATTTCAGATACGACATACAAAAAATAAATGTGTCGTTGGCAAATGTATATGAAACAAACAATGCCATTCCTGTAAAATGGGGAATGAAATTTAATAATGAAGGATCATTTGATGGAGAAACTCGCTTTAGCATGGCCAATCCCTTAAACCTTTATTATAAAGGGGCTGTAAAAAACCTTGATTTACATAGTTTTTCACCTTATACCGAATATCATCTTGCTTATCCCATTGTGTCAGGGATTTTTAATTACGAGGCCGATATTCATATGACACCCGAAAAGCTTGAAAACCATAACCATCTTTTGGTAAATGAAATGCAGTTTGGAAAAAGAACCAAAGATTCCACGGCATCGAAACTTCCTGTTAAGCTTGCTTTATATCTTATTAAGGATGCGCAGGATAAGGTTGAATTTGAATTGCCGGTGACAGGGAATCCTTCGGAACCCGGATTTAAACTGGGGCCTGTAATATGGAAAACCTTTGGTAAGTTTATTGTAAAAACAGCAACGCAACCGTTTGGTTCTTTGGCTAAACTGGTTGGCACAACCCCTGATGAACTAAAAATGATCCCATTTAAATATACTCAGGATTCATTAATGGCAGCTCAAAGAAAAACCTTGGATAAAATAGCACAGATATTAACTAAAAAGGAGGATCTGATATTTAGTTTTCGTCAGGAAATGGGTGTTGATGAAGAATTGGGGATGTTGGCTGTAAAAAAAGTCAAGAATCAGTTTATTCAGGAACAAACATTTTCAAAAATTAAGGATTGGAACCAGGTTAAGGACAGTGATGAAGCATTTGTTGCATTCCTGAACAAGTTGTCTCCGGAAACAGTTGATCAAATAGTTACTGACCGTTGTTTAACCCTGATGCCAGCGGATGAACTCAGATCTGAGTTCAATGGCTTGTATAAAAAACGCAATGAGTTGCTTAAAGAATATATGCTTACGCAAAAAGCATGTAATCCATCTTCGGTTAAATTGCTAAATGTTGATTTTAACAATATGCCCAAAGAGTTGGAAAAGCCCGGTTTTAGGGTGGAGGTGTCGGTTAAGTAACAAGATTAAATAGTCGTTGGCGAAAAATTCAATTTTGGCAACCTCTTTTGTTTTATAAACAATTTATTTTCATCAATATCGTTTAAATAAATATCTTTGAACGTTCAATAAAAAGAGGTGTATCCTGATATGAAGATATTCAATATAAGTCTGCTTGTTATTCTATTATGTTTTTGTGTATTGCCAATAAATGCACAGATTGTTTCTTCTGGCCATTCTGCTTCAGTAAATACAGGGCAAGGCCACCCGGTTTATTTATTTTCTGATATTGTAACGGGTGCATTAAGTGCAAAGGAGTATTCGGATACAAGTATAGATATAGAATATGTTTGGTACAAATACGATACAGGTTGGAGTCAGGTTCAATCCGGAAATTCGGAAACATTGAACAGTACGCTTGCAGAAGGCGGGTATCGGGTTGTTTATATGAATAATGGAGCACCAATTATTGAATATGTTTGCTGGGTGTTTGAGCCGAAAATACTATCCGCAGAAATTGAATCATCAATATTTACCTGTGAGACTTTACAGCAAGGGGTGGTTAATATGGCAACAAAGCCACTTACTTATTACGATTTAACAAGCGGAGCGGCAATATTATTGGATTATGAGTATTCATATGCCTGGAGTTCGGATCCTGTTGGGGATATTGAAAATAGTACCAGTGCACAGCCATCTATTGAATCACCTTATGAAAACACCAGTTATTCAGTCACTATTTCGGCATTTGAAGGAGCCTCTGCAATTACGGCTACCAATGATGTTGAAGCCATTGCCGTAAAAGCAGAATTTGAATTCGAACCATCAGATAGGGAGTATGAAAATGAAGTGCAAAACTTAGAAGGTTTAGAAGGTTCGGCTCCCATGTCTGTTAATTTTACCGGTGCATCAATGGGCACCATAACCGATTATGAATGGAATTTCGTAAGGGATGAGGATGGATATACCTACGCGCCGCACCTGGAGCCCAATACAAATTTTACTTTTGAAGAGGTTGGGAAATACAGTGTTACTTTGGTTGTTTCAAATATTAATTCAGGCTGTGTGTCGTCTGTTAGCAAAGAGGGATTAATCACAGTAAAAGAAATGGATATTGAGGCACCCAACGTGTTTACACCGGATGGCGATGGTATCAATGATGTGTTTTATGTGGTTTATCATTCAGTTGAATCCTTTAAGATGACCATTGTAAACCGATGGGGAAGAAAGGTGTTTTCAACCACCAATCCCGGTGATGGATGGGATGGTAAAATAAACGGTAAAAAAGCTGCAGAGGGCGTGTATTTTTACTATATCGAAGCCAAAGGTTATAACGAAGGGGAGCGCATGGAACTAAAAAATGCACTACATCTTATCAGGGGGAAGTAGTCAATTGTGTATAGTCATTGATTAATAATCTGAATCAAGATTACAAGAGATCGTTAGATTTTAGATAATAGACATTAGACTGATTTACAATTCGCTTAAAATCAATAAGATAATAATTTTGCCATAAATTATTCAATGTATT
>NZ_JAPDPI010000026.1 GCF_026013615.1 Plebeiibacterium marinum
TATTTGCAAGATGCTTAAAATAAGATCTTTACCTAACTTGAGTTGATTTTATTAAGTATCTCATAATCTAACACTTATAAAAAACTAACTAACTAACTAACTAACTAACTATTGTTAAATATTAAAGACAAAATAGATTATTCATCTTTATACTTTTGTCTTTATACTTTATACCTGATTAATTAAATAACGAATCAACAAACTCGTTACGGTTAAACACTTGCAGGTCATCCATCCCTTCACCAATACCTATGTATTTTACAGGGATCTGGAATTGGTCGGAAACCCCGATCACAACCCCACCTTTTGCAGTACCATCCAATTTGGTAATCACTAAGGCATTTACTTCTGTAGCTTTGGTAAACTCTTTGGCCTGTTCAAATGCATTTTGTCCTGTTGAACCATCCAGCACGAGAATAATTTCATTAGGCGTACCAGGCACTACTTTTTGCATCACCTTTTTAACCTTTGTAAGCTCATTCATCAGGTTTACCTTATTGTGCAGTCGTCCGGCGGTATCAATGATCACCACATCGGCACCTTGCGCCTTTGCCGACGATAAGGTATCAAACGCCACAGAAGCCGGATCGGAACCCATATTCTGTTTTACCAAAGGAACATCAACCCTGTCGGCCCAAACCTGTAATTGCTCAATTGCTGCAGCCCTGAAAGTATCGGCAGCACCCAGCACCACTTTTTTACCTGCGGCCTTGAATTTATGGGCCAATTTACCGATAGTAGTAGTTTTTCCAACACCATTTACCCCCACAACCATGATCACATAGGGCTCATTAGATTTTGGAAGTTCAAAATCACCTTCCCCCTCCACCTGGTTTTCAGACAGGAGTTCAACAATCTCTTCTTTTAGGATATTATTTAATTCAGAAGTACTTAAAAACTTATCCCTGGATACACGTTCCTCAATACGTTCAATAATTTTTAATGTAGTATCTACACCAACATCAGAAGTAATCAATACCTCTTCCAGTTCATCCAGAACTTCATCATCAACCTTTGAGCGTCCGGCAACGGCACGGGTTAGCTTTTTAAATACACTTTCTTTTGTTTTAGCCAGGCCTTTATCCAGGCTTTCTTTTTTTTCCCGTGTAAAACTTCCAAATAATCCCATATATTTCAGACTATTAGATTTTGAGACATTAGATAATAGCGCTGTTAAATATACATAAAATAACCATTTATAATATGGCTATTCAGTTATATGCATTAAAAAATATTGAAAACAAATCCAGTTCCAATATAACACTACTACCTGACAAACCTTTTATTGCACAATATTATATACAAAAAAGCTTCCTTTACCATAAAGGAAGCTCTTTTGTAAAAAGGTCTTTTGCTATCGCAAAATTATTTTTTGAAAAAATTCTTTACTTCTTCATTGGTTACGATCTCTTCTTTAAAAGAGTATGCACCAGTTTTAGGCGACTTTACCATTTTAATCACTTTAGTGTGACCTTTACCGCCTCCTGTTTGTAAGGTTGCTACTGATTTCTTAGCCATAATTCAAATATTTATTTGATTTCTCTATGAACAGTATAACGCTTCAAAATTGGGTTATACTTTTTAAGTTCCATTCTATCCGGAGTGTTTTTTCTGTTTTTAACAGTAATATATCTGCTAGTTCCAGCCATGCCACTCTCTTTATGCTCTGTACATTCAAGAATTACTTGAACTCTGTTACCTTTTGCTTTCTTAGCCATCTCTTAATCCCCTTAAAATTTAGTTATAAAACCTTTTTCCTGAGCGGATTTCAAAGCAGCATATAAACCAACTTTGTTGATCATTCTAAGCCCGGAAGCTGAAACCCTTAGGTTGATCCAACGGTTCTCCTCAACCAAGAAGAAGCGCTTTTTAAACAGATTCACATCGAATCTTCTTTTGGTTCTTCTTTTTGAGTGAGACACATTGTTCCCAACCATGAACCTTTTTCCAGTTATTTCACAAACTCTTGACATTTTTCAATCGTTTTTTTCGGATACATTTTTCAAACAGAGCGCAAAATAACTGATTTTTATCGGAAATAACAAATATTGAGAAATAAAATTTATACTATTTTTTTATTGTTTCAATATATCAAACAACAAATCCATAAAAGCATGCAAATTACAATTTCTACCCTGCTACAAAACAGAATTATTACAACTCTCTATACTCTGACTCAAAACAGCCTATTTTACGACAATAACTCTGCAATAACCCGATACCGAGGAAACTGGTCCATAATAATTTTTACAAATACTGTTATTGGGATAGATAATATTAAACCCGGAATGCCCCAGATATACCCCCAAAACATTAACATAATCAAAATAGCTATAATATTAACCGAAAAGGTTTTTCCCATAAATATAGGTTCTAAAACAGCCCCCATCACCACCTGAACCCCCGTTAACACAAGCGAAAAGAAAAGCAAACCACTCATATTTTCCATCTCTACAAAAGCAAAAGCCGAGAGCAATCCCACAGAAACAACCGACCCCACCATTTGTACAAAATTGATTGTAAAAGCAAACAATCCCCAAAATATAGGAAAACTTACATCAAACGCAACACAAGCCAAACCAAAGCCCACACCAGTAAAAAGGCTGATAACAAACTTTACAATAACAAACTTGATAATATCTTTCTCAATTTTTCTGAATATTTTAACTGACGAATGCTTTACTTTTATCAGGGTACTATTGAGCAACTTTTCAAAATCAACAGATCCGGAAAGCAACAACACTACAAAAAAAGCTGTCATCAAGGTTCCTGACAGCAGGTTGCTTAAAAAATCAAGTGAAAAACCAATTTTATTAACTATATCACCATTTCCAAAATAATGCATCAGTACATTATTTCCCTGTATCCTGGTAATACCAAAAAACTCTTCAAGCGAAACAACCAGGTCAACAAGCTTGGCTTCTGCCTTATCAAAAAACATGCTATTGGCCGATAAAATTTCATTACTGGCCAAACCAATAAGTACCCCTCCCAGCTTAAATACCCCAACAATGATTGCCACAATACAAATAATGCTCAAGTACTTTGGCACCTTTTTCCTGCTCAGCCACCTTAACAAAGGCAAAAAAAGCAGTGCTATAAACATTGCAGACACGAGTGGGATAAATATAAAAGAAAGTGTTTTTAACAGGTAAAAAATTACAGGGATAACCAATAATAACAATAACACATTTGTTGTTCTAAGATCCTTCATTCTATTTTTATTTTGTTTTATGCCAATAATAACCTGCTGTATGAATTAGAAAACTTAGCTTAACTAATTACAATAAAATTATACAACCGACAATTATTTAAAATGTTTCTTCCAATCACTTAAAATTTGCTGCAAGAAACACATTTAAAACCAAGCCATCAACTATATATTCAAATATTACATTTCAAAACATTTTACATACTAAAACTATTGTTTTATATTTTTTAACCCACTTTTTGTGTCATATTTTATTTTTTTGCCTATTTTTACTTTCAAATATTAAATATATAAATTATGTCAAAGAAAAGTGTTTTAGATTTACTCGACAAGGGTGCAGACGACAGAGAATTTCGTATTAAGTACGACAACTGTTTTTCTGAAGAAAAATTTGCAGAACTTGCTAAAGAAGATGGTTTTGAGTTTTCGGCTGAAGAGTTAAAAGAAGTTCTTCGTGAAAATGGTGATGACTTTGCTTCGTTTGGGAATCCTCCAAAGAAAGGAATCTGGGTATAAAAGTAGCATGGATAATGGCAGTTTTTCCATGGAAATTCTGCCATTATTTATACTACCTACCCATACTACCTGAAAATAATGATCAGTAATATCGATACTGTTTCCCTGCTTTTATTTCGAAACAGCAATCCTCAGCTTTTTCCCTTTAATTCTTTCATTATTTAACAAGCCCAATATCTGCCTGACCTTACTCCTTTGTACTGCCACAAAAGCAGAATGGTCTAAAACGTCTATCAAACCTAATTCATCTTTTTTTAACTTGCCTTTCTTCAATAACAGCCCAACAACATCAATTTTATTCACTTTATCTTTTTTTCCCTTATCCAGATAAAGGGTTTGCCATTGGGGTAATTCAGGCAAATTCACATTTACCTCAAGACTTTCAAACAGCACCTCATGATCAATATACTCCGGCATTTCTTCCTGCTCAGCAAAAATCAGGTACGCCACACCCGAGGCTTTCATCCGTGCAGTCCTTCCGTTCCTGTGAATAAAGGATTCCTTTTCTTTTGGAAAGTGATAATGAATCACATATTTAATATCGGGTATATCCAGTCCCCGCGAAGCCAGATCCGTTGTAAGCAACAAGTGATGGCTTCCATTGCGGAATTTTACCAAAGCCCTTTCACGCTCTTCCTGTTTTAACCCTCCATGGAACACATCATGAACAAGTCCCATTTCATCCAGATGCTTACTTATCCTGTCTACAGCATCACGATGATTAGCAAACACCACCATGGGTTCGTTACCTAAACTGCAAACCAAATTAAAAAAGGCTCCCAATTTATCCTTGCCTTCTGAGCGCACGGCTTTTAAAGTCAGGTTTTCCTGAATTGCTTCATGCGGCAGTAAATCCAGAACCTGATATTCTTTCATTCGAACAAAGCCGGGAATCTCATCCATATTGGTAGCTGATGTAAGCACCCGTTGTTTAACAGCCCAGGCTTCTGAGATAATATCCTGCATCTCGTTGTGAAAACCTAACTCCAGTGCTTTATCAAATTCATCTAAAACAAGGTACTTTATATAATCAGTAGAAATATGGCCCCGGCGCACATGATCGGCAATCCTGCCCGGAGTACCGACTATTATTTCTGCAGGATGCTTTAAACTATTCCGTTCTGTTTGGATGGAATGCCCCCCGTAACAGCACAAGCATTTAAAACCCGTTCCCAGACTCCTGACCACCTGCTCTATTTGCAGGGCCAATTCACGGGCTGGTGCCAGTATTAACAGTTGTGTTCTTTCGCTGCCGGGATGCACTTTATCCAACAACGGAAGTAAAAATGCCAACGTTTTACCCGATCCCGTTGGTGATAACAATACCAGGTTATGGTTGTTTTCTATAAACTCGCAGGCCTTTATCTGCATTTCATTCAGGGCATCAATGCCAAGTTTATTTAGATATTCTTTTCTTTTCTTATGCATGGCACAAAGATACATTCTTTATCAGGGTATATGAATAGTTCAGAAATTTAAGTAAATTGTAAAATCCACATACGGTAAGCAAATTGAGGAATTTATGGAGAATTTTGAGGATCTACAGAAGAAGATAGAGGATTTAAATCGGGAGATCGGGCTTTACAAGGAAGTGATCAATCAATTACCCATTGGAATTCAATTATTTGATAAAGATGGTACATCCTGCTACACAAACCCCAAACAAACAGAATTCCTTAAATCGCAAAACCCTTCAGCTCTATCTGAACAATATAATATATTAAAAGATCCCCATACCTTCAGGCAAAAAATTATTCCTGTTGCTGATGAAAATTCAAATAGCTCATGCGTTTTTACCATTACTGAAGACATTACTGAACTCATTGAAGCAAAAAGGAGACTCAAACAATGTGAGGAAAATTACCAAAACTTTGTAACCCACTCTCCGGATATACTTTACAAATTTTCAAATAAAAAAGGCTCGCTATTCTGGAGTCACCAGGTAAAAGAAATTTTGGGATATGATCCGGCACAATTAAAATCAGATCCTTTTATATGGAAAAATTCCATACACCCGGATGACATACAAAGAGTTAAAGAAGAGGTTGAAAATTATGAAAAAGGGGGTATTTACTCCGTCGAATATAGAATAAAGTCAAATTCCGGCAAATGGATTTGGCTACACGATCAGTTTATGTACAAGTCTGTTATCGATGACGAGATAGTGATTGAAGGCCACGCATCGGATATCACCAAGAGAAAGGAGCTTGAAATCGAACTTGAAGAAGCAAAACAACGGTTTGAACTAGCTATGCAGTCCACCAAGGACGGGCTTTGGGATTGGAATCTATTATCAAATGAAATATACCTTTCGCCAAACTGGAAAAGCATGCTGGGCTATAAGGATGAAGAACTTGAAAACAGTTTTGAGGTTTGGCAAAAACTGGTACACCCAATGGACAAGGAGGAAACAAACAAAACCCTGCGTGAACATTTGGAAGGTAAAAAAGACCGTTTTGATATTGAATTCAGGATGAAACATAAAAACGGCAACTGGATAGATATTTTATCAAGGGGCAACTGCTATTTTGATTCAAAAGGCAAACCTTATCGTTTGATCGGTACCCATATTGATATATCGCAGCGAAAACACCTAAAAAAAGCTTTGGCCGACAGTGAGCTGAGATGGAAATTTGCTATAGAAGGAAACAAGGATGGCCTTTGGGACTGGGATATAAAAACCAACAGGGTATTTTTTTCGACCCAATGGAAAAAAATGCTGGGCTTTAGTGAACATGAGATCGGCAACACATTGGAAGAGTGGGACAAGCGGGTACATCCGGACGACAAAGAGAGGACGTATGAGGACATTGCAAAACATATAAAAGGAGAAACGGAGTATTATAAAAATGAGCATCGTGTGATATGCAAAAACGGAACCTACAAATGGATTTTGGACAGGGGGATTATTATTGAACGTGATGTTGATGGACAGCCTGTTAGAATGATTGGTACCCATACCGATATTACCGAACGCAAGAAGCACGAAAAGTATTTATTCGAATTGAACAGGTTCAAGGATAAAGTATTCTCTATTATCACACACGATTTAAGATCTCCGTTCAACGCCATTTTGGGATTAAACGAAATTGTGATCAACAGGATTGAAACAGAAGATTATAATGCTGCCAAAGAAATTACTGAGGCAATTTACAAAACCACCCAACAAACATTGGGGCTGCTGGACAACCTATTGTATTGGTCGAGAATGCAAACCGGTAAATTTTATTTCAAACCCAGTCCGCTAGAACTAAACAACATATCAAAATCGGCCATTGAATACCTGAAACTAAATTTAACCGGCAAAAAAATTAGCATAAAGTGCTTTATTCCGGATAACTTTATGGTAGTTGCTGATAGAATAATGCTGGAAACCATATTGCGGAACCTTTTGCAAAACGCCATTAAGTTTTCTTATCAGGAAAGCACTATTGAACTCCATGCAAGCCGAAAAGACAAAACTGTAGAAATATCTGTAATTGACTATGGGATTGGCATCAACAAAGGCAAGATTGAAAAGCTATTTGATGTATCTGAAGAGTTCACCTCTTTGGGCACCAACCAGGAAAAAGGTACTGGCTTAGGCCTGGTTGTGTGCAAGGAATTTATTGAAAAACATAACGGCAAGATATGGGTAGAAAGCGAAGTGCAAAAGGGAACAAAATTCACTTTTACCATAGCAGAATAAACTACCCTCTCTTAAAAAAACAATAACTACCTGATTTAAATACAATTAAATCAGATAAGCAAACAAGTCATGATTCTTATTCACATATTCCCCGTAAAAATTCCGGGCTTTCATCCTGGCCAGCAATGGTTCAAAATCATTTTTATCTTTTAGCTCTATTCCAACCAATGCAGGACCTTTTTCACGATTTATCTTTTTGGCATACTCAAACAACACAATATTATCATCAGGACCAAGGATATCGTTTACAAACTCTTTTAAAGCCCCCGACCGTTGAGGAAAGCGCACAATAAAATAGTGTTTTAGTCCCTCATACAGCAAAGAACGCTCTTTAATTTCTTCTGTTCGGGTAATATCATTATTGCCCCCACTAATAATACATACTACTTTTTTACCTTTTATTTGCTCTTTATACTGCTCCAATGCTGCCACCGACAAGGCACCTGCAGGCTCAGCCACAATAGCTTCATTATTGTACAACTCTAAAATTTTGGTGCACACTTTTCCTTCAGGAACCAGCAGCATATCATCCAGGTACTTTTGGCATATTGGAAAGTTATAATCCCCAACGCGTTGTACGGCCGCACCATCTACAAACTTATCTATTTCATCAAGCGCAACTATTTCACCTGCCTTTAAAGAATAATACATGGCAGGTGCCCCTTCGGGCTCCACCCCTATCAGTTTGATATCTGGTAATGATTGCTTTAAATACGCCCCCATACCAGCAGACAATCCCCCACCCCCAACAGGTATAAATACAAAATCAGCATCCGGCAATTCTTCCAATATCTCCATCCCAACGGTGCCCTGACCTTCAATAACTTTGGGATCATCAAATGGCGGAATAAAAGACAGGTTATTATCCTCGCTGAACTTTAAGGCCGCCTCATTGGCCTCATCAAAAGTATCACCTACCAAAACAACCTCCACCCACTCTTTCCCCAAGGTGTTTACTCTTTTAATTTTTTGTTGCGGCGTAGTTGTGGGCATATAAATAGTTCCCTTAACCTTTAACAGGAAACAAGAAAAGGCAACTCCTTGCGCATGATTACCTGCACTGGCACACACCACTCCTTTATTTATAACTTCGGCAGGCAGTGATGCCATTTTATTATAGGCTCCCCTTATTTTATAGGAGCGTACCACTTGCTGATCTTCGCGTTTAAAATAAATATCGGCCTGATATTTTTCAGAGTAAGTATGGTTGTATTCCAAAGGGGTTTGACGAATAACTCCTTTTAAACGAGATACCGCATTGATAATGTCTTCCTGTTGCGGAATGTATGTATTTTGATCGTTCATTTCTTTTGTTCATTGAGTAATGCTGCAAATGTACAAATTACAATTAATCTTTTGGGATGGGCTACATTTGATAATAAGGCAATCACTTATATATTTGGTATAAAGTATAAAGACAAAAGTATAAAGATCTGAATACAATAGGATAAAGCATTTTTTAGATGTTTATAAAATGTTACGTAGTGCTTACAAGAAAACTGCTGATTTTTCTATTAGCCCACTCACACCCCTCAGTCTTCCCGAATACAAGTTCGGGACAGGCTCTAAAAGGGAAGTTACATCCGCACAGTGCGTTGGAATTTCCCCTTTAGGAGAATCAAAAGTGTGAGCGTAGGAATCATGAGTTTTCTTAAAAGAAACTAAGTATTCTACAGGTATTTCTTGTCTTTATTCTAAATTTTTCAATCTACATCATTCTCTTTACTATCTTTGTTTGTAGCAAAACGAAAACACTATGGCAGAACCATTTAAAAACCTATTTACCCCTGAAGTAATAACACAGCTGGGTAATACCATTAAGCAAATCTCCAATAACTTTAATCTGGAGCAGTTTAATACAGATGTTTTTAACCATGAATGGGAAGCATTAGAATTAAAGGGTAGAATGAAACATGTTACCCAAAAGCTACACAAGCAACTACCCAAAGATTACAACCAGGCCATTGATATTATTGTTGGTATAACCGATATTATTGAAAAGGAAAATACCCAAATGAATATTACGCACATGGTAATGCCCAACTATGTTGAGTTATATGGAGTTGATCACCTGCAAAAATCAATTGCTGCCATGGAAAAAATAACTCAGTTTGTGAGTTGTGAATTTGCTGTTCGTCCTTATATTATAAAATACCCCAAACAAATGATGAAGCAGATGTTACAATGGTAGAAACATCCTCATCAAAACGTAAGGCGCTTTGCATCTGAAGGATGTCGCCCTCGGTTGCCCTGGGCTGTTGCCTTACCCGATTTAAAGAAAGATCCGGCTCCTATCTTTCCTATTCTCGAAAACTTAAAAAACGATGAATCGGATTTTGTAAGAAAAAGTGTTGCCAATAATTTAAATGATATTTCTAAAGATCATCCCGATGTTGTATTAGATATGGCCTCTCAATGGAAAGGCACCTCTAAAAACACAGATTGGATTGTGAAACATGCCTGCAGAACTTTATTAAAACAGGCGCACCCCAAAGCCATGAGTTTATTTGGGTTTAATCATTCCGATGACATAAAAGTAAATGATTTTAAAATCAATACTCCCAAAGTTGTTTTTGGAAATCACCTTGATTTTAGTTTCTCAATAAAAAACAATGGCTCCGAAGCAACCACCATACGTTTGGAGTACTACATTTATTTTATAAAGGCCAATGGATCGTTGGCTAAAAAGATTTTTAAAATCAGTGAAAAGAACTACTCAGCCAGCTCAAATAATATTGTTCAGCGCAAACATGCCATAAAACCCATTACCACCCGAAAATATTACCCCGGATTACATCAAATAGCCTTAGTGGTGAATGGCAAGGAGTTGCATAAACATGATTTTGAACTTTTGATGGAGTAAAGATGAATTCGATTAAAGGGAATTGGTTGGATATAATAACGCATATAGAAAAAGAATTGGGGATCTAAGGGCATTCTTTATATTACATATTGAAATTGATGGCGATAAGGTCGTTTTTGAATACCTCGTTTCGAGAGGACAATCCTATGATAAAAAAACATCAGTGACAATTCTCTAACTCCTATCTTATATGTAGAACAACCACTATTATTATAAAAAACTGTCATTATACTTATCCACCCCCAAGGTTTTGAAAAGCTTCGGGGTTTACATATAATTCTCTATTTTTGCTCATCTGATATATTACAAAGCCTATTATCTATTTTTTATGCAAATACTATTAAACTGCCTGCCTCCGCTTGATATACACACTCCATCCATATCCTTATCTATCTTAAAATCCTTTATGGAGGATAAAGGTGTCAGTACAGGTGTAAAATACTGGAACTTCGAGCTATCACCCATATTGGAGCACTCGGACAGTGAGGATACTGAGATTAGGCTACTACCCTTTTTATCCATATTAAACGACCTGCACAATAATACAAAAGGCAACAAACGTATTGCGTCGTTCTTGCAAAAAGTAAAACCAGCATACAAGACTTATGGGCACAGTTACTATCAGGAGCTTTTGCAGGAAATGAAATCAGGGATTTTGCAAAACATCGAAAACGGCTTGAGCGATTTTGATTTTAGCAGAACAAAGATTTTTGGGATCAGTGCCAAATACAACCAATGGATTCCAGGTATGATTTTAGCTGGGGCGGTAAAAAAAATCGCACCCCACATAAAAGTTGTGGTAGGTGGATTTGGCAACAGTAACGCAGCGCATGAAGCCATGAAAATATGCCCGTATTTTGATATGGCCACCTGGGGCGAGGGCGAATACCCCTTATGGCTATTTTATCAGGAACTGGAAAAAGAAAAACCTGACTATGCTATTATTCCTCGTTTTATGTATCGCAATGGTGACGAACTGATAAAATCGGCTACCAGCAAAAGCGAATACCTTGATTTTAATAATTACCTCTACCCTGATTTCAGTGATTATACAACTCAACATCCTCATCAGGATGATATGGATAAGGTAAATATCCCGATCAACTCAATTCGCTCTTGTAATTGGGGCAAATGCAAGTTTTGCGATTTTAACACCGGGTATAAACTACGGATGAGGACTCCGGAATGCATAGTTGCCGAAATTGAATATATTTACAACACATATGGGTTTTCCACCTTTTCGTTTGTTGATAGCGACACTTTTGGCAACAAAGAGCACTTTAATAAATTGCTCAACCTGATTATAGACCTTAAATTAAGAACAGCCGAAGATCTTGAGTTTTGGGCTGAAATCATTCCTAACCCAGAAATAGATGCCGCTATGATAGAACGGATGGCCATTGCCGGGTTCAAAAATTTGTTTATCGGCTACGATGGGCTTTCGGATGTATTGTTGCAAAAGATGAACAAGAAAAGTAGCTTCTCCGACAATTTGTTTTTTGTGAAAGAGAGTTTGAAACAAGGCATTTATCCTTATGTAAATGTAATAAAACATATACCTTATGAAACCGAAGAGGATGCTCAGGAGTGCATTGACAACCTGCATTTTACACGTTTCTTTTATAACGATGCAGTAATTTCCTTTGAGCATAATTTCGTCAACCTGGTATTATCTTCCATGAGTAAATATTACCGCATGTTGTCAGTAGAGGAGCGCAATACATACAACTATGATATTTTAACCTATCTGTTGCCTGACTATTTTCATGGTGACGAAAACAGGTTTCATTTGTTCCGGTACGAAAAGAACATCCCTGAAAACATCAAGGAATGGGACAAACTACAGGAGATTGAAAACTACTATAAGGAAAACTGTTTTACCTACAAAACCCAGGAACACAATGGCGTAGTTTATTATACAGAATATTGTAATGATGAAGAGATTGAAAATATTGTTTTTGATGGACCGGAATATGGCCTTGTATTAAAAGCAACCCAAAATCAAGTTACATCTTTTGCAAATTTACAACTTCATGTTAATGCATCGCTCCCTCATATTTCAAAAGAACGATTAGTTGAAGTGCTTTCACATTTAAAGCAAGCTCATATTTTATATTATAATGAGGAATATTCAAATATTGTATCGCTGGTGAGATTATAGACAGGATTAAAAGGATTTGATAAGGGATAAGAACCTAAGTATTTTGAGTATTATATCCCTTCTGAATAGAATCTAAAGGTATTCGAACATCCAAAGGCCACGCACCAACTTGCGATACGTAAGGCTTTCTGTTACAACCATCACCTCCAACAATACGCATAATAACTATTGACTAATACCCTTCATTGTCCTATAAACCAATGACCTTTGACCAATAACCAATGACCTTGACCAATAACCAATGACCAATAACTATTGACCATTGACCAATAACCATTGACTCTATTGACTATTGGCCTGCTTTTTACGGATCCGATCTTATTTACAAATTACATATAAAGAACGGATCCGGGGAAATGTTGTTCCTGAGGAAAAATGCTGTAGTAGCAAGCATTTAAGCTAGCGCTTCCGCTGAGTAGCTTTAGCGTTTGAGGAAAGCACAGCGTCCTAAAGGCGTAGCTATCCTACCAGCTAATGGCTATTGATCATTGGTTATACACCTGAATATGACTCAAAAGGGTAATATTCTCCAAATCAGAATAATCATATTGATACAGACCATCCGTTCCTATCATCAATAATACATCCCCCAATGGTATTACGTCAAAAGCATTGATATCCTTATAATGTGCCAACTGCTTATCTGTTATAACTAAAGGATCTTCGGCATTAAATATTTTTAAACCATCATTTCCATCACAAATAAAAAGCACTCCATCATCTATCCCCAACCCATAAGGCTCACTCATGGAATATTCTTTCAATAGCTTTGGCGCTTCCATATTTGAAATATCAATCACATTAAGCTGGCTTTCGATAGCACCACAAAGGTTTCCACCCCTAAGGGTTACGTATGCATAATCACCTTCCACTACAACCGGGTCGCAAGCGGTGGCATGGGTAAACTCAGAAATAAAATGCGGGTTAGCGGGATTTTGCAGGCTGTAAATAAACATGCCGCTTTGGGCTCCTATAAATAACATATCCTCATATGGAAACAAGGTTTCAATCTGCCAGCTGATATAAATTTGCTTTTCAAATACAGGATCAGATGCATCTGACACATTAAACAAGCGCAAAGATGCATTATCTATAGCATACAAATAGTTATCGTACAAGGTAAAACGGGCCATAGAGCCGCCTACACCTGTGCCGCTACCATTTACGCTTGCCGAGGCCATATCCATAGCTAAAAAGTCGCCTCGCCAGGTGGGCATTACCTCATAATAATATTGGTTATCATCTACCTTATGCGAAACCTCCTTTTGAGTATACCCAACAATAACACCCTTTTCCACATCCACGCTTTCTACTACTCCCGAAACTACCTCTGGTATTATATAAGGAAAGGCCTCCTCATCCCTATCTACTTCAGTGATATTATCCATATCACTAATATCAATGGTCAGCAAATCTATATAACTATCCGCATACAGCTTATCTCCTTTAATAGCCATATCAATATTACCGGGGATTTCTATAAACGATACCTTTTGCGGATTCGACGGATCTGAATTATCCACTACATGAATCCCTTTTTGATATTCATTGATAAAAATAAAGTTGTCCTTAAAATAAATCTTCCCGGCCTGGTTAATATCTTCAGGGGGCAAAACAGAGAAAGAAGACCGTAAATCGGAATAGCTTAAATATTCCGGAGTGTTTACAACGTATGTTTCTTCAATTTGGTTAGTACAACTAAATTGTACCAGGGCTATACCGATTAAGGCAATGTAAAGTAGTTTCGCTTTCATGATTACATTTTTGTAAAACTGAACACAAGAGATTACAGCGATACGGAGTTTTCTTTTATGTCCGTTGGGGTTAAATATCAATATAAGAATTTATTTACACTGTAATGATGAGACAAATAATAAATGGTTGCGTAGATTATTTTTATTTATTTTTATACGCAACCATCTATATTTCGAACCATCATCTAAAAAACTAATTATACCTGCTTATGAAAAATTTAATCTCCATTCTCTTTATCCTGATACCTACAACTATAGTCTGTCAGCAAAGCAAAACACCGGACAAACAAACTGGTTACCAAAACTATACTTCATATGGTCAGCTAATTGGTTCCGGCAGGGACAACAATACTATTGTCAGTTCCATACAAATGGAACACAATTATCTTTTTAATAAAAATTTTGCATTTGGTTTAACTACCGGTTTAGAATGGATGGACATAAACATGGCAACTATTGGAGGTAACATCAAGATTATTTTTCCCACAACCAATAAACAGTCTGTTTATTTCGGAGCCTCTTTGGGCAGGGTGATCCCTTTAGATGATGCAGAGGATGATTGGAGACAAATAAAAAACACCCACGGCGGGGACTTTATTAATACAGAAATTGGATATGTGTTTCCTACAAAAGGTGTAGCTGCTTTTTATACTGCTATAGGATATAGGTTTCAGGAGTATTCGTATAGTATTGAAGATTGGTGGCTGGACGATTTGCAAAGATCTGTGAAATACAACAGGTTTTTAATTAGAATTGGGCTTAGGATATTTTAGAAAAAATATTTTACTGGAGGCAACTAATCATTAATGTCAAAACCCTTATAAGTGCTCATTTCATTGTCAAAATGGTATAAAAAAGTTTATTTTTCCAAAGAGTCAGGGAAAATTCGCATAAACTTATTAGGGATTTGCACTGTCAGCTTCATCGGCTTGTCAAGAAAAGGATGATAAAACTCTAATAAAAAAGAATGAAGATACAAACCTTTGCCTTTTAATATTAAACCTTCAATACCGTACAATTCATCGCCTAATATAGGATTACCCAATGAAGCCATATGCTGCCTTAGCTGATGCCTTCTTCCGGTAAAAAGGGTCAGTTCAACCAGATTTAGCTTTTTAAATTTATCTGAAACCACAGTATGCAGTACTTTAAAGGCAGACTTTGCATACTTTTGATCAACATCCTTTTCCACAATACCAGCCGTGTTCATTTCTCCTACGGCAACAGCCATATATTTTTTGGTAATCTCCCGGTTTTCAAAAATCTTATTCAACTCAATAACAGCTTTTCGTGTTTTCCCTACCAGCAAAGCTCCGCTTGTGGGATAATCCAACCGATGAATGGGTTCCGGGTAGTCAAGCGCACCCTCCTGTTTGCTTTTTTTTAGATTTGCCGGTAGTGCATTTTCAAGTGTTCGCTTTTTATTGCCACTTACTACAAGCCCGGCTGGCTTGCTGACTACAGCCAGAAATTCATCTTCATAAATAACATCTATGGGGATATCAATTACCGGTTTGTTTTTAACACTACAATCCTGATAAAGTTCGAGTAATTCTCCGCCTGACATATAATCCGCTGTATGCCCTTTTTTGCCATTAACATACACCAAACCATTTTTCACTGCTTTTTTAACACTCTTTTTAGATGGAAGTGATTTAAATATTTCCGGAGCCACATCCGATAACCTTTGGGGATTATCACTTATGGGAACAATACCCTTTTCCTGTAGTATTAATTGCATTATCAAAGATATAAAATTTGTTACTGGCTACTGGTTGCGTGTTACTGGTTGCAGGTTAATTGTTACGTATTATCGATTACTTGTTACCTATTGCCTGCTACTTGTTACTGGCTGCTGGTTGCGAGTTGCGTGTTGCAGGTTACTTGTTAATTTTTACTTGTTAATTGATCATTGTTAATTGATCACTGATCATTGTTACTTGTTACTGTTTCAGTCCTTCCAACAAGGGGTTGCTGTACATGATTTTTTCATTACTCTCAAAATCAAAAAGCGTAAGTTCCCTCAACCTGTAGTACGACAACCAGTAAGTTTCCAATGACTTCACATAATCTCTTTTTGCCTTCTCCCTGTCTGATAAAGAAATATTCAGATCGGTGATACTAATCTCTCCATTCTGAAATTTTTTTAAGGCAATCAGGTAACCATTTTCGGCCACTTTATCTGCTTCCTTGGCAATATCCAACTGATCCTTGAGCAAACCAAACTGTTCGACCTGCACAATAACATTACGCTCAAAATTTTCCTTATCCTGCTGCACATCAAATAAAACCAAGTCACGCTTGCTTTCGGCCAGCTTTACGTTTGAAGAAGACTTACCCCAATCCAGAAGAGGAATAGATAAGGATATGCGGAGCGATTGCTGATTCACCGTATTCTCGTATACACCCGGAATCTCCTCTGCTATATTCGTAGTTCCATAAGTCCCTTTTAAAGTGGCCGCCAATCCATTATCTCTTTTTGCCTTGGTCAAATCACGCCTGGCCTCAATAAGCCGGCGCTCATACGCGGTCGTCTCTTTCCTGTTGGCAAGAGCTTCTTCTAAAGCCTTATCCGGATCCACATTAAACAGAACCATATTTAATGGCATTGACAACTCCACATTGGTTGACTGATCCAGTCCGATATATTTTTTCAGTGCAAAATCCGCATTTCTTAAATCCATAGTGGCCTGACTCAAGGCCTTTTGGGCAGTTAGTACCGATAATTTTATCCTTGAGTAATCATTTTCACTAATAATACCCAGTTTGATTTTTGTCTCTGCAATTCTAAGGTTATCCTTGCTGTTGTTTAAACTATTTTCTGCCAGTTTAAAATTGGTTTGCACTTTTAAATAGGTAAAAAACAACGAAACAGCTTTTCTGGAAATATCTTCCAGTGATTCAATAAAATATTTTTGGGCTTCATTATAAATCAATGGCTCTGTTTTTTTCGACCACTTCATCCAGTTATAGGCAAAAATCGGTTGTGTAACACCAATCAAAAATGGATTCCCCTGAAAGTTTGTGTATTCATGAACTAAATCCTCATACCTAAAAAGCGTACTTTTTGCGTAAATGTAAGTTCCTGATTGCGGTATGGACTGGTTAACCGATAACTGCGCACTGTTTTTAAAATAACCCACCTCCCTAAACTGCACACTACCATCATTCTGGGTAATAGGCCGGGTGCCTTCCTCATAATTAGGCAAATCACCACTCAACACAAACTGAGGGCGAAACTGGGTTTGAAAGTTCTTCCACCTCCAATAGTTATTTTCATACCGGTTTTGTGCATATTTAACAGCAGAAGACTGACTTACTGCTAAATCAACCACATTTCTTAAGCTGAGGTTTAATTTCTTTTCCTGTGATTCTGCCTTTACTAAAACTAAAAAGAACACCCCTGTAATAATGCAAACAATTCGTCTCATCCCACACCCTTTAACGCTTTTCTATTTTTACAGATCCCACCTCTTTTAACGGAACTTCTGATGATATTACGATTTCATCCCCTTCTTTAAGCCCCTCTTTAACCTCAATAAACTCATCGGTAATCAAACCCAATGTAACTTCCTTACGAACGGCACTGTCACCGCTAACCAATAAGGCTTTCTGATTCTTCTTATTATTAAACAAAGAACCCCGTTTTATCCTCAACACATCATACCTTGCTCTTTTAACAACTTCAAGGTTAACCTTTTGATTTGGGATTAACTTTGGATGGTCACTTTCTGTTAAGCAAATCGTAAAACCTAAGTTATTATTCTCCAACTGAGGATTAACGCTGGCTACCCTTCCCTCCAGACGGTTTTTATCGACCAAAACATAAGCCCTTCGACCAGTTTTTATAAGATTTTTAAACTTACTATCGATAGAAGCCCTGATTTTAAGCCGCGACAGATCGGACATGGTAACAAGCAACTTTTCTCCCTGGATTTTTTCACCCTCTTTAGCGTTTACCGAAAGGACAATCCCATCCGAAGGGGCTTTAACCTCCATTAATCCGAGTAACTCTTTCTGATTACCAAGCTCCTTTTGCTGCATTTCAATTTGCAGCAACAATCCTTTTTCATCAGCAGCCAACTGTGCAATCCTGATAGAGTTTTTTTCCCGAACCAACTTTAAGTCCTTTTCTGCCAAAACCAGCTCTTGCTTGGTCTTATCATATTTGGCCTGTGAAATACCCCCTACTTCCAACAATTGTTTTTGATCGGCAAGGGTAGATTTTATAGAGGCAATTTTTAACTTTTTAGTTTCTTCATTATAAGCCAGATCAGCCCTGGTGCTTCTGGCATTCAACCTGTTCTTTTCCAGATTATTTTCTTTTACAGCCAATTGATCGTTAAGCTGTTCTATTTTGGCCTCAATAGATTTAGTATCCAGTTTTACGATTACATCACCTTCTTTTACCGGATGGCCGGGTTCCTTTACAATTTTTGCTACGATACTCGCGGCAGGACTTAGCAAGAGCACTTCATTGGCCGGGATTACATACCCCTCTGTTGGAACAAATGTTTCAATATTGCCCACATCAATTTTGTAGGTCTCAAATTTCCCCGTTATCAATTCCGATTGCTTCGATTGGCAACCTAACGCTATCGTTATCAATACAATTACCCAAATATTTTTTTGCATCATATAGTCCTTTGTAATTTTTATTGCAAAACAGCCATAAAAATATACAATATCCCCCAAAAAGTAAGGGTTAACATTTACAAATATGATTTTTAGCAGATATTACACAGACAATTTGCCTGATTAATACGGATCCGGGAAAATGCTGCTCCTGAGCAAAAATGCTGTAGTAGCAAGCAATCAGGCTAAAGCGAAGCGTCCTAAAGGCGCAGCCGTTCTATCAGCTAATGGCTAAATTATATGGATCCGATCTTATTTACAGGGCGCTTATAAAGAACGGATCCGGGAAAATGCCGCTCCTGAGCAAAAGATGCTGTAGTAGCAAGCATTCAAGCTAAAGCGTAGCGTCCTAAAGGCGTAGCTGTCCTATCAGCTAATGGCTAAATTATACGGATCCGATCTTAATTTCAAGGTGCTTATAAAGATCGGATACGGGAAATACTGCTCCTGAGCAAAAATGCTGTAGTAGCAAGCAAGCAGGCTAAAGCGCAGCGTCCTATAGGCGTAGCCGTCCTATCAGCTAATGACTATTATACGGATCTGATCTTAATTTCAAGGTGCTTATAAAGATCTGATCCGGGAAAATGCTGTTCCTGTACAAAAATGCTGTAGTAGCAAGCAATCAAGCTAAAGCGAAGCGTCCTAAAGGCGTAACCGTCCTATCTGCTTATAGCTAAATTATACGGATCCGATCTTTTTTACAAATCGCTTACAAAGATCTGATCCGGGAAAATGCTGTAGTAGCAAGCAATCAGGCTAAAGCGAAGCGTCCTAAAGGCATAGCCGTCCTATCAGCTATTGGCTAAATTATATGGATCCGATCTTATTTACAGGGCGCTTATAAAGAACGGATCCGGGGAAATACTGCTTCTTAGCAAAAATGCTGTAGTAGCAAGCAATCAGGCTAAAGCGAAGCGTCCTATAGGCGTAGCCGTTCTATCAGCTAATGGCTAAATTATACGGATCAGATCTTATTTACAAGGCGCTTATAAAGATCGGATCCGGGGAAATGCTGCTCCTGAGCAAAAATGCTGTAGTAACAAGTTATCAAGCTAAAGCGAAGCGTCCTAAAGGCATAGTCGTCCTATCTGCTTATAGCTAAATTATACGGATTCGATCTTATTTACAAGGCGCTTATAAAGATCTGATCCGGGAAAATGCTGCTCCTGAGCAAAATGTGTATTAGTAGCAAGCAATCAAGCTAAAGCGAAGCGTCCTAAAGGCGTAGCCGTTCTATCTGCTAATGGCTAAATTATATGGATCCGATCTTATTTACAGGGCGCTTATAAAGAACGGATCCGGGAAAATGCTGCTCCTGAGCAAAAATGCTGTAGTAGCAAGCAATCAAGCTAAAGCGAAGCGTCCTAAAGGCGCAGCCGTCCTATCAGCTAATAGCTATTTCTCTATTTCCAACCATGCGCCACCCTGATCCTGGCATCCACAGCAATAATCGTATCCCGGTTCCCCATCAAGGGATTTATATCTATCTCTTTTATTTCAGGGGTATACGTCAGCATATTGGAAAATTTCACAATAACATCAACAAATCCATCAATTGAAACGCCATCTACTCCTCTGACTCCTTTTAAAATATCATACCCTTTTAATGCTTTAATCATACCCAATGCTTCCTGTTTGCACAAAGGAGCCAAACCAGAACTAACATCTCCCATTACTTCAACAAAAATACCCCCCAAGCCACACAATACCACATGTCCAAAGCCCTCTTCGTATTTTGCACCCAAAAACAGCTCTATTCCCGAAACCATAGGTTGAATCAACACTCCTTGCGCTCCCTGGATATCCATTAAACGTTGATACTCCTTTGTTAGCCTATCCATATTATCAATATCCAACACAACACCGCCCACATCTGATTTATGTACCGGGCCAACCACCTTTATCACAACAGGAAAGCCTATTTTATTTGCTACATTTTCAAGTTCATCTTCCTGAGTAACCACAACCTCTTCCACAAAAGGGATACCGGCTAACGCCAGAACTTCACTTACTACCTCAGGAGCTAAATACCCATCCTTATTCTGAGCTACAATTCCTGCAATTGCATCTACCACATCAATAGGATCAGTTTCAAACAAGTCCCTATGCCGGTTCTGAACTTTAATCAACGCCTCGGCAAACAACACTTCATCCGGAAAACAAACATTTCCTTTGGATACAAAGTATTCTATATCATTTTTCACATTGATAATTGAGGGCAATACCGGAAAAATTGGTTTAGAACCAATTTGCATCTTATGATGAAGCATTTCATAAACATCTTTTACAGGAACAAGTCCAGGACTTCCAAAAATAACCACCATACCATCTATCTCATCAAAATCATTTTCGCAAGCATCAATTATATGTCCCAGTTGCTCCGCATTGCCTGTAGCTAAAAAATCAATAGGGTTGGCCACACTCGACCCATCATAAAGTTTTTCTTTTAAAGCCGATGCTTTCTCCCCTTTTAATGTTGGAATGTTAAACCCTCCACCCGAAAGGGCATCCGTTAGCATTACTGCTGGACCACCAGCATGGGTAACAATGGCCAGTTTTTTACCTTCCAACTCTTTACACATAAAAACTGCTGCCACCGTAGCCAACTCCCCCCTGCCATAGCAGCGGACTATCCCTGCCTTTTTAAACAAAGCATCTACTGCCACATCCGGGTTGGCTATTGCCCCGGTATGACTCGATGCAGCCCTGCTACCCTCATCCGAGGAACCCGCTTTTATTGCCGCAATCCTACATCCTTTCTTATTTAACGATCTGGCATGCTTTAGCAGTTTTGCGGCATCTTTTATACTCTCCATATACAAGAGCTTGATACGGGAGCTCCTCTCATAATCAAAAGTTTCATCAAGGTATTCCAAAATATCTTCCACCCCAATTTGCGCACTGTTACCAACCGAATAAACACTATTAAACTTTAGTCCTAAAGGCATCCCCGCTTCTAAAATAAAAACTGCGGTAGCCCCTGAGGCTGAAATGAAATCAGCTCCCTCATCCTGCAAATCCGGGATCGGTGCTGTAAATACACTATGGTGAACACTATTCATCATCCCAATACAATTTGGGCCAATCAAACATCCCCCAACCGAATTGATAACATCCACAATCTCTTGCTCCACCCTGGCGCCTTCTTCACTTTCCTCTCCAAAGCCTGCCGAAATAATAATAAATGCCTTTGTGCCTTTCTGTATGGCAAGGGTTTTAACTGCACCCAAACAAAATTTTGCAGCAACAGCCAACACTGCTAAATCAACCTTAGCCGGTATGTCTTCAACACATGAAAAGGTTTTCTGCCCCTGAACATCTGGCGACTTTAAGTTGGTAACATAAATCGCGCCCTTAAAACTTGCTACAATATTTTGGAGTATTTTACCTCCGGGCTTTGTCAGATCATCAGATCCTCCAATAACGGCAATGCTTTGGGGATTTAAAAGTTGATTGTTTATCATTTTTCAGATTTTGATATTAAACAAACGGTATTACCAAAACTCATAAATTCATATAAAAAATACAATGAATAATATCAATTCTTAATTGTTAATTGATAACTGTAAATAAAAAAGTATTTTTGTACCTCAATTGATTTTAGCAATATGGCAAACGACATTCAAAACATAATCAACAAAACAGAACTTAATTTACAAGATTTGTCGCAACTACTCAACCTGGAAGGAGAAGAGCAGAAACTTCTTTTTAGGAAAGCCGAAGAGGTTCAGCTTAAATACGTAGGCAACAAAGTATATTACAGGGGATTGATCGAGTTTTCGAATGTATGCTCAAAAAACTGTTATTACTGTGGCATCAGAAAGGACAATAAAAATGTAGAACGATATAACATTAGTGATGATGACATTGTAAATGCAGCTGTTTTTGCCTGGAAAAACAGATATGCCTCTATTGTGATTCAGGGAGGAGAACGTAGCGACAACCATTTTGTAAACAGAATTGACCATCTGATAAAAAGAATTAAAGAAGCTACTAACGCTGAAATTGGGATTACCTTAAGCCTTGGCGAACAAACCAAAGAAACATACCAAAAATGGTTTAACAGTGGTGCCCACCGATATCTGCTCAGAATTGAAAGTTCCACAAAAGAACTATATGAGCAGATTCATCCTAAAGATGAACTTCATCATTTTAACACCCGGTTAAATTGCCTGCATTTACTCAGAAAAATTGGCTACCAGACCGGAACTGGCGTAATGATTGGCCTGCCTGGTCAAACCTTTGATGATTTGGCAAGAGATCTGCTGTTTATGAAAGAATTTGATATTGATATGTGTGGGATGGGCCCGTATATTGAACACAAGGATACCCCTTTATACAAAGAAAGGCACAAACTTTGGCATATCGGGAAACGTTTTAATACCGCACTAAACATGATTGCTGTGTTAAGGATCCTGATGAAAGACATCAATATTGCTGCAGCAACGGCACTTCAGGCTATTGATCCCATGGGAAGAGAAAAAGCCCTAAAACATGGAGCAAATGTAATCATGCCCAACATTACCCCTACCTTAAACAGAAAAAATTATCAGTTATACGAAAATAAACCTTGTATTGATGAAGGCGCTGAAGATTGTGGCAATTGTATGAATATGAGGATTGAACTGGCCAACAGGGAAGTTGGGTTAGGACAATGGGGCGACTCAAAACACTATTTTAACCGAACTAATCCATAATTTTGCACAACCAAAAACAATTTTTGTTGTTAATATCTCTACATTAGCATTGAATAGCGATAAAATATGAGAAAACCGGAAAACCATATATTAGTAATTTTTGGAGCATCAGGAGATTTAACTCACAGAAAACTGATTCCAGCCATTTTTGATTTATATATTAAAGATACCCTTCCCGAAAAATTTGCCATTTTAGGGGTAGGCAGAACTTCCTTTACCGATGAAGAATTCAGAAAAAGAATGGGAGAAGGTATAGAAACCTTTGCTTCTATGGTTAAAGCAAGTTCCAATAAAGCAGAGAAATTAAAATCCTTTGTTAAAAAACTATACTACACTTCGTTAAATACAAAAAATGCAGAGGATTATAACGGTTTTAAATCAACCTTATTAAACCTTGATAAAGAAACTGGCACAGGTGAAAATTTCATCTTTTATCTGGCCACGCCTCCTAGTATGTATACTGTTATCCCGGAAAACCTTGCTAAACAAGGACTAAATTCTGAAAACACAGGTTTTAAAAGACTTATTGTAGAAAAACCCTTTGGTTATGACTTGGAGAGTGCTCAAAAGCTAAACAATCACCTGCTAAAGGATTATAAAGAAGATCAAATTTACAGGATAGACCATTACTTAGGTAAAGAAACTGTTCAAAACCTATTGGTAACCAGATTCTCCAATGGAATTTTTGAGCCTCTTTGGAACAGGAATTACGTAAGCCATGTGGAGATCACATCTGCAGAAAGCATTGGAGTTGGTTCCAGAGGGGGATATTATGAAGGCTCAGGGGCTTTAAGGGATATGCTTCAAAACCACCTGCTTTTATTGGCCAGCCTGGTTAGTATGGAACCACCTGCCATCATTGACTCAAACAGTATCCGTAATGAAATAGTAAAAGTGCTTCAGTCAATCCGCCCCATAAAGGAGGATGAGGTTGACAAACATGTTATACGTGGTCAATACATGCCATCAACCATTAAAGGTGTAAAAGTAAAAGGCTACAGGGAAGAAACAGGTGTTAATCCTGAATCAAGAACTGAAACCTACGTAGCCATGAAGTTTTTTATTGATAATATGCGTTGGGCTGGCGTACCGTTCTTCATCAGAACCGGTAAGATGCTACCAACCCGAGTTACGGAGGTTGTTATTCACTTTAAGCAAACCCCTCATCATCTTTTTGCCGGCAATACAGCCATAACCAATAACCAGAATCAATTGGTTATCCGCATTCAACCGGATGAAGGTTTATTGCTAAAATTTGGCATGAAGGTACCCGGATCAGGGTTTAACGTTCAAAATGTGAATATGGATTTCCACTATGCTGACCTGTCGGAAAAAGAACTACCCAGTGCCTATGAAAGATTATTGCACGATTGTATGTTGGGAGATTCTACGCTTTACTCCAGAGGGGATGCTGTAGAAGCGGCCTGGAAATTTATTAAACCCATACAGGACGCCTGGGAAAAGGATCGCAACATTAGTGTTCATGGCTATCCTGCCGGAACCTGGGGGCCGGATATTGCCGACAACCTTTTTGAAGACCCCCATCTGTCATGGAGGTATCCTTGTAAGAATCTGGCTAACGATGGCAATTATTGTGAATTGTAATTGGTTACTGGCTCCTGGCACCTGGTTACAGGTTACTGGTTGGTGGTTTTAAACTATGAAAAATGAAAGACCTTAAGATATTTGACACAAAACAAAAATTAGCCGGGTACTTTGGTGATATACTTTTAAGCAGGCTAAGCACCAATAATAAATTTACCATTGCACTTTCAGGGGGTAGTACTCCTAAAGCTATATTTGATGTACTTGTATCTCAATATAAAGATAAAATTGACTGGAATAAAATTCACCTTTTTTGGGGGGATGAAAGGTGTGTTGGGCCTGACGATGCTGAGAGCAACTATAAAATGACTTACGACCATTTGATTAGCAAAGTACCTATTCCCCAAACAAACATCCATAGAATTAAAGGGGAAAATGAGATTGATGCAGAGGCAAAGGCTTACGAACAACATCTCAAACATACACTTCCCATAGTGAATGGAATACCTCAATTTGATATGGTACTTCTGGGCATGGGATCAGATGGGCATACAGCATCCATCTTTCCTCATCAAATCAATCTTTGGGACTCTGCTGATTTATGCGTTCCTGCATGGCACCCGGAGTCAGGACAGAGAAGGATTTCATTTACCGGTAAAACCATCAACAACGCCAAAGAGATTTTCTTTTTAATAACAGGCAAGGATAAGGCAGAAAAACTAAATGAAATCATAAATAAAAAAGCAGGATATAAAAATTACCCTGCTTCATTGGTTGATTCTCCAGTATTTTTAATTGATAAGGATGCCGGAGCACTTTTGTAAAGAGTTTGAAATACTATTTCAAACGACTCAATTGCGTTTTGGCAATTTTGATTTCCTTTTTAATTTTTGAAATTTCTTTTAAAACAAAGGAAATTTCATACCCATCGCTTATGGCTTCCTTATCAAATTTTTCCATAACAATATAATAGTACTTCTTACCTATATACTGAACCTTCAAGGGTTTATCTACATTTTGGGCAATAAAATCAATAATTCCATTATCGGCATTGTCTTTATAGTTTACAACTTCCCAATAGGTGCCCCCATCTTCAAAATGCCGGTTATCAAATTCATCGTAAGGAATTTCTTCACTCACCACAGACTGGTCTTTGTGGTAAACCTTAATTTTTGAATGGTTAATATAATGGTCGCCCGAATATCGGCTTGATATATAAAAATTACCATCCATATCTAAATGAGCCCTAAGATAAGTCCGGTTAAAAGAGTTTTGAGGTTTTTGCCTTTTATGGATTAATATTTCCTTTTCACCGTATTCTTTGCTTACCCTAAAGTTTTTCATTAAAACTTCCAACTCTTTTTCTTTCTTAACCAATGCGCTGTCTAAAAAAGAGAGGCTACGCTCCTGTTCACTGATTTTAATTTTTCGGATCAGATCTTCTGCCCTGGCAACAAATTCTATTTCGGATGGAAAATCTATAGTTATGGAATCCAGTATTAACATGGCGTCATTGAAATGCCCTTGATCATACAGGCCCGAAGCCCTGTCAAACTTTTCTCTGGCAATTTCTTCGGAAGTGGGACCGCAGCCCGACAATAAAACTATTGATAATGCAATAACTACGGTTGAAACTCTACTTTTTCGGATCATTTAATATCATTTTTAGCAAAAATATTCATTTCTCCTTTATTTTATTGCAACAGATCATGAGAATTTTTATTACCAATGTTTGCGATTCGTTTTTTTGACACCTTCCTCTCCCTAAATAAACCATGCTAATAAAAAACTTGTTTGCCATTTTCAATAATAAAAGCCCTTTCCTGAAACCCTTTTGTGTGGTTAACATACGGCAAATCGGGTGAAAAACATCATTTCAAAAAAAAAGCCGGCAATAAATACCGGCTTTAATCAATATTAAGATGGTTAATCTTAATTTAAAAATTCAAAATCTTTAACTCTCACACATAAGGCCGATTGAACGTCCCCTGTTTTGGTTTGGTATCCAGAGCTATATGGTTCTCCTTCTACTAAAACTTTCTTTCCTTTTTTCAGGTAATCCACAAATTTGGTATCACTTTCTTTCGAACGCCAAATATCCGCTCTTACCCATTCGGTTTTCTCAACCTTTTCTCCCTTTGAATTCTTATAGGTTCTGGAAACAGCTACATCAAAATTGATCACTTTGTTGTTTCCAACTTCTTTTATAGTGGCGTCAGAACCCAGATTACCACTTACCATTAATTTAAACATTTAAAATAATTGTTTGATTAAACATTCCGGCCTCTTTTATTCATAAATAATTCAGGCTTACTCAAATATAAATCAATTTAACCAAACACACAAATACATTCTGTAAAATAAAAGTTCAATATAACAACCTGTCACTTCATTAAAATACCAAAACTAAATATCAATAGTCTTTTCCTTTTGAGGTCTCAACAAGCTTTTTGGTACTTAACAAACCACAAGCTGCATAAATATCCTCCCCTCTCGACTTCCTAACAGTTGTTGTAACACCTTTATTTTCCAGTATTTGTTTAAATTTCTCCATCACCTCATCCGAACATCCCTTTAACGGGGAATTGGGAATGGGATGAAACTTAATCAGGTTAACCCTGGCCTTTAATCCATTTATCAATTTCACAAGGGCTTCAGCATGCATTTTAGAATCATTCACACCACTAAACATAATATATTCAAAAGAAATTCTCCTTTGACGACCAAAATCATATTCCCTTAGTACATTCACCACATTTTCTATTGAATATACATTTTCTATAGGCATCAATTCCTTTCGTTGTTCATTTAAAGCTGCATGCATACTAATGGCCAAATGACAATCACTTTCTTCAATAAACCTTCGCATCGCAGGTATAACCCCAATGGTAGAAACATTTACCCTTCGAGGGCTCCAGGCAAATCCCCATTCCGATGTAATAATCTCCAGACTTTTGAGCACTTCGTCAATATTATCCATAGGCTCTCCCATACCCATATATACCAAATTGGTAAGCTCATCTTTTTCGTTGATACTTACCATTTGATTCAATATCTCTCCGGCAGTAAGGTTTTTCTGAAACCCTTGCTTCCCGGTCATACAAAACAGGCATCCCATTTTACAACCCACCTGCGAACTCACACACAATGTTTTTCTGTTCTCTGACGGTATATAAGCTGCCTCTATATATTGATCGGAAACTGTTTTAAACAGGTATTTTTTTGTCCCGTCAATTGATTCCTGCACATTGCTATAGGTCGATAAACCTACTTCAAAACGGGCTTTTAACACTTCCCGGTTTTTTTTTGAGATATTCAACATATCATCAAAACTCCCTACTTTTTTTTTGTATAGCCAGTCTACCAACTGCTTTGCTACAAATCCAGGAAACTTTAACTCCTTAACCACCCCCTTTAATTCTTCCAAGGTTTTCCCAAACAGCGCTTCTTTGTTCATCATTTTCTTGTTTATCGTGATTGCTTTATACCCGGCACAGTTAATATCATTTATTTAAGCATAGAATCCTTGCAGCGTATACGCTATATATCTGGCAAGACAAACCATTTTACAATAAAGCACATTGATTAAAAATAAATTTCGGCTTTAACATTTGCAAAATCTATATCCTTTTCTAAAATAATATCCCTTACATCTACAACCATATCCGGGTTTCCGCAAAGGTAATATTTAATCTGTTTTGGTAAACTACTTTGCTCTTTTAACCAGGTGGTTAATCTACCGGAATAAACTTTATCAGAATTTTCGGCAGTACAAAAGCGAAGATACCCCTCCCCCATACATTCCTCAAAAAGATCCTGATATAGAAAATGATCCAGGGTTCTGCTACCATGAAGTATTTTTAAGGGCAAATTGCACCCTGATTTAGCCATAGAAACAAACGGGGCAATACCTGTACCGGTAGCAATCCACCATTTATCACCCTTTTCCGGTGTAAAATCGCCAAAAGGTTTTGAAACAAAAACCTCATCTCCCTCTTTAAGCCGGATTAGTTGTGGGGTTAAAAATCCATCAGGCACAACATCAAAAAGAATAGTAAACACATTTTCATCTGCCCCACTGGCTATACTGTACAACCTTGGTTCATGCTCATTATTAATTGCCAGGGCAACAACCTGTCCGGGTACAAACTCAAATTTTCTTACAAAGGAAAGCGTGTAAACATTCGAAACGACATGATTCAATTCTACAACTTTACTGGCAAATAACTCTATCTTTTTTCGTGGCATATATTAAAACAAATTACGATAGCATTGTTTAGTAATCAGATCATTAGTGCTATTTTATCGGCATATAAACCTCAGTTACCCACTGTCTTTCGTCGGCTACTACCTTCGGATCATTTATATAAACCTCAAAAGGAACCACTTCCTTGCTCTCAGAAAGCTTATGAACCTGCATATAGCTCATTCCTGCAGACCAGGCATTCCCAAGATGTTCATAGTCTCCTTTAAATGTAATCTTCACCGCTTTTACAGATGGAATCTCACCCTGATACCAGGGTTCGGGAACAGTTACTTCTCCCATTACAGGCACTGCGGCAGTATATACACACTTTTTTGTAAAAAAATCAAATTCATGATATAAGGATAGAGCACGGTTATAATCCAGTCCCCTTTCATCTGCCATTGTTTTTAAGTTCCCAAACACCTTTGGCATGGTAGATCCGACTTCATCCAGTTCACAAGCCACTTTTTCTCCCACATATTTAAAGGAAGGACAATCCACTATTCCATCAATTTTTATATCCGAAGCAACATAACCCTTCTCAGCATAATCTTTAATCATTTTTAATCCCCTCTCATAATCCATCCCAACCATAGGTTCCATCATTTTTGTCATGAACCGGAACAAAAAAGGCATTTCTCCTTGCATCCCCCAGGTCACATTAGTAACAGAATCATTGATTATTTTAAAATTCCAGTACACCAACGAACTGGATTCAAAAGGCTTTATAAACCTGATTTCCTGCTTTATATAATTTCGTGGCACGATCTCAGTATGTTTGATAACTCCGGAACCTACCAATTCCCCTTCCCATCTATATTCATTATCCAACTCAAAGCCAGAGCCTGAAACTTCCACCCTTGCACCGGGTTCCATACACAACCAGGGCGACCACGTTCCCCACTTATTAAAATCAACAATTAAGTCAAAAACCTCTTCCGAAGCTTTATTTATGGTTATATTCCGCTCCACCTTGTAATTTCCTTCAAGAGTATACAACCATATTAAAGTACCTGCAATAGCCATTGCAACAACCACTAGTGTTGCTATAAAAAACTTCTTCATCTTTAAACCTGTTAATTAGATTAATTTTAAACTGATTAGAATACAATCAAAACACATTATTAAAATTTAACCATATTTACTTAAACACCAAACCTTGTTCAAAAGTTTATTTATTGTTTTTCCTTCGTTATACCCACATGCAACAATAGTTTTACCAACACTTAAAGCATTTTAATTACCGAAACTTTGTAAATTAGAAATCATATTGTAACATTATTAGTCCTTTTCTCGAAAAAGCAAGAAACAACAAGTAAGAGTTTGTTATGAAATTTTCAATTATCCTGGCATTTACGATTTTTTTTACATCATGCGAATTGTTTCACCCGGATCCACAAATCCCATCTGTTCCCATGATTTATTTCGACTTTAACGAAAACAACACTTCCAGCGGGATTGAAGATTTCAAGACATTTGGTAACCAAAACCTCTCATATAAACCCGGGATCAAAGATTCCTGTCTTGATTTATCCATTACATCACGATCCAGAAAACCTGTAATCATAAAAACCAAAGGCGACCTGATGCTTGAGCACCAACCTCAAATGGCCGTTATGGTATGGGTAAAGCAAAAACTAAACGACCTGGAAACATATGGAATAATCGGAAACAAAAGCATTGATGCCAGTCATGAAAAAGGATGGATTATTTCAACCACCCCCAAAGGTGCCTGGAAACTACAGCTATCTGATGGTTTACAAAACTGGGAATATACTGCCACTCCATCGCGTCAAAGGATAAACGACGGAAAATGGCATCAATTAGGCTTTTATATTAATAAGGATGAAAACATGACCTATACCTATTTCGACGGGCAACCGGTTGGAATACTGAACATGCAAAATTTTACAAACTTTGAAGCTGATTACCATTTGCATATCGGCTGTAATCCCGGCTCAAACGATTATTCCAAGGATGCATTTAACGGAATGATCGATGAAATTGGCATATGGTCAAAACCCCTTAGTCATGAAGATTTTAAAAATGCCTACCTATGCCTGAAAAAAGAAAAACTTCCATCCACAGAATATGCTGGGGAAACCTTTAAAGTACTTACCTGGAACATATGGAATGGTGGGAAACAAATGGGAAAAACAGCCGGAATAAATCAAATCGTTAATGTAATAAAAAAATCAGGTGCAGATATTGTATCCCTCCAGGAGGATTTTGGAGCCGGACAATACATTTCTGACAAACTGGGATTTACTTATTACAAATGCTCAGAAAACCTGAGTCTGCTAAGCCGCTTTCCCATTTCAAAAACACATCAAATATTCCGCCCATTAAACATAGGCATAGTACAGCTCTTACTCAAAGAAAACGACCCTATTCTTATCTGTCCCATATGGCTTTCGTTTACTCCAAACATCAAGGGTATGCTTGCCAACCCAGAGGCAAATCAGGATACAATCATCAACATTGAAGAAAAATCGAGGGGCAGCGAAGTTCGGTTCATCCTGAGCGAACTGAAAAAATTCAGCACCCAGATTGAATCCGGCTCCATCATATTGGCTGGGGATTTCAACAGCGGGTCCCATCTCGACTGGACTGCCGACAACATAAACAACAAATACAACAAAGTCATCCCTTTTCCAACCTCCATCCTGTTGGAAGAAAACAATTATACTGATGCCTACAGGCAAATATGGCCCGGCAACCTAAAAAAACAGGGAAACACATATTCACCTATATTCAAGGAAGGGTATAACGACAGGATAGACTTTGTTTATTACAAGGGAACAACTATTGAAGCCATTGATGCAAGCGTAATAGACAAAACCGATTCATTTTTCCCATCCGACCATGCCGCATTACTGATTACTTTTAAAAGAAAACAAAAATAAATTGTAATTTAGATAGGGGTAAATACCACTATTGCCTGTCTTTAAGTAAAGCAACATAATTGCAGTTTAATGCTAAAAGCGGAACACATAAACATAAATGACGGAATTCTCTTTGAAAAAATAAAACAAGGAGACCAGAAAGCCTTTGAACAAGTGTTCAGGCAACATTATGTGCATTTGGTTGCTTTTGCCAATACGATTTTACACGATACTGACAAAGCAGAAAGTATTGTACAAAACGTATTTGTAAAACTTTGGGAGAAACGCAAGCAATATCAAGTTGTTTCATTAAAAGGGTATTTAATGATTGCGGTTAAAAACAGCTGCAACAACGAAATCAAACGATTACAACAAGAAAGGAACTTCAGGCAATCGGCTGACAAAACCCAAATTAGTGAAACCATGGTATATTCTGACAGTTGGGTAATGGATAAAATATCATCCATCATAAACCAACTCCCTGAGCAGAGAAAAAAAATATTCAAACTCAGTCGACTTGAGGGGTTAAAATACCGTGAAATTGCTGCAAAACTAAACATCTCTCCCAAAACAGTGGAAATTCAAATGGGGAAAGCCCTAAAGTTTTTGAGAGAAAATCTGGTAGAGTTAAAAAAACAAGTGTACCATATTTTATGGTAATTATTCAATGGCAATGAAAAAGTTTAATAAAAATATCGATTGGAACCTGGCTGGGAAGGTAATATCCGGTGAAGCAAGCTCCCGAGAGCAAATAGAATTTGATCTTTGGCTCAATAAGGACAATAACATAAACGAATGGAATAAACTATTAAGCGAAGTGGAACAGGCAGAATATGCACTGACCAGCGAAAGTATTGATATAGAAAGGGCATGGAAAAGCGTTAGAAACAAAACCACTTCAAAAACAATACAAACACATAAAAGGTACTATTTAGTTGCTGTAGCTGCTTCCATCATTATACTCATTGGCATATTCTTGTTTATAGACTGGCACAGGACTCCTCAGCACCTCTTTACCTTTTCTACACAAAACCTGGTTGAACAGGTAAATTTAAAAGATGGATCATCGGTAGATTTAAACAGACACAGCTCTATATCGCTACCAGAATCATTTAATACAAACAAAAGGACTCTTGAATTACAAGGCGAAGCTTTTTTTGATATAAAAAGAAATGAAAAAATCCCATTTGTTATACACACAAAACATATTACCATAAAGGTATTGGGCACATCATTCAATGTAAAAGACTACCCAAACTCTGATTACAGCGAAGTAATTGTAAAAACAGGTATAGTTGAAGTTATTGCCCACAACGATAGTTTAAATAAAACACTTTTAAACGCAGGTGACAAAGCCATATATAACCGGGAAACAAACCAATTAACCAAAACTGAAAACAAGAATATAAATTACTTATCCTGGAAAACTAAAGACATTTCATTTAAAAAGGATAAAATGACCGATGCCATCAAACTTCTTGAAGAAGTTTATAATGTAGAAATTTCAGGAACAGAAGAACTCAACCCTGAAAATGAAATAAGCGCCACGTTTGAAAAAAACACCATTGAACACATACTTAGTACAATCAACAAGTCACACAGCTTAAACTTAGAATATAAAATAAAGGAGTAATCTCTATTATTGGTCTTTAATATAGAATTATTCCTTTATATTTATATAAATGAAACTCAAGGCTCTCATAATTTTGTTTTTGCTCTATTGTTTTGCTACAATACATACACAGGTACTTAAAACCAACACACCTACCGATTCTTTACTGATATCTTCCCGATACAAAAACATCACAATTGAAAATTTCCTTGATTCGTTACACCAAAAACATCAATTCCACTTTGCCTATGATCCGTCGGGCTTGCCTTTTGATTCAGTTATTGATGTAAATTTCACAGACCAGACTATAAACGCAGTCATTCAACATATTTTTAAAGAATATTCGCCCTCAGTCCATATATCTGACAAACAAGTGATCATATCACAAGGATTTCGCAATACTAAAGTTAAAGATTACATCATACTTCAAGGCTTTATTAAATCAACAGAAGATGGGAAAAACCTCCCTCTGGTAAACATCTCAATCACTGGGGAAGCCATTGGTACCACCAGTAATTTTGATGGATATTATAAGTTTCTCATCCCTAGAAACAACATAGGCAGCAAAGTCAGCTTTTCAAGCATAGGCTACGAAACAAAAAACATTGACATCCCATCGGGCGACAGCTTAATAAACCTCAACCTCAACCCTACCACAATAAAAATCAGGGAAATTGAGGTTAAGTATTTAAAGGCCCCTGAAATAATATACCAGGTACAACAAAACATCCCCTACAATTACCCGGAAACACCCATGCTACTTACAGGCTTTTTTAGGGAAACCATAAAGCAGGATGGAAAATACATTGAAGTTTCCGAAGCTGTTCTTGACATTTACAAAAGCTCATATAACTCTGATGATGTAGAAAAAGCGAGATTCGTTAAAGGTCGCAAAAGCGTTGATGACAAGGAGATTTCTTTGGCACGGTTAAAACTGGCAGGAGGTCCAAGTTTATTTGCTGCTATTGACGTTGTAAAACATACCAACTTCTTTAATACCGACGATGGCGTACAATACCTATATCATTACCTGGGAAAAGGCTTTGAACATGGAAAAGTTATTTATAAAGTAGGGTTTAAACCAGTTATTGAAACAGAAAACATATATTACCAGGGGGAATTACACATAGATACAGAAACCTACGCACTAATAAGCGCCGATTTTAATATGACAAAAAAAACGCTGAAAGAAAGCGAAAAATATCTAATACGTAAAAACGCAAAAAAGATAAAATCAACCCCAATACACACCAACTATCACATTGATTACCGCCCCTTTGGCAACAAATGGATTTTAAACAGTATCAGAGGCGAACTAAAAATAAAAATACTGGACAAAAGAAACCGAAAGACAAAATCAATTTATACTACAACCACAGAATTACTTATAACCAATGCAATAAATGGCAAAGGACAAAAAATTAAATATTCTGAGGCTTTTAAAACCAATTATATATTAGCTGATAAAATAAATAATGAAGATGTTGATTTCTGGAAAGATTTTAACGTAATCAACCCCGAAGAAAGCTTGAAGAATATATTCCGATCGGACGCAGTGGAAATAAATGTAGTACCACAACGCGAAAAAACCAAGCCATAAAGCCTGGTTTTTCGGTTATTTATAATCTGACATTAAATATGTATTAGGCGCAATGTTTTTGCAAATATTCAATGGTTGAACCTACCGATTCTAATTTTGGCAATTCTGAATTGCCTATTTCAACTTCAAACTTCGTCTCTAATAAAAACAAAAAGCAAGTTAAATCAATTTCATCAACCAATAGTTCTTCCTTTAAAGCAGCATCCTCAACAATCCTCTCCCTTGGCACACCAGTCTTTCTCAATACTTTATACAAGTTTCTCCTAATTGTATCTTGTTTCATAACCTTACAGTTTTCAATAACAATATGCTTATTTTACTAGTAAGACAATCATTATAAACCCCACACGTATAAAAAAAGTGAATTTTTAAATAAATAATTTTAAGCAACTGAAAACAGGAGACAAAATTTTAATCTCCAAAAGCAACCTTTAATAAATAACACTGCTATATTTGCATCCTTCTAAATTATAAAACAAGACAACAATGAATACTTGGTTTGAATGCAAAGTTAAATATGAAACAGTTGACGAACAGACTGGTAAAGAAAAAAAAGTAAATCTACCATACCTTATTGATGCCGTATCGTACACGGAGGCAGAGAGCAGAATCCATGCCGAGATGGAACAATACGTCAGAGGAGAATTCTCTGTTCCTTCGATAAAAAAAGCCAACTACACCGATTTGTTTTTTTACGATGATGGCGATAAGTGGTACAAATGCAAAGTGGTTTTTGTTAGCATTGATGAAAATGCCGGAAAAGAAAAGAAAGTATCAAATCAAATGTTAGTGCTGGCTTCTGACCTAAAAGAAGCATACGACAGGATAAATGAATCTATGCAGGGAATGACTGTAGATTTTGATATCACTTCAATTATAGAAAGCAACATTGCCGATGTGTTTCCCTATTTCAAAGATGAAGTTAACGAACCCATCCCAGACCACTTAACACCCCTAAGCGACTACCAACAAAAAAATTCAGAAACATTCCAGCAAGAGTCTGAAAGCTTTAATGCCGATACCGAAGACAAAATATCTGATGAAGATTTTTAGCATCAGGCATACAATATAAAAAATAATTGTTGCCATATAATAATCAGAGTTATTGTTGTATGGCAACATTTTTTTTAAAACCTCACCCCTCTCTACATGATTTTACGTAAATAATTTCAAAAATATCCCCCTTTATTTTCTCCCGATTATTTACTATATTCACAGTCCTTTAAATACTCAATCAAATTTTATGTTTTAAACCTTATCGCTTAAACTTTTTGTTTACATGAATGTTATGCTAACGGTAATTATAAATTAACACAATATACATTCACATTTTTTAATAAAGTATGTTTTTAAACAATATTTAATTACAATCTGTAGATTTTTAGGCGCTTTTCGTAATAACAACTCACATTTTAATGATTATTTTATTTTTAAATGAAGAAAAATATCTTTAATTGATTATTTTTGCTGCGCTTAATACATGAAGATTCATAAAACCGAATGATAATGAAAGAGGAAGTATTCAACTTAAAACCAACCAAGAAGGATCGTAAGGACATGATCCAGTACATCAACCTTCAATTGGCTGCATTAGGACAACCGCTATTTCACGATGAAACGGATGCCCAAAAAAAACTTTCGAATGCCAAATTCATGGGATTGACAGAAGGTTTAATAAGCAGCTTTAGGGAAAAATCAAGATTGTTGTCCGATCACCTTTCTCCGGTTGATACAAGGATACAAAACTTTATCAATGATTACCTAAAGGATGTAAACATTGACAAATCACTTCGCATCCCAAACAATACACTTGTATTGAACCAAAAAGGGATGGCCCGTGAAGTTAGTTTACCACCAAACGGCGAAACATTCAAAAATGATCTGATCGAATCATACAGGATTAAACAAGGGATATTAAACAACCCTGCAAACGACAAAAGAACAACAAAAGGTACATTCCATATTGTTGAAGGCGGACTTCCTGTTCCTTTAGACAAAAAAGAAGTACCCAAAGTAACATTTGCACATTTATTAAATGCTGCATTTAATCCTTCGGACGACTTTAAAACCCTTCCTTTTACAGCAAATCAGGAAAAGCAAGCTAAAGTGATGGTATCATTTTTAATGCGCCCTGTTGTGTGTCCGAAAGTGGAAGGTGTTATCGAGGAAAAAAGCATGGAAATCCGCTTTTTTGCACCAGGTTGTTTAGCCAGTAACCTTGATTTTGTGGAAAGCATCTTTGGAAATGCAGGAGATCATAACCTGGCAGAGAACGATGCTGCTTTAGATGTTGAGCACTGGACAGGGACTACCGGATGTATCATCCTTGCTCCCCAAATGACAAAACTAAAGAAAAAAGATGTTGGTCTTCCACATATCTCTGAAGCCACTGAGCGTCAGAAAAAAGACGGTATGTGCTGGGAAAAAGAAGATGAACTATATAACGATGGGGGTGCCTTTAAACTAACCTGTAGAGACGACCGGGGTGTGGTTATTACCTTGATAGCAGATAACTATTACGGATACTCTAAAAAAGAAGTTAAAACTCAAATCGGGTACTCGGCAAACCTATATGGTTTGGTTGAAGAAGAACATGCTGGTGGTGCCGTTGCTTTCCCACGTGGAATTATGGGAGAAAACGTATTCGGCAAAAACTTTATCCAAAAATTCGATTACAACTACAGCTTTAAAGAAGCCATGGAATTAATCAGCGACAAGGCTGAATTAAAAGCAGAAGGCTATGCTGTTGACACAAAATACAAGAATATTGTTTACATCCCCGAAACCGCTGACATTGATATTCAAAAGAGTACGGTAAGCTGGGACAACAACGGAAGTGAATTCTCTTTAAAACTTTCTCCCGATAAGATTTATGTATACCCATCCGGAGATAAGTTCCAATTGGTGAAGCACCCGGCACAACCTCTTTGGAGAATGATTCATACAAATGCAGAAGGAATGTTCTGCCACAAGCCCTGTACTGTTTCAGGTGGCGGTAAATCTGAAATTTCCAAGTCGCTGCAAAACGCTATTAAATACGGAACTTTCAACATTCAGAATCTTGAAGAAGATTTTAAACTGGCTGATGAAATTATTAACAAAGACTACTCTACAAGATGGAAAAACATCCGTTCTGATGCTGGAGATTCACGTCCTTTCCTAAGTACAGAAAGAACTTTAGGTTCTGCGGTTAAGTTGTTAACACCATCTGATCAGTATAGCGACGAATACAACAAGTTCTTAAAAGATATGCCGGAGCACATCAGAACTTTAGTATTATTTATCAAGCGTTTATACCGAAACGATACAGAAAAAGGCAACTGGAAAGATTATATGACTGTAGAAATTGTAAACGGTCGTGCAGGAACCACCTTAATGTATAAAAATAATGCGGTTATCGGTAGCTATGTTCGTATTGGTTTTAGCAAAGATGGTAACTGGTTAGTACACAAACTGCGTTCAGACTTTGTGCCTAGTCACAAAATCCAGATGGAGGATGACATTACAGCTTCCATTACTATCCCGGCTTCAAAAGTTGCACACTTAAACAATGAATATAGCAACCCAAGTGTAAAAGTAACCAAGAACTGTGAGAGCCACTTGTTCCAACGTCCAGATGAGGCTGTAATCAGAGGTTATGACATTGATGCTGAGTTAGACATGGTTCAGCCAAACACATTCTTGACCAACTACGAACCAATGCGCAAAGCTGATGCCGTTGAATTAGTAGAGGATGCAATCAACTTTGATAAATATACTCAACCAGTTAAGGATCTGATATCAAAAGTTGCAGAAAGCGATAAGGATGGTTTCTTTGTTACACCTTCGCATACACGCGTAGTGGCTGACGGCCCTACAAAAAACCCTCGTTACCTGCAAAAGAACATTTATGCTGTTGAAACAGAGGATAGTTATTTAGCGGACGTAGGTATCAGACTAAGAAGAAGGATTAAAAAAGACGAACCTGTGATCACTACTGTAAATGCAGTATTACCAGGACGTAGAAACAACCCGGTTGATAAAGAAAATGGAATTCGTCCGTTGAGTGTTTACAACCCAATTCACTATCAGGAACTTCCTGAATTATTTATGGACTTCATCTGTAGTTTAACAGGTAAATCTCCATCAACTCACGGAGCGGGTACTGAAGGTGCTTTAACAAAAGGACCATTTAATATGCTGGCCCCAACATCTGACTTGAACAACGCTTTATTATCATACATCTTAACTGAGTACCAAGGATTCAGTTCGGCAGCAGGATATGTTGGTCAAAGTCGTTTTGATCACGATATCAGTTTATTGATTCCTGAAATTTGGGCACGTTTAGTACCGGAAGACAGGGATCCTAAACTATTAATTGAAACAGGCTGTTTAGAAAAGCTTGAAGACTTTGATTTTGAAGGAAAAAAAGTATTGGCTAGCCGTTTAGGATATAGAATTACTGAAAACTTTGCTTTCAGATGTATGAACCGTCTGTTTGACGAACCAAAGGCTGTGTTCAGCGAAGAAATGCTTAAACCAGAACTTCAGGGTATGGAAGACTTCGTTGATGGAATCAACAATATTGTTGAAGCCCAACAAAAAGTGGCCTTGGCATATTTTGAAGACGGAAGTGTTGAAGCTGCTATACCTCCATTGAAAATATTGTTAAACATTATGGCTTATGGAGAGTATGAAGGTAAAAATATCTGCGATCCGGAATTACGCAAGTATTTTGACAGGGAATACGTAATTGAAAGCGATTGGTACAAAGAAAGACTTAAGCTTAAGCAATCAAAAGAGCTTGCTTTCACAACCAAACAATTAGCAGATCTTGAAGACTTTGCAAGTAAAGCTGAAAATACAGAACTTGTTAATGAGATGAACATTAACAATAGGATTACAATTGCAAAAGAAAGACTTGCTTATGTTGAATCAGACAAATTTGTTGATGATTTGGTAGGTACTATTGGAGCCGACCCTCTTTACAAAAAGTAAATTGAACAATTATTAGATAACTATAAGGAGGTTGCTCAACGGGCAGCCTCCTTTTTTTATTAATGCTTACAATATGTATCAAAATATTGTTTTGATACCTTACAACCCAATTGGGTTGCCCTTTCCCAATCAGCACAAGCCCTGGCTTTATCTCCCTTTTTAAAATAGCAAACCCCTCTATTATAATAAGCACTGGTAAACTCCGGTTTCAACTTAATGGTATAATCATAATCATGAAGGGCCCCATCGTACATATCCATTTTCATAAAACAATTAGCCCTGTTAAAATAATAATAGTGAACCAGATAGAAGTCTTCGCCATTTTGCCTGGCGTAATTAGTAGCGTTTGTATACTCCAAAATGGCTTCGGGCAGTTCAAAACTATCGCGATGAATTTCTGCAAGATAAAAACACAGTTCATCATCATCCTTAAAAATTTTTCTCCCTATCTGAAGTGCATAAACAACGGTATCTTTCAGATCCTTATCAGCAAGCCAGGTCTGGTAAATCAATAAGTAAGTATCACGTAAAACAGAATCTATCGATACAGTTTTTAGCAATATTTTTATGGCTTCTTTACTTTTGTTTTCATCAATACGCTCCTTTGCCACATTCAATAAATCCAAAGCCATATTGCGGTTATCAATATCCACAACATAACTATTTTGAGCATTACCCAACACCCCAATTAATAATATGAATAGAAAAATGTACCTTTTCATCATATCCCTAATTAAAAATGGACATAATCAAAGGTAAGTCAATAATCAAATTGTATCAATACTCATTTTTTGGCGAGATGACATGAAGGAAATCTATATTACATATTCCTACAACACTTCTAATTCCTGAAACTCACTTCATAAAGTCTCACTTTCTGTGCCTTTCCCTTTAGCATGACATGATCTACAAAACAAATTTCGTAGCCATTTTTAAAGTTATTCAAAGTAAGGGCAAAGTTTTCAGTAACCAACATGTCTTTATTGTACTGTTTGCATTGCTTTTGAATGCGGGCTGCAGTATTTAATACATCTCCATGGTAAGCTAACTCAGTTTTTATTTCACCTACTTCTGCCGACATAACTTTTCCTGAATTAATTGATGCAGAGAATATGGGAACCATATTGTATTTATCTTCAAAATAAGAACGGTTATCCTCCAGTTCTTTTTGAAAGAGAAAGAAAAAATCAACTGCCTTTTTAAAATTCTTTTGATTATGGGCTTCCCAGGTTACCACTACCTCATCACCTACAAACTGGTAAACCACTCCCTGAGTTAGCAATAATGGGTTTGAAAGTATTTTAAAACAGTCCTGAATAAAATAACTATACTGTTCGTGTCCTAACTCCTCTGCAAAAGTAGTAGATGATTTCAGATCAAGAAACAGAAAGATTCTGTTTTCTTCCCTTGGTTTCTGATAATACCCCATCATAACCCTTCCCAACTTTCCAAATCCAATCTGACGAAACAGGGTTATCAACAGCTGGTATACATAGCTACCCACAAACATTACAGTAAAAAAGAACAGTATGGTAGAATTAAAAAGAAAATCGCCCATTTCAAGGCGTACCTCACTCCATGCCAAGCCCTTATCTACACTATAATGTACCAACCCGAGCAAAACACCAATCAAAACAAATATTGCTGTATCAAACAATACAAATACCGGTGTTAATCGTTTAATATGATATTTGCGAACCCAAGAAGGATAAACGAAATTTTGGATATACCAGGTAAGTATTGCAAAAACCGAAATGATTATAGATGAACCTAACATACGGTCGTGCATGAAAACCATTCCCTTTGTAAGCATCTCGCCAGTATTTTCTGACTTATACCCCAACCATTGTATAAATAGTGCTAACCGAATGGCTACATTCCAATAAAACAAAGCGTATAGCAAGAAAAACACATGATGCTTTAGTTTGGAACGGACATATTTCTTTTTAAGAATAAACATTCAGTTTACTTTTTAGTGTTAGAATATTAAGTTTGACGCGAAATAAATAAAACATATTTTATTAACGCAAAAATAATGACCCAATCGTCAAATATCAAGTATCAAATACAAAAGAAATTATAATGAATTGTAATTTTTAAAATAAAAGCTCAACCTTTCTTGCTCAACTCCAGCAAATAAGGTTTATTCAACAACTCCACATCCTTTCCTTCCAATTTAATCACCCCTTCTTTATCAAGCATTTTCAGCATCTTGACTGCACTTTCTGTGGTAATACCGGCAAAATCAGCCAGATTCTTCCTGCTTAACAAAGTAAACACCTCAACATACTCCTTCTTTATCTCATCTATATATAATAAGGTTTCTGCTATTCTTCCCATCATTTGCTTATACAAAACCACCCTCAAGGTTTCAAATAGATTATTATTCTGTTCTGTATACCTCCTTATCAGGCTCAAACCAAAACTACCATTTTGATTAATGACTTTTGAAATAGCTGTTTTTTCAACCAACATCACCTGGCAATCACAAATAGCTACAGATGAATAGCTAAATGTATTGGCTGAAAATACAGATGACAAGCCCACAAATTCACCTGGTTGAATGATACGCAAATTAAAACTCTTATTATTATCTCCTTCTACATACTGTATAGCCAATCCCTTTACCACAAAAAGCACATAAGATGCAAAAGTCCCTTGTTTTATCAAATTGTCGCCCTTACGAAACAGTACCTGAGTACGGCTGCTCCGGATTAAGTCGGCTTCTTCAGGATTTAATGCCTGAAAGCAGGGGGCTTTAATTTCACATATATATTCACTATCGTTTTCTGAAAGAGTCTTCATTACATCTTTTTTTATCAAGGAATCTTCAAATATAAAACTTTACCCAATAAAAAAGTTGTTCAAGATCAATTTTGAAACAGATTATAGTCAAGGTTGAAATCTTTTTTCCCTCATAATTTGAATATAGTTTTACCTATCAATTTTTCTTTTTAAAAAAACACATACAAAATATGGACAAAATTTTAATTATTGGAGGGGTTGCTGCAGGAGCAACAGCAGCAGCAAAAGCAAGAAGGATTTCACCAGATGCCCAAATTACAATGCTGGAAGCCGGGCCTGATATTTCATTTGCCAATTGCGGACTCCCATATTATATAGCCGGTGATATTAAAAACCGCTCAAGCTTAATACTGCAAAGCCCTGAAAGTTTTAAAGAACAGTATGATGTTGATGTACATACTCATACTTTGGTAACAGCAATTGATAAAGAGGCACGCATGGTTGAAACAGTTGACAGCCGCGATGGGTCAAAAAACAGTTACGGGTATACAAAGCTTATATTGGCACAGGGAGGAAGACCAGTTCAGCCAGACCTGCCCGGTGCAGACACCGACCATGTTTTTAGTCTATGGACCTTAGAAGATATGGACAAAATAGATAACCACCTGAACAACAAAGATCCTAAAACGGCAGTTGTTGTTGGAGGAGGTTTTATTGGCTTAGAAATGGTTGAAGCCCTGGTAAAAAGGGGTCTAAAGGTTCATGTTGTTGAAAAGATGCCGCATGTAATGTCAATTATGGAAGCTGAAACAGCAGGTTTTATAACTCGCGAATTACTTGAATATGGTGTTGATGTGCATACAGAAACTGCAGTCACCAAAATAAATACAAACACTGTTGAACTGGATAATGGAAAAGTTATTGATGCTGACATGGTGCTTCTATCGATTGGTGTTCGACCTACCCTACAATTGGCAAAGGATGCAGGTTTGGCAATAGGTGAAGCAGGTGGCTTATTGGTTAACGACAAACTTGAGACTTCAGATCCTGATATTTATGCCGCCGGAGATATGGTTGAAATTGAGCATCGTGTCAATGGCAAAAAGGTAAGAATACCTTTAGCAGGACCAGCAAACAGACAAGGTAGAATTGCTGCGGAAAACGCCTTGGGAGGAAAACATAGTTACAAAGGTTCTATAGGCACCTCTGTAGTTCGAGTTTTTGATGCAGTAGCGGGCACAACCGGTCTTTCGCTTAAACAAGCCCTGGCTGCAGGAATTGATGCCGATGCCGTGGTTGTACATAAAGAACATCATACATCATATTATCCAGGGGCTGAAACCGTAAGCGTTATGCTAGTCTTTGATAAAAAAACAGGTATTATTCTTGGAGGACAAACTGCTGGCTATAAAGGTGCCGACAAACGTTTAGATGTAATTGCAACAGCAACAGCGGCCAAATTACCTGTTAGTGAAATAGCAGATATGGATTTTGCATATTCGCCTCCTATAGGAACAGCCAATGATGTTATGAATATGGCTGCCTATACGGCTGAAAATAAGATATCAGGATACAGTACCAGCATTCCCGTAAGCAACCTTGACGCCTACCTGGAATCAAAACAGCAAGTCATCGTATTAGATGTTAGAGATGTTTTCGCTTTTCAGAAAAGCAGTTTAAAAGGGGCACACCATTTACCTATAGAGATGCTATCAAAGCATCTGGACCAGATTCCCAAAGACATTCCTATTATAGTATATGATGAAACTGGTAAAAAAGGACATCAGGCATTACGTACTCTGGTTGGTGCAGGATGTAAAGAAGTCGTCAATATATCAGGAGGTCATATATCGCTGCAGCGCCATGCCATTACTGTAGGTTTTAAAAACTTCCATGTTGAACTATTACCCGTTGAAAAAAAATCAACAGCAGAAAGAGCAATTGAGCAAGAGGAGACTAACAAAAATATTTCGGCCAACGAAATGGAACGTTTGGTAATTGATGTTAGAACGCCTGGCGAATTTATGGGAGGTGCATTCCCCAATGCTGTAAATATCCCGTTAGATGACATTATGGCAAACAAGGCAGATATAGGAAACAATACAGATCGAGAAATAATTGTTTATTGTGCATCAGGGGCACGTTCGGCATATGCACAACAAGTTTTGATGCAGCGAGGATTTACCAATGTAAAGAACGGAGGGGGAATTGCTGCTATGATGTCGAAATACTAAAGATATAACATTCTTGGAGAAGCAAAAAGGCCAGTAGGTAATTGATACTTACTGGCCTTTATCATATCTCATTGTATTTTTTAAATAGTTCTAATAACTATCTCTTGCTGTTTCACCATGTAAAGCAGCATCAAGTCCCATTTCTTCGTCTTCAACAGAAACTTTAACCGGAGTAATCTTATTGATTAACCATAGCATACCATAGGTAAAACCAAAGGCGTATACCGAAGAAAAAATAATGGCTACAACTTGCTTGAAAAGAAATGATGAATCACCATAAAACAAACCATCTGCCCCATTTGCATTTACAGCTTTTGTTGCAAACAACCCTAGCATCAAGGTACCCAAAACACCTCCAACACCATGAACGCCCCATACATCAAGAGCATCATCCCATTGGAACCTGTCCTTTATTTTTACAGCAATATAGCAGCCAATTGCTGCAATTACTCCAATTAACACAGCTGTATTAATGGTAACATATCCTGCTGCCGGTGTTATAGTTGCCAATCCGGCAATTGAACCAGTTAACAAGCCTATAAATGTCGGCTTTTTTTGATCGGTTCGCACCCATTCTATGGCCAACCAGGTAATAGCAGCAACTGATGCGGCAATATCTGTGTTTAAAAAAGCCATGGCTGTAATACCATTTACCGACAATTCTGAACCAGCATTAAAACCATACCACCCAAACCATAACAAACCAGTACCTACGGCCACTAATGGAATACTGTTGGGCTTTGAATCCCGGTTTCTTCTTTTTCCCACATAAAAAACGGATGCAAGGGCAGCAGCTCCAGCAGTAGCATGCACTACGATACCACCTGCAAAATCGAGCACTCCCCACTCTGCAAGTAATCCTCCACCCCATACCATATGTACAAATGGATAGTATACCAATATCTGCCATACAATTAAAAACAAGATGTACGCTTTAAATGTAACCCGGTTTGCAAATGCCCCTGTAATAAGCGCCGGTGTTATGATGGCAAACATCATCTGATATGAAATAAACACCAGCTCAGGAAAACGTTTGTCAGGTGAATACATCGAGTCCAGACCCACTCCATTTAAAAAGGCCTTATCAAAATTCCCTATAATAGCGCCCTCTCCTCCGCTAAAACATAAAGAATATCCAAAAGCCCACCATAAAATAGTAGTGATTCCAAGCGATACAAAACTTTGTATCATTACTCCAAGAATATTTCTTTTACAGGCCAAGCCCCCGTAAAAAAATGCCAATCCTGGAGTCATGAGCATAACCAAGCTAGTGGCCAGCAACATGAACGTTGTTGTTCCAGTATCAAACATAAATAATAAAAACTGTTAATTAATAATTTTATATGCGTTGCCGCAAAAGTATATATTTTTTCAGCAGGACACCCCCTATTTTAACACACCACCTTTGCATTATACCATATATTTTCACCACACCACTACACCATAACACATCAACATCAAGACTTTACACCACTTCATATGCAATATGATAAAAATCAGCTTTTACCTCTATTTAGAACACATACAAATAATGTAAGTTTAAATTAATTTACCTCCACCCAAATATTACCAGGGCAACACATTAAATAAAACACACAATAACTCAACCACCCTCCCATTTTACCACCCCACACATACCCAAATACATCTTTTTTTACAAATCTTCAAAAGTCATATTCCAACAAATTATTTCACATAACGCATATATAAATATATGGAATTCCAAACCGTCTACTAACCTGCTAACCTTATACAAAAAAAAAGTGTTGCGAACATTATCACAACACTTTCTTTAAATTATCTTCGCTCAGTAACAAGACTAAAACAAGGGCTCATATACATCCGACTCCTCTTCTGGTTTTTCTGTATGCAACCAAATCGTAATCTTTACTTCGCTGCCCGAATAATCAGTAGAAACATAAGAGCCTGATGTACCAGAATTTAGTTCTCCACTACTATAATAGTGATTGTCAGTAAAAGAAGCGCTCATGCTCTTGATCACTGCCTGAGTTTCTGCGGATGAAGAAGTTGTAAATTCAGCAACCTCACCAACTCCGAATTCTGTACCATAATCTCTATTTTCAAAAGATGTGATATCCTGATATACTACATGATAGGTCTCATCCTCTATTCCACCAATAAATGGGTCGTATTCTGTTTTTGTATTATAATCAACATATCCACTATAACTATTGACAACATGACGATTCAATGTAATATCTAACAATCCCTCCATAAAATTATAGGTAATAGTTTGAGAACCTGTCTCTGTACCTGTTGACACAGGCAAATCCTGTCCATTATCCATAACAAGCTCTTGTTTATAATTAACGATAACAGTATATGAAGAATCTTTTATATCTGTTTTATATGAATCATACTCCAATACCTGGAACATATAGTTATAGTCATCCGGCAATACTTTTTCCATATTCCCACTTAAAATAAAATAGCGTTTCCCATTACTAAAGTTGTGTACAAAACCATCACCCACATTGGCATAAGCAACATCTACAATATTTGGAACCGGCTGGGCAGATATTTCAACATCAACATTAAAATCACTACCGGTTTCAGTAGCTGTAGGACATTTTGTATTGACAAAAAGCAAAAATCCGGCATGCATCTGTTTTTCGGAATTATCTTTTGTTTTTGGCTCTAAAAACAATGCATATTTTTCTTTGTCGGAAATATCAACAAACTCCATTTTTTTGCTTTCGTAATTATATTTACCATGATATACTTTGTATTTTTCATTGAGCGCATGACTGGCTTTATACCTGACCACCGTTGCCAACTCATCAGATTGATTCTGAAGCAATACAACTCTGGATGCCATATATGGGATGGTCATTTTTACAGTATCTATCTGAGGTTCCCCCTCACCTTCTTTAAAACCATATAATATCCTACGTGCAAAATCTTCAGTTTGACCAGACTTAGAAACCATAATAACATGACTCAACGGAGTCTTCCCCTCATCTTTGCTAATAACTGTAAAATTATCATCTCCTCCTTCCAGCAAATACCTTACATATGCATCATATTCCGCCCCTGCTGTTGAATTCAACTGAGATACAATCTGTTCATTTAAATAACTTCTCCACAACCACGTTGTCAGATTACTACCTAAAGTATGCTCCTTTAAAAGCTTTACAATATCCAGCTTTGTTCCGGCTCGCTTGGTTTGCATATAATGCAAAAACGAACCTGACAGATTTGCATTTCCACTATTGATTCTTTTTTCGAAAACCGGCAAGGTTGCTTCGTTATCCCAAGATTTTGACAACAATTCAAATATACTTGCATCATCTCTATAACGAACCAACCTATTCTTAATTTCATCCTCAGGCTCTAATCTTTCTAAAATAGTATTCCATACCAGATAGCCACTTAAAGGTGCGTTCACCTCGCACCAAAAATAATTATCAAGAGCAACGCTCATATAATAATCTTGAGTATAATGCATGTATTCATGAGCCAAAGTCTGTTTAAAATCAACAGGATCAACATTCTCCAAAATATCAATAATTAAATACCCTGTAGGGGCCGAATATCCAATAATATTAATCATTCCTTTTGCACCCATATTATAATCAAGGTAAACTCCAATCTCTTCAGGCACTTCAAGACCAAGACTATTAAATTTATCCATGATAATATTTACATAGCCTGCAACATCCTGAACTAAATAAGGATTTCCTCCTGCTTCCGGATCGGTATTTGAATTACGCCATACTTCAGTAGGTTCATTACGCAGCTGAAATTCATAGGATGTATATTGTGTATCATAATTACCTCCTGTTTTATAATAAACGGTAACCTTACCTTGTTTCAGAAAATGAGTAAAAGTACCCTGCCACAGGTTATACCACGACAACTTTGTAAGGTGCTTGGTACTAAACACCAAACAATTATCGTCAACACACAAATCACTTAATTCATATTCAACCCATTTTTGATTTGTATCGTCATAGTAAACCGGACGATAGTTTGGTATTTCTTCTTTGGGAAATGAAGAGGCATCCATATTTTTGAGTCTGATCATAAGTGGAACATCAAACACGTCTCCCACACTAACGGTAACATCATAACACGATCCCATAGTTGCACCTTCTGGTCCTGCCGGTGGGTTATCCAACTTCACTATACTCAACCTGAATTCCTCTCCTGAAAAATTAGCCGGCACAATTACATCAATACTATCCACCGAAATGATAATATCCTGATCGGAAACAGGAATCATATCCTCATACAAAACTTGTCCATACGGATTTACTTTTACACCATCACTTACTATAGGGTTGCACGTTGACTCTTTTACTACCGATCGATAATATGCTGCAGTTTTAGGATACAGCACGAGTTCACTGTCCTTTTCACTAACTACGTTGGCCCACACATCTGTTTGCACCATGGTATCCGCAACCGGAAACCAGCTCTCATTATCGTACGAAGCCTCCCACATGGTCCGACCACGAAGATATTTAGGCGCAACCAGAGTTACATTTTTATCCGTAATACTTGTATTTACTATTTCATCAGAAGCTAAGATATATTCATCAGGATAATCCCTCTCTACTTCCTCATCTTCGGTAATAATACCAAACGAAACAGTATCAGTATTTAAGCAATATATCATTGCATTTTCATGTTCTGTTCCATAGTAATCCCATTTATAACGGGGAATACTATCATTAAACACTTTGCAGTAATATTTTTTGTTGATAGAATACTCATCCATCACCAACTCTAAAACAGGATCACCATCATGATCCTCCCAAGGGGTATTCATCCTGATATTTTCCGGGTATTCGTACCAATAGTATTTATTATAAGGATGTTTAAATGGAGCAATATCCCTTACATCAATTTTTAAGGTATCCCCCTTATGTACCTTGATTAAATTTTCCTTAACAGGCACATTATTTTGTTCGTACCCCAATGCTGTTTCAGAAAACTCATCCATATCAGGTAAATCGCAGAATAAGAAATTATTATAGGAGAAGGTAACATGTCCCTGATCGTAGGTCAATAGGTTTTTAGGTAATGGACTTGAAATTTGGTTGCTATCAATATAAAATTCATTGACCTGCTTCATCATCTCAAGGGTTGACGGAAGCTCCTTAATATTATTGTTATTTAATTTTACAGAAACAAGCTCATTACTTAAACAAATTCCGGCAGGGAATATTGGGATCTGATTGTAGGACAAATCCAATACTGCTAAATTTTGCCACTCTCCAAAATCCTCGGGAATAGAGGCAATATCATTATTTGAAGCATCAAATCCCTCTACATCACGCAAATTAGAAATAGAATCAGGAAGTGCTGTAAGGGCATTGTTTGTAAGTACAATACTTTTGAGCTTTTTTAAGTTTCCAAAACCATTTTCAATTGCCTCAATATAATTGTTGCTCAAATATAAATCCGTCAACTCAGAACAGTTACCTATTTCACCAGGTAAGGTTCCTGAAAAATCATTGTTTGTAGCATCAAATTTTTCGAGACTAACCATATTACCTATCGAAGCTGGTATTTCTCCTGAAAAATTATTATTGGCAATTTCGAGGGTTTTCAAGCTTACTAATCCTCCTATTGAATTAGGCAATACCCCTTCTAATTGATTATCTGACAGAGTACAATATTCCAGCTTAGTTAAATTACCAAAATTATCAGGCAAAGTTCCTGTAAGGTTACTATTCCATAAATACAGATAATTAAGGTTGGAAAGATTACAGATTTCATAAGGTATAGCAGAGTTAAAGTTACAATCATTAGCTGAAAAGGATTCCAGTTTTTGCAAATTGCCAATACCAACAGGTATGCTTCCTGAAACCCCATTACAATTCAGGTATTTTAAACTTTCTATATCACCAATATTGTCAGGAAACTGCACATCTTTATCTGCTATATCGTAAATATCCAGTCCTTGTAATTTTTTTAAGTTGCCTATTCCTTCTGTTAAAGGACCTTGCATATCGGCTCTGATACTTAAAAACTGCAACTCTTCTAAACCACCAATCTCCACTGGTATCTCAAAAGGTGCACCTGTTTTTTCAACCGAAATATTAAGCTTTATTACCCTTCCATTCCATATACCAACATCTGCACCCCAATACACTACATAATCATTTATATTCCAATCTAGTTCACCATCAAAAGCATTATAAACAGCTAACAATGCCAATGAATCCTGTTGGTTTACCGTAAAGGGTTCCGGTGACATACAGATAATTGACCCCGGGTTCGGATTAAATGTATATGATGACTTATGAATATCTCTACTGTTCATATAATAATAGCCATTTCCGGCTCCACCCCAACCAAAATTATAATGAAAATAATCACCATCATAGCCATCTATAACAACCGCATGCCCAACGGGCTCACCTGGTAAGGAAGCATATACAGGTCGCCCCTGATCTAGTTCATTTCTAATAAAACCAGAGTTGTTTTCACCATAAATGGCATGATATTTAAAGAACTCTCTCATAGGCTCTGGTCTGCCATACGCAGCTGAACCATAAGGGCTCCCACAATAATCCATATTTAGTGCCACTCCTATATGTCGCGATAATATATTATAATCAGCGTGACCAGGATCACTCAGATTATAATTAGTGTTTTCAAAATCGCCACATTGCTCACCATATACATCATGAGTGTAACAATACGTACCCGATCCAAAATCAGGATATCGATGATAGGCCATTATCTGGGCTAAAGCAGTTGCTGTACATCCGCTGGGGCACTCGCCAACGTCAGCATGGTAATATTGATCCAAACTCACTCCTGCCTCTCCCAAAAGTGGGCCTACAGAAGCCATAGTACTTTTTAATGAAGACAGATATCGTTCCTTTATTGACTCAACATCCAACATCGGTATACTCTCAAGACTATTGATTAATCCATCAAAACCCTCATTTGTATTTTTTTCAGACAAAATACCTGTCATTGAATACCCTACCACGGCATAGTCATTGCCCGACTGAGCCACAACTACATAACCTTCAGGATTGTTATTGTAATTATACAGTACAGTGGATGCAGCTTTACCTGATTTATAAACCAAATCAAGCCTTATTTCCTTAACTCCCTTCGTCGCCAAAAATTCTCCACCGCATTTCCTTGCCTCATCAAAAGGACTTTGAGCGGTTATGTTTATACTAATACCTAAAAAAACTATTAACAACGAAAGGCATAAGTGATATATATATATTCTCATTTCTATCCTAATTCACTATTTAACAATGATTTTTTCAACATAACTACCAATTGGAGTGCTGATTTTTGCAAAATACATCCCCGGATTTAAATCAACTTCCAAATCCTTGTTTCCATAAACCACTTCATACTGATGCTCAGTCCCGTTAACATCAAATATTTTTATCTCAGCTTCACCAATATTACAATCAACTGTAATACGGCTTGTTACGACAGTGGGATATATACTTACCTTTGATCTGATTTCCTCAACCGATACATCTTCTGTATTTATAGGCAATTCCACACTACACTTATTCTCGTCAGAAATAACCACCGAATACTGATTCATCTTGCGGAGTACAAAATCCACTGTTTCTCCTTTCGAAACAACAATATTATTCTCAAGCCAGGTGTAATCATAGGGCTCTTGACCGCCCGAAACCAAGTACCCAATGGCCCCAAATCGCACTTTTGCATTAATGGGAAGATTATCTTCTAAAACAGATTTTGCGGTAAACTCCTCTTGTTGCGGTTCGGTAATTTTCATTTTCACTACTGTTTGTGCGTTGAGTTGCAATACGGCACACACACACAAGCTTATCGTAATTATAGTTTTCATAATTTCTTTCCTAAATTTGTTAGTTACCATTTTAACAGATCGTTAGATTTTAAATAAAAGATAAGAGACTTATTTACAAGATGCTTAAAATCAAATCTTTACCTAACTTAAGTTGATTTTATTAAATATCTCATATTCTTACACTTACAAAAAATTAACGAACTATTGCATTTACAACCAAACGAAAACCCGTTGTCACACCAAAAAAGCATTGGGGTTCATCCGGATGACCAGAATTTCCCCAACATCCATCTACCAGTCCAGGGATTTTGTATGACCTGTATTTAACAGCACATTCGCCAATACCAAATTGCTCTTGAGTGGTATAACTCCCTCCCCTAACAACTTTATAGATTCCACTCTCCGGGCCTTGTGGTTCAATTTCCGGCACTTGATTAACATAAGCATCCCAATCAAAATACTGACTTTCAAACCAATCAGAACACCACTCTTCAACATTACCACTCATGTCGTATAATCCTAATTCATTGGGAAGTTTGGTTTTAACCTCATGTTTTATATCATCTGAATTTAAGTACTGCCAGGCATAATCTTTAAGTTCATCAGAACCAGCGTAAGTATACCCTTCACTTTTATTTCCCCCTGAAGCTGCATATTCCCACTGAGCCTCTGTTGGCAACAACACGTCAACTCCAATTTTCTCTTTCAGTTTTGGAATAAAATCATTAACAACTGCAGCCCACGTTACCCCTGAAACAGGTTCTAATGGCTTTGGCATATAACCTTGAAAATCCTCAATGGTATCATAAGGCAAACCACCCATTACATTTTCCCAAAGCTGGTTGGTCACTTCTGTTTCACAGATATAATAGTCGTTGAGTTGCACAGTCCTGGTGGCACTTTCAAAAGATATGGTTTCTGAATCTCCCATAATAAAGGTTCCTCCATCTATTCGAATCAAATCAAACTCTGCTCCACCAACATTAAAGCATAATTTATCGCTTCCCTTTTGCATCACCACTAACTTATGGGTAATATCAGCTGAGGAAATGGTTAAATCTGCTGATCGGGAAAGCCCTGTATTTTCACTTACTTTAACAACAAGGGCAACATTACCCGAACTACCGGAGGTTTGAGACAGTTGAAGCCAGCTTGCATTGCTTTGAATATTCCAATTGGTGTTGGCCTGAACAATTACAATATCAGCTTTTACGTCTGAAGCAAAACTTATAGTATCCACATCTACGGTCAGGAAGTCTTCTTCCGGTTCTTTGGATTCATCAACAGTTCCATTACTGTTGTCTCCTAAATCAACAGGATCATCTGAACTACTGCAACTTGATAAAAAACAAAATACAATAGATACAACGATTAAAAAAATACGCATCTGATTATGAGGTTTAATTTATATGCAACATTAAATTTCAACCAACAAAAATATTTAACTTTTTACTCTAAAGGAAAAACTATATCAAAAAGTTAAATACCCTTATCAAAAGAAATTGATGTTTACATGGGCAACTTTTCCAAAGTGCAAACCTTTGGAAAAATCTACCTCTACTATTAAATCCATATCTTATGCTTTCACCGGCACCAACTTCAATCTGGAAAAACTATACGTGAATATAAAATAAAGTACAAAATACACAGGAAACGAGATACATAACCACAACAATATTCCATAAAAATTGTACATTCCAAAAACTTGCAACCCTCCTAAAAAGCTTTCTTTAAACACTGCAAATATAAATGCCATTGAAAACTCAAGACTTTCATCAGAAAACAGCAGGGTACCATATTTCATAAATGGAACAAAAAATAAAAGTTGCAAAGGGTAAACTACGTTTGTAATAAACTGAACCAATACATGATTCAATTTAAATCTCCAGGCAAGAAACAACGACAACCAGATATTCATTCCTAAAAAGAAAGGAATTATACCCAGTACAAAACCAAGGGCTATGGCATTGGCCACTTTATACACAGATAGTTCTTTTGAAACAAGGTCAACAAACTTCCGTTTGGTATTGTTGAAAATCCCAACAATATAGGTTCTAATTTTTCTCATATAAAAAGCAGGTTTATTTTTTATTATCTAAGTAACTCTCACAATATTACCCCTCCATTCATCCTACATTATTATTATATTAAACTTCTTCTAAAAAAAAGAGCGAAACAGACTGCTTCGCTCCCTCTGGTATTTTAACAACGTAATTTACTCTTCTGTCTTATCCGGTTCGTCAGCTACAACCTCTTCTTCCTCACCAAACTTAAGCACTTCTTTTTCAATCAAAAGGTTATACCACTGAATAACTTTTTTCATATCAGAAACATAAACCCTGTCCCTGTCATAATCTGGTAAAACCTCCGCAAAATATGATTTTAATTCATTAGCTGAAGATTTATGACTAATAGCCTGACCACCATCTTCTTTTTCGAAAATATTTTTAAAAACATCCAACAATTTAACGTCTTCGTCTTCTGTAAATATGGAAATATCTTCCAATGCACTAATTCTTGATGTAGCGTAAGCCGGCATTCTTTTGCCATCAACTAACGACTCTACAATAATACTGTTCTTTGCCTGAGAAATCATTTTAAATAATCCTCCTTGTCCTGAAACAGCTAATATTCCTTTTAACATATCACTCATTTCTATTTATTTTTCCCTGTTTACATTCCAATTGCTTTTCACAACAATCATATTCCTAATAATCCGATTGCAAAAATAACAGATTACTATAAACAAAAAAGATGTTTTATAACAAAGTTTAGCATATAAAGAATCAGTAACCGATGATACTATTGCTAAGCCTCTTCAATAAAGGATTAGATCGCATAAAATTAGCAAATTACACTCATAAAAAATCAACCTAAAAAAAGCACTAGTTAAAGCCCCTTTCCTTTTTAATGGATTCAAACGCTTCGTTGACTTTCTGAAATTTTTCTTTTGCCGCTTCCTGAAACTCCTCTCCCAAATGAGCTACTTTATCAGGATGGAACTTGAGCGCCATTCTCCGGTATGCTTTTTTTATTTCATCATCAGCAGCCTTTGGATCCACGTCAAGAACTTTATAAGCCGACTCCGTATTTTTCACATACATATTCAGCAACGATTGCAGATCAGGAGTAGAAAGCCCGAGTCCAAAAGCAATTTGCTGAATAACGGACACTTCACTCTGAGGAATACTTCCATCGGAATTTGCCACTCCAAATAACATATGCACCAACTGAACCCTTGAATTATAGTCCACATGATTTTTAATCTGACCACACACCTGAGACACAGGAATATTCCTTTTCAAAATATCTCTTAACATAATCAAGGCTTCCGCTGATTTTGCCTCACCTAAGGAGCGAACCAGATACACTTTTACATAATCAAGCTCTGATTTCACAACTTTCCCATCTGCTTTCATTACTGCAGCAATCAACACCAACAAAGAAGCTATAAAACCATCCCTGGGGTTACCTCCCTGATATTCGGCATTTCCACCAAACTCAGGAGAAACATTATCTGCTATTGTCCCTACCACAAAACCGAGTACCGCACCTACCGGTCCTAAAAACCACCAACCTAATCCGGCCCCCAGCAAAGAGGAAGTTGATATTTTAAAATGTTTCATTTCTATTTCAGCCTTTACTATTTATTAATTTTTCATGCAACCCTAACACCTGGGTCACCACCAAATCGGTATCGTTACAATATATAACATAATCGGACTTAGCCACTTTTTGCTCATCATCCCATTGGTTATTCATCCTGCTCATTACATCTTCCCTGGTAACACCATCCCTCTGCATCACACGCATAATCTTCAATTCTCTTGGGGCAGATACGGTAACTATCTTATCTACCTGTTTATATGCCCCACTCTCAAATAAAATTGCAGCCTCCTTCAGCACATAAGGCTTATCAAAATGCTGCCTGCTCCAATGAATATAATCCTCAGCAACAACAGGGTGAATAATCCTATTTAATTCATTTAAAAGATTCTTATTTTTAAAAACAACTTCCCCCACTCTTTTCCTATCCAACTTTCCCTGAGTATAGATTTGCCCGCCAAACAAGCTTTTTACACCAGAAATAATCTGCGGATGAGAATCTGTCAGCATCCGGCTCCTGGCATCTGCATAATAAACAGGTACCCCAAGCGTTTCAAATATTTTACAAACAGTACTCTTGCCACTACCTATGCCACCGGTAATTCCTATGCTAATCATTTTTGATTTACTTTTTCAAACAGGCACTCTATAAACAAAGGTGCATAATCCAGATTTTTAATTCCCTCAGGTATTTTGGTAAGTTTTACCTTTAAACGATCGGGCAGGGATCCTGAAGTACCTGAATTATAATCTACAACAGCTTTAAAATCACCATCTGTTATATTGTTAAACCGACTTACAGCTACCGTAAACGAAACTTTTACATCTGACGGAAAACACTTTAACCGAAGACTATCCGGAACATTGATATTACTTAATGGGATATTCAAGACTTTCTCAGTAAATGGCTCTACAGGAACATTAACCACCACTCTACCTGGCTCACAAACTACCTTATCCAGATTAACCAGTGCCACATTCCTTACCAATGAATCACTTAAATCTTCAAACTCCTTTTTCTGCGTTAACACATAGCTTATGGTATCAACCAAACTAAATGCACCGGAAACCATAACGCTATCAGGCTTTATTATAATTTCACCCGATTGCTGGTATTGAGGTTCAAAAGTAAGTTTCGACTGAAAACGAACAGGTACCTTCTTCCTTACTTTCTTTTCAAAATTCACAAATAAAGTATCCGGATAGATCTCCAACAATTCAATCCCATTAGTTAAGTTTCTGGCAAATGACTTCTTCAAATCCCTTGTTAAAACATATGCACCATAATTATCACCATGCTGCATCCGCTTAAACCCGGATACATTAAGATTTTCGGGTGATAATATTTTACCAAAATGATAGGGTAATATATTATATCCAACCGAACTAATTTTTAGCTGCACAGTATGTTGTGGCTCTCCCAACAAAATAAAATCATCAGGAAATTCATGGTACTTTACAGGATACTCAATAGTTGTAACAAAATCCTTACGTAAAGCATTCAAAAACCACAATCCCGTAGATAATAAAATAAACATTACAAAAACCAACATATCCCGGTTGCCCTTCAGGTTTATTATAAAATCCTTTAAGGAGGAATAATATTCGCGCAATATGTTCTTTATAGATTTTACTGTCATGAAATCCTTATTGATAAAAGGCTTAAAACAACAAAAGCCAATAACCATCAAATATAGTTATTGGCTCTCAGAAAAAAAATTATCTTTTAGCGTTTTGGCTGAGCGTCTGACATATCCATAATGATAGCCGACTTATCAATTTTAATTACTACTCCATTAGCAATTTCAACATTGATAAAGTTTTCTTTAACCTCAGAAACTTTACCATATATCCCGCCTGTAGTAATAACCTTATCTCCCTTTTTTAAAGCCTCACGATATTGTCTTAACTCTTTTTGACGTTTTTGTTGAGGACGAATCATAAAAAAGTAAAATACTACAATTAAAAGACCCATCATTATAAAAAATGAGTATTGTCCTCCGGCAGGCTGTTGAGCCTGTAAAAATAATGCTTGTAAGTTCATTTTAATATTCGGTTTTCTAATTTATAACATTAGCCGAAACCACAAGTTCTTTCGACTTTTTATTTATATTGGCATCCACACGTAATATTTTATATTGCTTTCCGTAAAAGCCACGTGTATCAAACCTCACTTCTATTTCGCCATCTTTTCCCGGTTGTATTGGTTTCGTTGGGAAAAGTACTTTTGTACAACCGCATCCGGGTTCTACATTATTTATTACCAAAGGATATTTACCTGTATTTGTAACCACAAAAAAACATCCTACGGTTTCACCTTCATGTAACGCCCCAAAGTCGTGAATTGTTTTATTAAATGAAGCTGTTGTGGTTTTCAATTCCGTGTAAGCTCCTTTCTTGTCGCCTGGTTTACCCAAATGATTACACCCCAACAAAACAACAAATCCTAAAACAATTAACAAACGACACTTCATAATTTAAGCAAGTCCTTTACCGGTCTTCTTAATTTTATTGTCCTTGGTTAAATCAACAATAGCTTTATCCAATACGCCATTAATAAATGTACCACTTTTTTCAGTCGAATAGTGTTTGGCTATTTCTATAAACTCATTCATGGTAACCTTAACGGGGATATTTGGGAATTCTATCAATTCGGCCAAAGCAATTTGCATCAAAACCACATCCATAAATGCCACCCTGTCAATTTCCCAGTTTTTGGCATACTTATCTATCAACTGACGAAAATCCTCTTTGTTAAGCGCGGCTTTTCTAAACAGTTTTTTTACATAATCTCTGTCTTCCTCATCCTTATATTCTCCCATCACCTCCATCGAGCCATCTTCCTTCATGCTTTTGATGCTTTTAATCACCATGCTAAGCACAAACTCAATTTCATCATTCCAATAAATACTTTGCTCTTCAAAAGTTGGATAGATCGGTTCGTGATATGCAATTACTTTTTCTAATAATTTAATTACAAACTTACGATCCGCATCAAATGACGACTCCTTTTTATCAAGGTAATCCTTATACTGTTGAGATTTAACTATATCCTGATATATTCCTTTAATCACTTCCGGATAGTTGCTCCAGTTATTGCCATTTTGATCAATATATTTCTGAATATCCTTACTTTCAGCAAGTTTACTAAATATTTTATTGGTAATAAACTTTGTATTAGGCTTTTTATCCTCAACTGAAGCTAACTTTTTACTTTTAGCATATTCAATTCGTCCAATGGCGTAATCCCTTAACTCCAGCAGCAACATAAAATATAAGTAATATAAATCCAGGGATTTAGAAATGCTGTGATACAATTCCTTTTCGGAGTTTTGAATGGTTGTATCGTCGTTTTGGTAATGAGCATACAATACCTGCATCACCTTAACCCTAAGTAGTCGTCTATTTAACATTCTTCAAAGAACTTTTTTATATTAATCACTGCCGCAAAAATAGGTCTTTTTTATTTGCATACCACAAAAAAATGCAATTTTAGAATTTATTTACAAAGAATATTTAGACATCAGATTACTCTTTTAAAACATAAGTATTTCTTTTCTAAGAATAACCCATTCTATTTTTTCAATATTTTTTTGTTGTATACCCCTAATTTACAAGGCACATAAAAGAATAATTATAGTAATAAACTCATGTTTTTTTATTAAAAACAGTTTTTTTTGTTTAAAAAATAGAATATTTAAAAAATAATTAGCATTTTTGAGTGGCAAACAAAATCAGTGAATATTTTATCAAAATAACAAACTATTTGATGATGGAAGGATATGAGAAAAGAGACAGCTATGATAGAAATGAGAAGGAAGAAATCTATTCGAAAGCTGTTAGAGCGGGAAAAAGGACTTACTTTTTTGATGTAAAAGCAACTCGCAAAAATGATTACTACCTAACAATTACCGAGAGTAAAAAGAAATTTGAAAACGATGGAAGATTCCATTTTGAAAAGCACAAAGTTTTTCTTTACAAAGAAGATTTCGAGAAATTTGCTGACGGATTACAAGAGGTAGTTGACTACATTAGAAAAAACCAGCCTGTTATTGAAGAGTACGAAGAGGAAGGAGAGTTGGTTGAAGCTGTAGGTGCAAATGAATACACCAATGTAGAATTTGAAGATTTAGCAGAATAAATCGCAATATAAAAGCCACTGATAATTCAGTGGCTTTTTTTTATTGTTCAAACCATATCCTGAACATATTATCTTTATACAAAACCGTTCCGCAGAAGTATTGCATTTAAATTACATCATCAATATCTTCAACATAGCTATCATCAGCCTCTCCTCCATTCTCCTTATTCAACCTAAAATCCTGAATTAGCTCATCAACTTCTTCAATACTCAACTCTTTAACGTTTGTAACAAGAAAAGATTCTGTTAGAAAATTACCAAATTCATTGCACTCCTTTATTCCTTTAGAGAAAAAATCCTTTATGTTTGTACTGATAGGAAGCAATACTTTTATCAGCACCTTATCATTATCAAACTCCATGCTTTCAATTTCCCCTTCCTCACTTTCAAACAAATATCCAACCTCTTTTTCAACAAGATCGCACTGCCACTTTTCAAAAGGCTTATCCTCAGCTGCCACCAATACAACAAAATATCTAAGGTTACTTCCTTGACCACCTAATCCGGTAGAAATAAAAATTGGAGCACTACCTAACAGCGAAGTTTCCAAAACCATTTTAGATTCCTGAAAAGCCAATACCGACCACGATTTAAGCTCCTCATCTGCATTGTTTTTATAATCCTCTATGGCTCGATATGCTTCAGGATCGTCAATTTTTGCCAAAGACACCAACAATTCTTTCTTTCTATCTACCGTTGTATCTTCACTAAAAAGCAACCCTTTCTCATTAAGAATATGCTCTTTATCAAAATCCTTTCCTTGATTTTTCGAAAACTTAAAATACTCCATCTGCATCTCTACATCCACCTGTTCCTCCAACACGGAAACCACTTGCCCCTTATTTTTCAGCAAATCCTGTATTTTTTGATACACCTTATTTAAATCCGGTTCATTTTTATCCATAATGCAAAAGTAATAAATTGCATTTCTTCTCGCATAAAAAAAAAGGTTCTATATTAGCATATTCAAAACTCTTAATTAGTTTATCATAAACTATCTATTTTATAAAAAGTCTATCACAAACAACTCCAAATGGTCAATACCTATGATTGTTGACAATTATTTGGTGCTGAAACCACAAAAATCCCTATATATTGGTATTGGCAAAACAAGGCTTGTATTATATTTTTGTTGGTTATAACATATTACAATATTATTAAATACTTTTTACCCTTTTAGGATGAATTTATCTGATTTAAAAACAAACGAAGAAGCCGTTATTGTGAAAGTGAAGGGCTTTGGTGCTTTTCGGAAACGCATCATAGAAATGGGGTTTGTAAAAGGGAAAAAAGTTAAGGTTGTAAAGAATGCGCCTCTTAAAGATCCTATAGAATATGAAATAATGGACTACAAGGTTTCTTTAAGAAGAAGTGAAGCAAAAATGATTGAGGTCATTAGTAAAGATGAAGCTCGCAACCTTGCTCCTGCCCAGTTTGAAGGCACAATTACGGATGAAGTGTTACGCAATTCGGCTTTTAAAAAACGCAAAACCATTAACGTTGCCCTTGTAGGAAATCCTAATTGTGGCAAAACGACCATGTTCAATTACCTATGCGGCACACAGGAACATGTTGGCAATTACAGCGGAGTTACCATTGACTCCAAGTCCGGCTCCTTTTCAAGAAAGGGTTATAAATTCAACATTGTTGATTTACCGGGTGCATATTCCTTATCTGCCTATTCGCCAGAGGAACTATATGTACGAAAGCATATCATGGAGGAGTCTCCAGACATTGTACTAAACGTTATTGACTCATCAAATATAGAACGCAACCTGTTTTTAACCACCCAGTTAATTGATATGGATGTTAGAATTGTTGCGGCTCTGAATATGTATGACGAACTGCAGAAAAAAGGGGATCGTTTTAACCATCAAAACCTGGGTGAAATGCTCGGGATAAACTTTGTACCTACTGTTAGCTCCAAAAAACAAGGAATTGGCAAATTGTTCGATACCATTATAGATGTATATGAAGATAAGCAACTTAATCAACGGCGTGTTCATATTAACTATGGTGAAACATTAGAAAAGGGCATTTCCAGATTATTGCCGGACATACAGCAGAACCAGGTTTTTCCCAAGAATATTTCGCCACGCTTTTTTGCCTTAAAATTTCTGGAAAAGGATAAAGACTGCTATAATGCCTATATTGATTCCGCAGAAAATCCGGAACTGAAGCAAAAAACAGAAAAAGCAATTCGGAAAATTGAAAACGAACTCAACGATGATACCGAAACATTAATTACCGATGCAAAATATGGTTTTATTGCCGGTGCGCTCCGTGAAACATATAAAGAATCCCCCAGGGTTAGCATTCGAAAGTCTGAAATATTAGATACTTTTTTAACTCATAAGCTGTTTGGGTTTCCTGTATTTTTCTTTTTCATGTGGCTTATGTTCCAATCCACTTTTACGTTAGGGCAATATCCTATGAACTGGATTGAAACCGGTGTTGAGGGATTAATGAACTGGTTGGGAAACACCATGAACGATGGCCCATTTAAGCATTTACTTATAGACGGCATTATAAGTGGTATGGGCGGCGTAGTAGTATTTCTCCCAAACATTCTTATACTGTTCTTCTTTATTTCGTTTATGGAAGATACTGGCTACATGGCACGTGCCGCCTTTATTATGGATAAACTGATGCACAAAATGGGATTGCACGGGAAATCGTTTATCCCATTGATTATGGGTTTCGGCTGTAACGTGCCTGCCATTATGGCCACCCGAACAATTGAGGATAAAAACAACAGGCTGATTACTATGCTGATTAATCCATTTATGTCGTGCAGTGCCCGATTACCGGTTTATATACTCATTATTGGAGCAGTATTCCCCAAACATTCCGGCACCATATTATTTGGCATTTACGGACTTGGAATCCTCCTTGCAGTTATAGTTGCCAAAATATTCCGAAAAGTTTTATTCAGGGAAAAGGACATCCCTTTTGTTATGGAGCTCCCTCCGTATCGTATGCCCACATTAAACTCTACAATACGCCATATGTGGAATAAAGGGGGGCAATATCTTAAAAAAGTAGGAGGAATCATTTTAATTGCATCCATCATTATATGGTTCTTGCAAAATTTTCCTAAGAACAATGAAATAAGCATCAAATATGATGCTCAGATTGAGCAATTAACTTCACAACTCAAAAATAAGTCCTTGCAGGTTGAACCAGGCAGCAATGTTGAACGTTATAATAACAAATTGCATGAGCAGATAAAAGCCATTAAATCAGAGAAGCAAGCCGAATTGCAAAAAGAATCCTATATCGGGCATATAGGAAGGTTTATAGAGCCTGTAATAAAACCACTTGGTTTTGATTGGAAAATGGGAATTAGTATTGTTAGCGGCGTGGCTGCTAAAGAAATTGTTGTTAGCACCATGGCTGTTATTTATCATCAGGAATCAACATCTAATGATGGAAAACAGGGGAGTTTAAAAGATAATATTAAGAATGCTGTTAACGAAAAAGGGGAGCCCTCCTTTTCACCACTTGTGGCTCTGAGCTTTTTAATATTTATTCTGATCTACTTTCCTTGCATCGGAGTAATTGCAACAATTAGCAGGGAATCAGGATCATGGAAATGGGCAATGTTTACTATTTTATATACTACTTCTCTGGCCTGGATTTTGTCGTTTTGCGTATTCCAGATAGGTAGTTTAATAATTTAAATATGGTACAGGAAATATTAATGTGGTGTAGCGTAAGCGGGGCATTCGGATATGCTTTTTATTCGTTGGGAAAAATTATTTACAATTCTTTTCAGGAAAAAAAAGCAATCTGCTCCCATGGTTGTGCCATGTGCAACGCCAAAACTGAGCTTCTAAATAATATTAATTTCAAAAGCATGAAGCTGCCTAAAACCATTGCTTAAAACATGATTTATTTCATAACCGCAAAAGTTTAACAGGTTGTTAACAGTGTTTTTGAATTCTTTCTTATTATTTAGCAATATGCAATTAAAAGTGATAAATAGATATATAATTTCAATGACTCTACTATGCTTATTTCTGATAAGCACAAGTGGCGTTGTTCTTTTTTATCATTTTTGTCAGCATGCCCACCAAACCGTATATTCTTTTTACATAGATGAAACTGAAGAACTATGCGCTGAAAACGCTTTAATTTATTGTGACAATCATGCGAGCTGTTGCCAACACCACCATGATGAGCATAGCAGCTCCAAACCCTGTTGCGACCATCACAAAAGCTTCCATAAAATTGTTAAACTAACAAACTCCTATACTTTTTCAGAGCAAATAAAATCTCCAAAACCTCTCAGTTTAAAGTTATTATTTGAACCTTTTACTGAGCTTATGGCTTTAAATGAAATATCATTAAGCAATAAAGAATTATATTTTGACTACCCACCGGAAGTCCCCAAAACACTTAGGTCGGGAAGGGATATTGTAACTTCGTATCAAACATTAAAACTAGATTGTTAGGCGGCACTTGCCCAAAATAATGCATACACAAATGTAAATGCATCCGTCCATAATCATTCATATAAAACGAATTATGGACGAAAAACATCAATCTATAAGTTTACAACTATCTGGTTTTAAGTAATGAAAACATTCTATACTATTGTTTTTTCAATGCTTTTCTGTATATCTGCACATGCCGGCGATATTAAAGGAAAAGTATTTGAAAAAAAAGATAAAAAGGAACTGCCTTTAATAGGCGTTAATGTATACTGGTCGGGAACAACCATTGGCACCATTACAGATGCCAACGGTATATTTGAATTACCCAACAACAACAATAATCAACTTTTGGTTTTTAGTTATGTAGGTTATAAAAACGACACGGTAAAAATAAATGACACTACCCCCCTAAAAGTTATGATGATTCAAGGGGAGGCAATTGATGAGGTGATCGTGGCAAGAAGGACTGCATCAACTTCTATTTCAAAATTAAATCCCTTATATGTCCAAAAAGTTAGCGGAAAAGAATTAGAGCGATGCGCCTGTTGCAATCTTTCGGAAAGTTTTGAAACCAATGCTTCCGTTGATGTTTCTTTTGCAGACGCTGTATCCGGAGTAAAACAAATCCAGCTTTTAGGACTATCGGGAAGATATTCGCAAATAGCCATTGCCAACATCCCAACTTTAAGAGGGGCTGAATCTGCATTTGGGATGGAATATATACCCGGAACCTGGATGGAAAGTATTCAGATATCAAAAGGTTCTGCTGCTGTAAAAAACGGATATGAATCCATGACCGGTCAAATAAACATCCAGCTTAAAGAGCCTTCTACTTCAGAAAGGATGCACTTTTATTTATATGGCAATCAGGATGGAAAAACAGAGTCTACGTTTGGCTATGCTTTTGATTTAAATGAGAAGTGGACTACATCCATTATGCTACAAGCTAGTGCCAACTACAGGGAAATGGACATGAATCATGATGGTTTTTTGGATAAACCGATAGCCAATATGGGAACCTTTATTAACCAATGGAATTATAAAACTGACAACTATACTTCAAAATTTGGATTCTCATTCATCAGGGAAAACAGAGAAGGTGGTCAAAAAGGGTTTAATCATGATATATCTCAAACCCAGCAATCATTATATGGAATAAATATTGATGTGGAACGGTTTAACGTTTTTGCAAAAAACGGTTTTATATTTAAGAGACCTTCAACAAGCCTGGGTACCATCTTATCTTTTAATTATTTTGACAGAAATTCATTTTACGGGCATAATACTTTTAATGTAACTCAAAAGAATTTTTATGCGAACATCATTTACCAGTCATACATTGGGGATACACGCCATACATATAATGCAGGCTTTAGTTTAGTACATGATGACAACGATGCCATTTTTAACGGTAACACAGACCATGTAGGTTTTATTGAAACCACTCCAGGAATTTTTGCTGAGTACAATTATATTCCAAATGAAGATTTCACTTTTATGGCAGGAATAAGGTACGACCACAGCAGTTTGCATAATGGTTTTATTACACCCCGGGTTCATGCCAAATACAATGCAGGCGAACACATTACTTTAAGAGCCAGTGCAGGCAAAGGATATAGAACACCTGATGCCATTTCTGAAAATTCAAACTTTTTGGCAAGTTCTAAGTCCTTTGTTTTTGATGAAAACATCAAACAGGAAGCAGCATGGAATTATGGCATTGCTATGGTTAACCAGATTCCAATTGGAGCGAAAAAACTCAACGTAAACCTTGAATTTTATCGAACTGATTTTGAAAACCAGCTGGTGGTTGATTTAGACAGAAATAATAATGAGGTACATTTTTATAATCTTGATGGAGATTCATACTCAAACATTTTCCAGATTGAAACCAGTATGGAAATATTTAAGCGTTTTGATGTTACTGCTGCCTATAGAATTAATGATGTACGGAGCACCTATTTTGGAAAACAGAATGATGTGCCTTTTGTAAACAAATACAAGGGTTTACTATCCGGGTCGTACAGAACAAACCTGGACAAATGGCAGTTTGATTTAACAGCTCAGTTTAACGGAAAGCAAAGACTCCCCTCTACCGGGAACAATTCGCCACAAAATACCAGAGCCAATGAATCAGATAGCTATATGGTTTTGATGGCACAGATAACCAAAAATTATAGAAACTGGAGTTTTTATCTGGGAGGTGAAAACATTGGGGAATACACACAGGATAATGCGATCATCGATCCGGAAAACCCTTTTGGTGATGAATTTGATGCTTCCAGAGTATGGGGACCTCTATATGGAGGGATGATTTATGTTGGCATTAAATACAACCTGGCAAGAGATTAATAGACAACAATTAACAAAGATCATTTAGCAATGATCAGTAATGAACTATTGACAAAGACAAATAAAACATTTTAATTATGAAAAATTTAAAATTAGTAATTGCAACTCTTATTTTAACTATTGGATTTACAACATCTTTTGCTCAAAAGAAAAAAGCAGAAGTAAAAGAGGTTACCTATATCTGCTCAATTGATTGCCACAGTTGCAAAAACAAGATCATGAAGAACATTCCTTACGAAAAAGGAGTAAAAAGTGTAGTAGTAGATATTCCTACCAAGGAAGTTAAAGTTACCTACAAATCAGATAAAAACAATATTGAAAACATTGAAAAAGCAATTGAAAAATTAGGTTTTACGGCAGAAGTAAAAAAAGAAAAACAGGAATAAATACTATTCTCGTTCGTACGATATAAAAATGAGGGATACTTTTTATTATATACAAAAAGTCTCCCTCATTTTTTTTGACTAATTATTCTTTAACACCTTCACTTTTTGAGCAAAAAACAATGACAATACGGCTATCCCAGCTCCTGCTATAAAGGGGATTCTCCAATTAAGCATCCACAATGCTCCTCCTACCACTGGAATGACTACAGCCGAAATATGGTTAATCGTAAAACCCACTGCCATGGATGGTGCAATATCCTGAGGTTCCCCGGTTTTTTGAAAATATGTATTGATTGCCATGGATGCACTGTAAAAGATATTATTGGCAATGTACAGTATTATCATCATTGTTTTATCTTCAATAAAAGCGTAGCCTAAAAACACAATTATCAGCGACACATATTCCATCGTAAGAACCACACGCTCACCAAACCTGTTTATCCCCTTTCCTACCAAAGGAGCCATAAAATAATTCACGATGTTATTCGCTACAAACAATACTGCAACACCCTCTATTTTAAACTGATACTTTTCAACTAACATAAACACTACAAAAACCACAAACACCTGTCTTCGAGCCCCACTTAAAAAGTTGAGTACGTAAAACAGCCAGTATTTACGCTTTAATACCATTTTCTTTTGCTGAGAAGGAACTTCTCTTTTTATAGGGTTACAGGTAAATGCATACAACGCTGCTATAACAACAACAACTCCAAATCCCATAAAAAGGTGGGATAATTCAAAATGCTTTGAAACAAACCAAATCAAACAACCCACAATTATATTAGTTAGTGCCCCATAACTTTTTATACTTCCGATAACAACGGGAGCCTCTTTCAACGAAAAATGCTGCAAGGTAAGGCTTTGATTAACCGTTTCGAAATAATGAAACCCAAGCGACATTATTAAAGTAGTAAAAACCAGTCCTGTAAAAGAAGGGAAAACTCCAGCAGCTGTCACACCAATTCCTAAAATCAGGGTACCTAAGGCCGCCAATTTATGCTCTTTAATAATCAGCAATAAATACACTACCAGCATAGCTAAAAAACCCGGCACCTCACGAACCGACTGTATTACTCCAACCTGAAAGCCATTAACACCTACATCATCTACTGCATAATTATTAAACATGGTTCGCCAGGCCTGAAAGCCAGCCGTTATTGCTATAGTCAACAATAACAAATACCAATACATAGGGTTTTTACGTATTTCTTTAAGCATGTTATATAGATATGAGATGAGAAACTTTTGATAACAGGTATTGAACCTCAAGACCAAACTTTATCAAGAGCAAACAAAAGTAGTTGAAATAACACATGCTTGTAAGCCCTCATCACCACTTTATAGTTTATTAACAAAGCACTTTTTTATATTCTCAAACAAAAATTTCAGGCTCCTTCCTTTCTGAACATAAATTAAAAAGCTTTTGGGCAGCTACGTTAATCATTTCATTATCATTATACCTGGCATTATTAGGACATTCTTTAACACATGCACAGCATTTTATGCAGGCAAATCCATCTGTAGAAACTTCACCATTTATATGAATCGCATCTGTAGGACAAACATCAACACAAATTCCGCACATATCACATTTATCTTCATTTGTAACCGGGGCTACACCGGGATACTTAGGTAATTCCTTATAGGGTCGGTTACCTGGAATCTTGCATGAAAACACTGCTCCTTTTGCAATCATTTTTTCAATTTGTAAACCAAATTGTTCCGCTTTTTGCAAATCCGCTGTATCCGGGCGGTTAAGTGCAATCGGGAAAATATCTGTGGAAAAAGAGTGCTCACCTATAAAAGCAGCAGCCGCAATAGTTTCGAACCCATTACCTTCTGTAATATCCTGTAATTCAACCAGTGTATCATCGTAATGGCGATTACCATATACAGCTACCAAAACTACTTTTGAATTTTTACCTAATATTTTCATTAGTTGTTCACTTGCTAATACTGGAATTCTTCCACTATAAACTGGAACTCCTACTATAACTAAACTATCAGCTATTTCACGAATTCCTTTTAAACCCTTACTCAAATCAAGTTCTGTAACAATATCTGTCCCGATACCCTTTACTATAGATTTTAATACTGTTTTTGTTGTATTAGTTGGTGAGAAGTAAACTATATACGTATCCATCATGTTCATTTTGCAAATGTTTTTTACAATATTAGAATATTCTCACCATTTTTCTTAATTGTTAATAGTTAAATCATTCTAAAACATTTGTTGTAGCTGAAGCCTGCCATACTTTCAAATCCACACCTTCAATTAATACTCTATTATCCACAACATTAACAACAACACCGGAATGAACTTTCTGCATCATGCAATGCTTTGGCAAAAACCGAACTGTTTGCCCTGGTTTAATATCTTTACCATAATAACAACCTTCAAAAGCAAGTATCATGCACAACCCAGCACTCTTGTACTTAACATTACGATCCATTCGCCTGCAAGGCCCGACCATATGCACGGTTAATAAACTACCCTCTTTTTTTATAATTCGTGCATAATGAGTTATTGGACAAGCAAGTGGTCGATATTCAATAATTTCACCAACACTGTATGTCTCATTTAAAAAAGGCAGTAAAACCTCTCTGCATGAAGGTTCTCCATTTAAAGGTTCCAAAAAAATATCAGCTTCGTAATGATCAATAACACCTACGATTTTACATTCTTCAATAATGTTTGCATCTGATTTTTGAAGCAATTCACTTAACGCCTTTCTTTGACGGGAAAAACGATCTTGTAATAACATAGTACATTGCGACATTTTTGCTTTATTGCCAGAAAGAGCATTTGCAAAATCCTCACAACTTTTATACTTACAACTACCACAATTAAACCCTGGTAAAAATTCTAATATCTGAAGAACTATATTTTTCATTTCTTTGTAAAATTTTTATTCGCCAACATATTCTTGCATCCCATCAATTTTGCGCAACAATCCCCTATGATATTCACTATTAATACGTTTTTCACCAACACATAAAGTACAAACAGAAAAAGGCGCATTATAGCGAAGAACATCATCATCATGAACCATTAGCTTATTATCCTGTATTACATTCGCCAACTCTCGACTCCCTTGTCCTGTCAGTCCATTAATTTCCAGAACCCTACAATGTGAATTAACCTCTAAAATGCGTTCTCTAAAAATTTCTCTTTCTGCTTGAGAAATCATGTCACCTTTGGTTATTACTACGATATCGGCACAACTCAAAAAAGGGCCAACTTTTGTTGGTGTATTGGGGCCTGTAGTGGCATCAATAACACATATTCCCAAGGAATTTTCAGTATAAGGAGCACATCTATGACACAAACCGGCAGTTTCCACTATTAAAACATGAGCTTCATTTTGCTGTGCAAACTTCATCATTTCACCCATATTATAAATAGAAAAATGATCAGGGCACATATCTTTAGACAATCCCAACAGTACGGGAATTCCATATTGAGCAAATCTTTCATGATCGTTAGTAAATAAACAATCAATTTTAACTACTGCTGGTTTAATTTCCTGTTTCTGCAAAAATGGTATTGCATGAGCTAACACTGAAGTTTTCCCAGAACCGGGAGTTCCTGCAATTATATTTAATCTCATTCCCTTTATTATATATCATTAATTATTTTACTGATTTCTTTAGCAACAATATTTTCTTTAACACACACATCAAACAACTTCTGCTTTATTAAATTCATTTTTAAGATTATTTAAAGCCACATTATCAATTATTTCACCAGTTCTTACTCGTTCGCGTAGTTTTAAAATCTCTTGATCAATATGATTCAGTTGCTTAGAAACAAGAAATTCAATATAACTACTTTCAATAATTTGCTCCATTCCTCCATTTCTCAAAACAATACGTTTTTGTGTAGACAACGCCAATACCGGATCATGAGTAATTACCAATACTATTTTTCCTTGTCCTGACAACAACTCCAAAGCCTCATTTTTCTTTATACCTGCATTTTCTATTTCGTCTATTAGCACAATAGGAGATTCACTAATAATAGCCACATCAGCAACCATTAATGACCTTGTTTGTCCCCCACTTAATGTAGTAAGATTATCGCAGGGCTTAATTGGCTCACCTGTTAACTGATTTGCCAACGCAATCACTTCATCAATATTAACATGATTCTTATTTCTACATTTAGAATGTAACAGAAGAAAATCACAAACCCTCATATCCGCAAGAAAACTCATATTTTGAGAAAGCTGAGCAACATTCTTCTTCCGTGGATTTGTCCGGAATTCATAATCTGGTCTTACACCATTTATTAATATGGTTCTCTGAGAACAGGAATCGCTTTGAGCGGATTGTTCTATATCTGATATCAACTGGCTCTTGCCACTTCCTGTGGGACCAACTATCCCGACAACTTCTCCTTGCTTAATGGTGAATTCACGAATTTTTTCAGGAACTAAATCCTTGTCTACGCCACCTATAATGGTTAACTCTTGTATTAAACTCATATATCTTTATTTTTATGAACAAAACAAAGATCATGAATGATAACTAAGGATTTTATAGCGCAAAAACGTATTTTAAAAAATGCGTTTTTATACGTATAATCATGACAGAATAAAACCGACTGCTCCTAACACAGCACTCAATTTACAATTCAAAATACTGATATTTAATAGCATAAACCACCAACTCCGCAGTGTTTTTAGATTGTGACTTAAGCAAAATATTTTCACGGTGCTTATCTACAGTTCGCTTACTTATACATAAAGTATCTGCTATTTCCTGATTTGATAATCCTTTGCAAATATGAAATAACACCTCCTGTTCTCGCTTAGACAATACTGCATTCTTCTTAGCAAGATTATTATTTCTATTTAAATTTTTTATTATCTGATTAAGAATCTCAGGAGAAAAATAGTTTTTACCTTCATATACATCCATAATAGCCTGCTCTACTTCATCAAACCTTGAATTTTTCAATAAAAACCCTTTCGCTCCAGCATCAATCATATCCCTGTAGAAGTTTTCTTCGCCGTACATAGATAAGGCTATTATTTTTAGGGAAGGAAAAATTTTAAGTGCTTCTTTTGTGGCTTCAATGCCATTTTTAACAGGCATTTCAATATCCATCAACACAACATCAGGAGGACTAGAATGGATATTATTAATAAAATCTTTTCCATTCTTAGCTTCTGATATTGATAAAACAAAGCTGCTATTTGACAATAAAAACTTTAATCCCTCACGAAATAATGTATGATCGTCAACAATGAATATATTTAAACCTGTCATTTTATTTTAAATTCAATTAAAACGCACACGCCTTTACCTTTACTACTTTTAATTTCAATTTTACCATTTAATGCCTGTACACGAGAATGAATGTTTGTAAGCCCCATTCCTTTATCCAAGACTGCGTCCATATCAAATCCAACCCCATTATCTTCATATGCAAATATCAGATCACATCCTTTAACCATTATTTTGACATTTGCATTTGTTGCCGAGGCATGCTTTAGGGTATTATTAATTAATTCACATGAAATCCTATATAAAATAACTTCTATATTATTCAACAACCTCAACCCATTTAGATTAGTATCAATTGTTATGGAAACCTGATTGTTAACCACAACATTCCGGATAAAATTCTTTATGCCTTTTTCCAAACCATAAAACTCTAGTATATGGGGATTTAAATAATATGATATTTCTTTTGTTGTTGCAATGGCACTATCGATTGCCATCTCTGTTTTTCCAAGGATTATTTTATTTCTTTCTTCCAAATTGGATTTTTCAATGGCAGAAATACTCATTTTGGCCGACGATAAAACTGGTCCTAAACCATCATGCAGTTCTTTTGCAAAGTGCTTACGTTCTTTTTCTTCCGTAGAAATAATCGCTGTTATGACTTTAGCTTCATTCTGTTTCCTAAATTCAGATAATTTATTTATTAAATCAAAAATCTTACGAATATAAAAGGAAGCAATAAACATAGTAATGGAAATTACTACAGCAATCCAACTTCCAATATATGCCTGCATAGAATTATCTTTAAGATATATCAAAGTATATAAATCATTCAGACGTCTTAATGCCATAAGTAAAAATCCCACAGAAATACTTATCCAAGCAATATTAAATTTAGTTTTTGATATAAGCTTAATTGCTATTACAAAGGCTGCAAATTGTAAAATGACTGATATAATTATGGAAACTTGAAGTATCATTGAGCAAAGTTAACTGATTTAAAGTTGAAATATATACGTACTAAATCGTATTAATACACTACTTAAAATATACATTTATGTAATGTTCCTCTTTGCGACAAAAAAAATCCAGAACACATGTTGTATTCTGGATTCAAATTATATCAATTATATAAAAATAACCTACATCACATAATTAAAGATAAAACCAACTATCACGATTCCTATAGCTACAATTGATACAAAAATTGTAATCAGTTGCCACTTTAATACCTTTTTAAGGATAATAACCTCTGGCAAAGAAAGTGCTATTACCGACATCATAAATGCCAATGCCGTACCTAAAGAAACGCCCTTCTCCATTAATACGCTGACAATAGGAATAATTCCTGCAGCATTTGAATACATAGGTACACCAATAATAATTGCCAGCGGAACAGAATACCAGTTTTGGTCTCCCAGTAAAGATCCCATAAAATCCTCAGGCACATATCCATGAGCACCTGCTCCTACTGCCACACCCAAAACAATATAGATCCATATCTTCCCAACAATTTCTATCACCGCCTTATAACCTGCATTAATTCTATCACTAAACGATGGCTTTTCCTCGTTAGTTTCTGATTGGTTTGATTTTACCTGGTACACCCAATCAGCCACATATTTTTCTAGTTTAAACACCCCTATCAACCATCCGGATAAGATGGCAATAACCAGGCCGGTAGCAACATAAATTATGGCGACCTTCCACCCAAATAAACCTACCAGCAACACTAAAGCGACTTCATTGATCATAGGGGCGGCTATCAAAAACGAAAACGTAACTCCCAAAGGTACACCTGCTTCAACAAACCCTAAAAACAAAGGAATTGCAGAACAGGAACAAAAAGGAGTAACAATACCCAATAAGGAGGCTAAAATATTACCTGCAAACAACGACTTTCCCTCCAGAGCCTTTCTGGTTTTTTCAACGGTAAAAAATGTCCTGATTATTCCTACCACAAATATTATAAGAACTAAAAGCAACAATACTTTAGGAACCTCAAAAATGAAAAAACGGATGGATTCAGCTAAATGACTGCCGGTCTCCATATTAAAGATGGCATCTGTAAAGAAATCTGCTACAGACTGAAGTTGATAATAAACCAAAAACCAAACTGGCAACAGTAATAATGGCAAAATCCATGCATTATTACTGTTAGCTATTGCTAATATTTTTTGTTTCATAATTATTAAAAACACAAAGCACAATTTAGATTGTATCTAATTTTGATAGATATATTAAATCTGAAATCCAATAATAACAGTCAGAACATAATAGATCCCTACCAATACAAAACCTGCAGCAACAACCCGACGGAACCAAAATTCAAAAGATTTCATCTTATCGTAAAAACCACCTACTGCATTTACACTAAATGCTAGTAACCAGGCAAACACCATTACAGGAATACCTGTTGCAATTGCAAAAACCGCTGGTAAATACAAACCTCCTGAACTACTTATTGTTATTGGTATTAGCATTCCAAAATAAAGTACCCCACTATAAGGGCAAAATGCCAATGCAAATACAATTCCCAATAGTAATGCACCCCAAAAACCTTTTTTAGCTGTTTCTTCTAAGCGGTTTGTCAAACCAGAAAAAGCAGGAAAATTAATCTTCAATACCCCTAACATAAACAAACCAATAATAATAAGAATTGGTCCCAGGAGCCTTTCGCCCCAGGTTTGCAGCGTATCTTCAATGGCAAATTGGTTGGCTCCAAAATAAAACAACAAACCAATCAATGTATAAGAAATCCCCCTACCTAGAGTATATACTACCCCCTTGTAAAAAACTCTGCTCCGATTGTCAATATCTTTGCTTATAAAACCTATTGCAGTTATATTAGTTGCCATAGGGCAAGGGCTAATGGCCGTCATTAACCCTAATATTAAAGCAGTAAAAACAGGAACCTGGTTGCTTTCGAGCAAGCTATTTAACAGCTCCATTAATTAAGATATGTTTCTATTGCAGTCTTAAGTTTTCCTGCAAACTTATCTGGATTAGTCCGTGCATTTAAAAAAGCCTCTTTTGTTAAATCAACAATCTTATCACCACAAACAATTAATAAAGTTTGACCACTTACTTTAAATTTTTCAACTAATTTTTCTTCTTTTTCTCTGTTTATAGAAACAAAAGCAACATCTTCCAGGAAATTCTCATCAATAGTCTCTTTAGTTACTTTTTCAACAGCTTCACAAGTTGCACACCTACGTGTTGCATGAAAATAGTAAACTTGTACCTTTGCATCTGAAATATCCTCCACAACAACTTGTTCGTGCGAAGAACAACTACCACATCCACCTGATGGGCAGGTTGTTTCTGTACAACTTGCCACATCAGATTTTGATTCTGATTTTGGTGAAGCTGAATTACAACTATAAGCCACAAATGCAATAACGATAAGGCATAATAATTTAAAATCTTTCATCTTTTGTACTATTATTTGGTTAATAATTCTTTAATCTCTTCAACTTTGAGTAAAGTTCCTTTTGAAACAACCTTACCATCAACAACTAACGCAGGAGTGGTCATTACCCCAAATTCCATAATCTTAATAAAGTCTTCCACTTTTGTTATAGTGGCCTCTATCCCTAATTCAGCAACCGCATCTTTTGTTGCCTGCTCCAAAGTTTTGCATTTAGCACAACCTGATCCTAATACTTTTATATCCATTTTATAATTTTTATTAAGGAATAAATATTTCCCAAAAACATTTATATCATCATATAAAATAAAGCCCTAATCCAATTCATAATTCGCCGAACAACGAACAACCCATAAATAAATCTACATTTTTAAAAACTCCTTAAAAAGTAGCTGGGCTTCTGCCCAATTTTCCTTATTAATACAGTACTTTATTTTGGGGGCTTCAATTTCTCCCTGAATCAAACCTGCTTCTTTTAATTCTTTTAAATGCTGTGACAGTGTAGATTTTGCAATAGAAAGATCCTCTGTCAAATCGCCACTATAACAACATGATTGCCTGGATAACAACTCAAGAACATACACCCGAACCGGATGCGCCAATGCTTTTGCATACCGGGCAATTTTCTGTTGTTTTACTGATTCTATTTCTAATTTAAAACTCATCAATCCTTATTGTTCGTAATTTCACGAACAAATTTAATGCATTTATTCAAATATGCAAAATATGAATACAATCATAATTATAACCACAGTATATATATTCTTTTAATAGGATTTATATGATTCCAAAATATTAGTATTTACACTTTCTCCAGGAGGTAAGCGTGGCTAACAACAACCTCAATCATTCACTTTTATTAACATTTTACCATTTTCCTTACCCTCTACTAATCTACTCTTTACCACACTCCTTTAACTTTTATTTACATTCGATAGTATATATAGAGAATTATTTCTATATTTATTTTTGTTAATATCTACACTTTTAGATATTAATAGAAGATTTATAAAAGCTGAACATCATAAAATGACTTTTGTTAATCATACAGGCAGCCGCTACTGCTTTAGTAAAAACCATCTATAATTATATTAATTATGAAAAAACTATTTATCTCATTTCTTTTGTTAAGCCTTATGGGCTCAGTTACTGTTACTGCCACAGACGGTTATTTTGGGGTTGGATACGGCGCTCAAAACAAAGGAGTAGCTGGTGCAGGAATTGCCTGGTACAAAAACTCATTATTAAATGGCAATCCTGCTGGACATGTTTTACTAGGAAAGCAATACCAGATTGGAGTTGGCTTGTTTAATCCAAACAGGGAATATACAGTTACAGGAACCCCATCCATGCAGCCCGGGACATTTGGCTTATTGCCAGGAACTGTAGAGAGTGACTCAAAGTTATTTTTAATGCCCAGTATGGGAGCCAACTGGATGATAAATGAAAATTCCAGTTTCTCAGCTACCTTATTTGGAAATGGAGGGATGAATACCAATTATGCTCCGGTTGACATGGGTGCCACAAAAGTGGGTACTTTTGGCAGCTCTGGAAGAACAGGTGTTAATTTGGCTCAATTATTTATAGGGTTAACCTACTCCAGAAAAATTGCAGAAAAGCACAGCATTGGACTAACCTCCTTATTGGCCTATCAATATTTCGAGGCTAAAGGACTTGAAGCCTTTTCACAAATGTCAAGCGCCCCCACGAAGCTAACAAACAATGGCACCAGTGGATCTTTAGGATATGGATTCAAGATAGGCTATATGGGAGAAATTGTTAATGGCTTAACTCTTGGGGCAAGTTACCAAACTAAATTAAGCATGAGTGAATTTGATGATTACGCAGGACTGTTTGCTGAAAAAGGCGATTTCGACATACCTTCGACCTGGACTATTGGCTTAGCTTATGAAATAAACAATAAGTGGGCTATATTAGCTGATTACAAAATGATCAATTATTCTGATGTTGCTTCTGTTTCTAATATTATGGATCCAATGACGCTGGCTCCGGCTTTTTTAAATCCGGGAGGAGACCCAAACAATCCATCAGATTATACACCAAATCCAAACCATGCACCTCTTGGCTCCAACGATGGGGCAGGTTTTGGATGGAACGATATATCAATTATAAAAGTTGGTACCGAGTTCTCCGGAATTGAAAATTGGATATTCAGAGCAGGTTATTCACATTGCGAACAACCAATACCAAGCTCGGAAGTAATGTTCAACATTTTAGCACCGGGTGTTATAGAAAACCATATCACCATAGGATGTTCAAAATATTTTACAAAATCAAACAAAGGGATTCATGCATCTATTGTCTATGCCCCCTCAACATCAGTAAAAGGATACAATCCAATGGACTATGAGTTTGATTCAACAGGCAACCCTATCGGCCCGAATCAGACCATTGAATTAGAAATGAACCAGTTTGAACTTGAAATAGCATTTACTTTTTAATTTATTACCTTACTTAACAGATCGTTAGATTTTAGATAAGTGATAAGAGACTTATTTGCAAGATGCTTAAAATAAGATCTTTACCTAACTTGAGTTGATTTTATTAAGTATCTCATAATCTAACACTTATAAAAAA
>NZ_JAPDPI010000027.1 GCF_026013615.1 Plebeiibacterium marinum
CAACGTCCTGTAGGGACAGCTCATTCATTTTTGAAGAAAGACATTACAAAAGCCTGTCTTTTAAATATGAGTATCTAATTTTCCTAAAAGAATATGACATTGAGTATAATAAACAATAGTTCGTTAATTTTTTTATAAGTGTAAGAATATGAGATATTTAATAAAGTCAACTTAAGTTAGGTAAAAATCTTATTTTAAGCATCCTGCAAAAAAGTCTCTTATCTCTTATCTCTTATCTAAAATCTAACGATCTGTTATTAATTAGGGTCTGTTTTTTTTAATGAAGCCAATAGTTGTTTTAATAAAATAGACAAGATTTTATGAATCATACCCCCTTCCCCCCATCTTTGATGTGGTACTTCCCCCTGCCCAGGGGAAGATTGATTCCCATGACTTTAAAAGATTTGCATTATATTTGTGTGTATTATCCTGATTTAACTATCATTTAGCAATCTTGTCAACGGAGAAGCAGGTAAAAAACCATCATTTAGCAATCTTGTCATCGGCAAGGCGGGTAAAAAACCATCATTTAGCAATCTTGTCATCGGCAAGGCAGGTAAAAAACCGTCATTTAGCAACCTTGTCAACGTAGAAGTAGGTAAAAAACCATCATTTAGCAATCCTGTCACCGGAGAGGCAGGTAAAAAACCATCATTTAGTAACCTTGTCAACGGCAAGGCAGGTAAAAAACCGTCATTTAGTAACCTTGTCAACGGCAAGGCAGGTAAAAAACCGTCATTTAGCAACCTTGTCAACGGAGAAGCAGGTAAAAAACCATCATTTAGTAACCTTGTCACCGGAGAAGCAGGTAAAAAACCGTCATTTAGCAATCTTGTCACCGGAGAAGCAGGTAAAAAAACATCATTTAGTAACCTTGTCAACGGAGAAGCAGTCCTTATTTCAAAGCCCAATGCTAAGGATGGGGCTGTTATTCTTAAAAAAAAAGTTAAAAATATTGTAATGTGCAGTAGTACAGTGGTGTAGAGAGTGAGCGGCTTAACAAATGTTACATATAATAACATCAAATCTTACAGCTGTGTTAACATTCTTGCCCATATGCAAAACAATATTTAACACGCTTAGCTGACACATCAAATACATTTGCATAGAGTTAAATCAGTTCAGTTTATTTAAAATCATAATTCTATGAATGTAAGAAAAATCAAAAAAGAAATTTCTGTTTTTAGGGATATACGGCAGTATTTATTCTATACAGGAATTGTATTGATGTTATTGTTAACAACGTCTGCCTGGGGGCAAACTGAAAGGACTTTGAATGGGACTGTTGTTTCTGCAACAGATGGGATGCCAATTCCCGGGGTTAATGTTATTGTTAAAGGAACAACCAATGGAACGGTAACTAATATTGATGGAGGCTTTTCAATTAAAGTAAATGAAAATGAAGTGCTTTTGTTTTCATTTATAGGATTTAAAATGCAGGAAGTATTAATTACCGATCAGGTTAGTTTAAATATTACTTTGCAGGAGGATGTATCAGAATTTGATGAAGTTGTGGTTGTTGGTTATGGTGTTCAGCAAAAGAAATTAGTTACCGGAGCTACAGTTCAGGTTAAAGGTGACCAAATTCAAAAGCAAAATACCACAAGTCCGCTTCAGGCAATGCAGGGACAAACTCCCGGGGTTAATATTTCTTCCACTTCAGGTCAGCCGGGAGCTGATATGAAAGTAACTATTCGTGGTTTAGGAACGGTTGGTAATTCAGGCCCTCTTTACATTATTGATGGTGTACAGGGAGATATTTCAACATTGAATGCCAGCGATATTCAAAGTATCGATGTATTGAAAGATGCGGCCTCAGCTGCAATTTACGGTTCACAGGCAGCTAACGGTGTGGTTTTGGTAACTACAAAACAAGGTAAAGCAGGATCTGCTCAGGTTGTTTTTGATGCTTATTATGGTGTGCAAAATGTAATGAGTACTACCAACATGCTTAATAGAGAAGAGTATATTACTATTATGCAGGAACAGGCATTAAATTCAGGATCTGCATTATATGACGCCAGTGTTTTTGATGGTGCTGCTAATACGGATTGGGTTAACCAAATGTTTTATGACGATGCAGTTACACAAAATTATTCTTTAGGTATTAATGGAGGTACAGAAAGTTCTGTTTATGCCATGTCAATGAATTATACAGGACAGGAAGGTATTGTGGGAGGACCGGATGTTTCAAATTATGAGCGATATGGTTTCAGAATTAATACAGAGCATAAATTATATGATAATGTATTAAAAGTAGGGCAACATTTAAATTTTAACTACATTAAAAACAACGGTATTAGTGTAGGTAACCAATACAACAATACTTTAAGAGGTGCATTTACAACCTCACCGTTAGCTCCGGTTTACAGTGATAATAATATTTATGATAGTCCTTATAACGATACATCAAACTCCTTGTGGTATAAAGGAGATGGTAATCCTTATGGATCTATGATGACCAATACAAATAACGAAAATGATGGTCAAAAACTTTTAGGTGATGTATATGCTGAATTAGAGCCCATTAAAAACTTAAAGGTGAAAACTCTGTTTGGTTTTAATTACTATGCCAACGAGTACAGAAGTTATAGCCCTTTATATCAGTTTTCTATTTATGCCTACAATAATGACCATACATCTGTATCTCAGAGTATGAGTAAAGGTCATACCATGACATGGACTAATACAGCCAGCTATAATTTTGAATTAGAAGGCGGTCATAAATTTGATGTTTTAGCAGGTATGGAAGCCATTCGTTATCAGGGAACAAATCTTTCAGCTTCTAACTGGAATTTACTAAGTCAGTTTGATGATTTTGCACATGCATATATTGATAATACCTCCGGCCAGGCTACATTACAAAAAGATGAAGATGGTAATGCAACCGGCGTTGTGGAAACAAAAGGAGTTGGAGGTGGCCCATCTGTAAAATCGCGTAGATTATCATATTTCGGGCGTTTAGCATATAATTATAAAGAGAAATATATGTTTAATGCCACTTTAAGAGCTGATGCATCTTCAAAATTTGCTGACGGAAACCGTTGGGGATATTTCCCATCAGCTTCTGCCGGATGGGTGGTAAGCAACGAATCGTTTATGCAAAGTGTTTCTTCATGGATGAACTTCTTAAAATTAAGAGTAAGTTGGGGACAAGTTGGTAACCAGAATATTTCAGATTTCCAATATGCTTCACCAATGAATACTTCTACAAGTTATTCATCCAGTGACCCTGCTGCAAATTATGTATTTGGAACTTCATTGGTAAATACTCCGGGATCATACCCAAGTCGTTTATCAAATCTAAATGTTAAATGGGAAACTTCAGAACAAACTAATATTGGTTTTGATGCTTACTTTTTAAACAGCAGATTAGGTGTTAATGGTGATTTTTATATTAAAACAACTAAGGATTGGTTAGTACAGGCACCCATTTTAGCTACCGCAGGAGCAGGAGCACCTTATATTAATGGTGGTGATGTTAAAAACACAGGTATTGAATTAGCGCTTTCATGGAACGATAATATTGGAGATTTTACTTATTCAATTGGAGTTAATGGAGCTTACAATAAAAACGAAGTAGGAAGCATTCCTACAGAAGATGGAATTATTCACGGTTCAACCAACATGTTGTATGATAACAGTGAGGAATTTTACAGAGCTCAAAATGGTTATGAAATTGGATACTTCTGGGGATATGAAACAGCAGGTATTTTCCAAAGCTATGAAGATATTGAAAACTGGAAAGCTGCAGGAAATGGAATTTTACAATCAAATGTAAAACCTGGAGATGTGAAATTTGTAGATCAGAAACAAGATGGTGTTATTAATGCTGATGATAAAGTAGATTTAGGATCAGGTATTCCGGATATTACTTACGGTCTTAACTTAAATCTGGGATATAAAAACTTTGATTTTTCAGTAACAGCAAATGGCGTTATCGGAAATAAAATAGTACAGTCTTACCGTAACCACTCTAATAAACAAGCCAACTATACCACAGCTATTTTAGATCGTTGGACAGGCGTGGGAACTTCTAATAAAATGCCAAGGGTTACAGAAACTAATATTAACTGGCAATTCTCTGACTTATATCTTCAGGATGGAGACTTTTTAAGGATCAGCAATGTGGCTGTAGGTTATGATTTTAGTAAACTGATTAAATGGTCGCCATTAAGTCAGTGCAGAGTTTATGCTGCAGTACAAAATGCTTTTACTTTCACAAAGTATAATGGTATGGATCCTGAAATTGGATATGGTACATCAAGCTGGGTATCAGGTATTGATTTGGGATATTATCCTCGTCCAAGAACTTATTTGGTTGGAGTAAATCTTAAATTTTAATGAGTAAAATATTATTCTTATGAACAAGTTAAAACAAAATATATTAGCAATAGGAGTTCTGAGTTTAGGGATGTTTTCTTGTAGCGAATCATACCTTGACGTAGAACCGGAAACATCAATTTTTGATAGTAACTACTACAAAACTGTAGAAGATTTTGAAATGGCTCTTGTTGGATGTTACGATGGTTATCAGGTAACTACCTCAAATGGAAATCAGTCGTTTTATGTAACTTCTGAAATTTTATCGGACAACTGCTTTGGAGGTACCGGTAATACTGATGGAAGAGATGCTCAGGTTCTTGATAGATTTGATATATCGCAATCTCCTTCCGATAACAATATTTTCAACGGTACATGGAGCGATTATTACGCAGGTATTTTCAGATGTAATAAGTTACTTCAAAAGATGGCTGAAATGAATTGGGAAGGAAAAGAAGAAGATCAGGTTAGAATTGAAGGTGAAACCCGTTTTTTAAGAGCTAAATTGTACTTTGATTTAGTACGGTTATTTAATAGAATCCCTCTGCTAACAGAGCCTTCAACTGATAATATTCCTCAGTCGGAACCTGCTGCTGTTTATAAATTGATCGCTGAAGATTTAAAATTTGCATCAGAAAATCTTGATTCACCGGCTTATTCACCAGAGTGGGCTGCCGAAAACGATGGCAGAGTAACTCAATGGGCTGCTAAAGCACTTTTGGGAAGAGTATTTTTATTCTATACAGGTTATTACGGACAATCAAATATTGAAGGAATTGTTGATAATGCGTATGTATTAGCAGGTCTCGAAAATGTGATTAGCCAAGGTGGATTTGGGCTGGTTGAAGAATATAAAAATTTATGGGAAGCTGCATCTTCAGTACCTGATGTTGAAAGTAATACGCTTGAAACAACATGGGCCGGAAGAGGAAATAAAGAAGCTGTATTTACTCAAAAATTTAATTATACACAGGATTATAATGGAAATCTTGATGGAAACCGCTGGTTAGTTATGATGGGAATGCGTAATACAAACTTTTCACCTTATGGTAAAGGATGGGGAGCATGTACAGTTAACCCGGAACTTTTTAAAGACTATGACTCTAATGATGCACGTAAAAAAGCATCTGTCATTGACATTGTTGGAGAAGGTATTGATGCCACATTTGATTTTAAAGATCAACGTGAATACACTGGATATTCTAATAAAAAGTATACACCAATGTGTTTGCCTGACGGAACCACAGTATTAGAAGGACTTGGAGATGGTAATTTTCAACATTCACAATATCAGGATTTTATTGTAATTCGTTATGCTGATGTGTTGTTAATGGCTGCTGAGCTAGGTAGCTCAAATGCTCAATCGTATTATGATCAGGTAAGAACAAGAGCTGGATTAACAACTAAAACAGTTAGTAAAGAGAATTTATTGGATGAGCGTCGTTTTGAGTTTGCGTTTGAAGGTTTAAGATATTGGGATTTACTTCGTCAGGGAGTTTCTGTAGCTGCATCTGCCATTGCTGTTTCAAATTATGCAGTATTGAGTGGAAATGCTGAAGATGAGGTAACCATTGATGCTGGTAACATTACCACGACTCAAGGTTTTATGCAGATTCCAAATACTCAGATTACCTTATCTGATGGAGTGTTGAAACAAAATGCCGGTTGGGAATAATTTTAAATTAAACGACAATGAAACATTTGAATAATATATTATCATTTATATTAATAGTATTCTTAGTTGGAGCATGTACTCCTGATGAATACAGCTTGGGTGATACGGATATTCAGCCAGAAGAACTGGTTGAAGGAATTGCTTATACCATCACCCATGATAGCGAGAACCCAAATATTGTTTACTTAACAAGTTTAATGGGGTCGGAATATACACCTCTATGGAATCATCCACAAGGGAGAAGCCAGGATAAAGTGGTTACGCTGAAAATTCCTTTTGCAGGAACTTATGAAGTGCGATTTGGAGTTCAAACACGCGGTGGATATGTATACGGCGAAACGGTTACTTTTGATGTGGACCAAATGTATGCCGGTTTTATTGAAGATGAACTTTGGACTTTAATTTCAGGAGGGCAGGGCAAATCTAAAACCTGGTACTTAGATCTCGATGGGGAACAAACATCTCGCTTTTTTGGTAGTCCTATCTGGTTTTTTACTGATACTTATGAATGGGATAACTTGCATAATGCAGCAGGAGATAACTATATTGATGCTGATGTTTGGGATGCTAAAAGTGCTATTCTTCCAAACCTGCAGGAGAGTGGTGAAGCTGTGTGGTATTGGTCTGCAGATTGGGCAGGGAACCAATGGATGTGCGATGCTGCTGATTTTGGTACGATGACTTTTGATTTGATTGGAGGGGCTAACTTAACAGTAGATCAAACAGCTTATTCCACAACTATTGGTGGAGGAGCTGTTCAGAATGGATCTTACATGTTGGATACAGAAAAGCATACCATTAAGTTTACTGATGCTTTACCGGTGCATGACGAAAACAGAGATGCCGGGGTGACTTCAGCAACAGAGTTCCGTATTTTATATGCTTCTGAAGATTTTCTTCAAATTTTAGTAGTTCCTGAAGGAGCTTGCTACAATTATATTTCAAAAGATTTTAGAGATAACTGGACTCCGGAAGAAGAAGGTGATCCTGAACCCGAACTACCTGAAGGTTGGCAAGACGATATATCAACTGTAACTTCAACTTCAATCAAGTGGGTTCTGTCTTCGGAAACCCCATTTAATTGGGCAAACCTGGATGGTTCATTAATGAACGAAGGCTGGGTGTCTGCTGATACTTATGCTGACTGGACTGGTATGAATGCTGATGTTCCTGCTACCTACGCTGATTTTTCGTTAACAATAAATGCCTCAAATAATTCAGTGGCTATGATATTGCCGGATGGAACTGAATCGGAAGGAACATATGAGTTAGATGAAAAAGGAATATATACTTTCACAGGAGTGAAGCCGGAATTTAATATTTGTTCAATGGTTAACCTGTCAACTACAGCCGAAAACCAATGGCGTATCTTGTCTATAGAAAAAGATGCCTTAGGAGCGGTTTCTGGTATGTGGGTTGGTGCTCTGGCAGCAGATAAACCTGAATATATGTGCTATAAACTGATACCGGAAGTCGGTGGAGGTGGAGAAGATGCATCTCTTGCTATTAAAGAGATACTTACTTCGCAAGTTTGGAAATTAGATTCGGAAAGAACTTATGATGTAGCTACTAGCTGGGGAGCTGAGCAAGGTCCTGTAATCTTTTCAGATTTTTCAACCTGGGCATGGAATCCTCAGGCAGGAGAACATTATGCTTCAGGAGAGGCCGGAGTAGATTATGGCACCATGCAGTTCAACATGGATGGTACAGTAACTGTGAATCAGCGTAAACGTGTTTATACTTATGTAGATGGTGATACCGGAGAAACAAAGGAACGTCATGGGTCTCCTGAAGAGGGTGATGTTCTGGATTCAGAAGAAGTTGTTTCGCTTACGGGATCATGGAGTATTGATATTGATAACAATAAGCTGTTGATGACTGTAGGAGCAGTTCATCCGTGGACAACAGATTATTATGTTTTGAATTGGGGTGATTTAGATATTTATAAAATAGAGAATAATGTTTTGATACTAAAAGCTATGCGGGATGCAGAAAGATCTGGAGAGGATGCTTTTGGTATGGCATATGTTTTTGTCCCTGAAAACTAGATAAATATAAAATAAATAAGTTCTATTTTAAGAGTTTCGGAACGGTTCTGTATGAGGGTTTTGTGGTGCAGAGCCGTTCCAAATTGTTTTTTGAACAACATACAGATATATAAATAATAAACACAATGAAACTACACCACATATTATTCTCCATATGGATTGGGGTAATGTTTTTTGGAGGGTGCTCAAAGGATGAAACAACAACAATACCTGAGCTGGTGCTTTCTGTAGATAGGTTTGATTTATCAAAGGCTGGCGAGAGTAAAACCTTTCATATTAAAAGTAATGTCGATTGGAGTATTGAAAGTTCTGAAACGTGGTGTACGGTAATGCCTTTATCTGGTTTTGCAGGGACTAATGCCATCACGATCACTTCATCAGAGAATACTTCTTATGAAACCAGGGAATCAGTAGTTACCGTAAAAGCTGGTGATTTAAGCAAAACCTTAACCGTCAGTCAAAATCAGGATTACCTTCTGGCTCTTAACCAGGCTTCTTTTAACATACTTTCTGATGGAGGGGATGTGGATGTTAGTATGCAGATTTCTGACGATTTTAATGTTGAAATTGATGTGGACTGGATCTCCCAAAAATCACTGAAGTCGGTTGCCGACTCAATCCTGACCTTTAAAGTGGAAGCCAATAATACCACTTTAAGCCGCCAGGGTAATATTACTTTTACTTTAAATGATATTACCGAAACAGCAGTTATTAAGCAGTCCGGAATAGATATCAGCATCCCGGCAGATGAAACAGGGGTGGAAAGTGATGCGATGACATTGGCATCAAAAATGATAGTGGGCTGGAATATCGGAAATTCTATGGAAGTTCCCGGAGGTGAAACCCTATGGGGCAATCCTGTCGTTTCTAAACAACTCATCGATGGGATTAAGGATGCCGGTTTTAATGCAATCCGTATCCCTTGTGCCTGGGACAGTTATCTGGAAGACCAAACCAATTACAAAATTAAAGATGAATGGTTAGCCCGCGTTAAAGAAGTAGTAGATTACTGCGTAGATAATCAGATGTACACCATCCTTAATATACACTGGGATGGCGGCTGGCTCGAAGAACATCCTATGTATGAATATCAGGACGAAGTAAACAGGAAACAGGAAATATTATGGAAGCAGATTGCTGTTTATTTTCGCGATTATGATGAGCACTTGCTTTTTGCCGGAACAAATGAAGTGCGCAAAGACTATAATACTCCTTCAAATGAAAATATAGAGGTTCAGGAGTCGTATGTTCAAACCTTTGTGGATGCAGTCAGGGCTACAGGTGGTAAAAATGCATACCGTAACCTGGTGGTTCAGACCTATAACACAGTTATTGATCATGGGATAAATTTAAACACAATGCCAGTTGATGTGGTTGATAACCGCCTGATCCTTGAAGTACATTATTACGATCCCTATGATTTTACCATAAAAACTGATGATGTATTTAATACACAATGGGGCCAAGGGTATGCAGATGTTTCTAACTGGGGACAGGAAGATTACCTGGAGGCGCAATTTCAAAAATTAAAAACAAAGTATATTGATAATGATATACCTGTAATTATTGGCGAATATTCAGCCATGCTTCGGGGTGATATGTCTGAGGAAGCTCAGGCCTTACATGAAGAATCCCGTAATTATTATCACAAAAAAATAAATGAAGTGGCAAAAGCAAAAGGGATAACCACTTTTTATTGGGATAATGGATATACTACCAAAAATGCTTCCGGGCTATTTAACCGCGCAACAGGTGAACCTGTTCATACGGATGCCATTGAGGCCATAGTAAACGTATATAAATAAAACAAAATATAATGGAAAAGTTAAAATGTTGGATAAAAGGGTTTTGTATTTTTGTTGTCATTGGGTTTGTGGCAGTTTCCTGCTCCAAAACCGGATATGAGAACAGACAGGACGGCATACTGATAAGGCCGTTAAATGTGGGTTCTGAAGATGCAAAAACAATAAAAATACAGGTTGTTTCTGATGATATTGTTCGGGTAACGGCTACACCGGAAGAGGATTTGCGAAAACGGGAAAGTTTAATTCTGGTAGAGCAAAAAGATGCACAGGCAGACTATAATGTTATTGAAAAAGATGGCATGCTGCATATTACAACAGGTAAGTTGTTGGTTAAAGCTTCATTACAAACCGGAGCGGTATCGTTTTTTGACAAGGACGGAAACAAATTATTAAAAGAAGAAGCAGGAGGGCATAAAAAGTTTACCCCCATATCAGTTGACGGATATGAAGGATATACTTTTAAACAGGTATTTGAATCGCCTGAAGATGAAGCATTTTATGGATTAGGGCAGCATCAGAGTGATGAGTGGAATTACAAAGGTAAAAACGAGGAATTATATCAATACAATACAAAAGTGTCTGTGCCGTTTGTAGTGTCCAATAAAAACTATGGTATTCTTTGGGATAACTATTCGCTCACACGTTTTGGAAATCCCGGGGAGTATGATCAGTTGTCGCAATTTAAATTGTACAACAAAGATGGTAAAGAAGGTGGTTTGTCTGCTACTTATATAACGGCTTCGGGAAGAATATTTGCCCAAAAAGATGAGTCGGAAATTGATTATGAGCATTTGGAAACAGTAAAGAAATTTCCCCAGGGTTTTCCCTTCAATAATTCGGAAATTGTATGGGAAGGCGAAATTGAAGCACAAGAGTCTGGTATTTATCATTTTAAATTGTATTACGCAGGTTATACAAGAGTTGAGGTAGATAGAAAAGAAGTGGTGAAGGAACGCTGGCGTACCGCATGGAATCCTAATACATATAAGTTTACTGTTGAGTTAGAAAAAGGGGAACGCGTACCAATTAAATTAGACTGGAAACCGGATGGTGGGATATCCTACATAGGATTAAAAGCTTTGAGTCCGCGCTCCACAAACGATCAGGGAAAACTGGCTTTATGGTCAGAAATGGGGCAGGAACTTGATTACTATTTTATCCATGGCGATAATATGGATAAGATTATCAGCGGGTACCGAAAGTTAACAGGTAAAGCTACCATATTGCCTCGCTGGGCTTATGGTTTTTGGCAAAGCCGCGAGCGTTATAAAACACAGGATGAGATTGTGGGTACTTTAGCCGAGTTCCGTAAGCGCCATATTCCCATCGATAATATTGTGCAGGATTGGTCGTACTGGGAAGAAGATCAGTGGGGAAGCCATAAATTTGACCCGGCGCGCTTCTCCGATCCGCAAAAAATGATGGACGACATCCATAGCATGAATGCACGGTGTATGATTTCTGTCTGGCCTAAATTTTATCACAATACTGATAATTACAAGGAGTTGAATGCCAAAGGATATATTTACCAAAAGGCTATAGAGGACAGTATTCGTGATTGGATCGGGAAAGGATATATTGGTTCTTTTTATGATCCATATAGTCAGGGTGCACGAGATTTGTTTTGGGAACAAATGAAAGATAACATCTATAAGTATGGAATGGATGCCTGGTGGATGGATGCCTCGGAACCGGATGTTTTGTCAAATGCAAGTATGGAGTATCGAAAAGAGTTATGCGGGCCAACAGCTATTGGCTCATCCACAGAGTTTTTTAATACTTATGCATTAATGAATGCAGATGCCATTTATAAGGGACAACGAAACGTGGATCCGAATAAAAGGGTGTTTTTGTTAACACGTTCAGGATTTGCCGGTTTACAACGTTATGCAACTGCTACATGGAGTGGTGATATTGGTACCCGTTGGGAGGATATGAAAGCGCAGATTACCGCAGGTATGAACTTTGCCTTATCCGGCATTCCGTATTGGACCATGGATATTGGTGGCTTTTGTGTTGAGAAACGTTATGAAACTGCTAAAGAGGGCAGTGAAGATCAAAATGAATGGCGGGAACTAAATACCCGATGGTACCAGTTTGGAACTTTTGTTCCTCTTTACAGGGCTCACGGACAATTTCCGTACAGGGAGGTGTGGCATATTGCACCCCAAAGCCATAAGGCATATAAGAGTATTGTTTATTACAATAAACTGCGCTATCGTTTAATGCCTTATATATACTCGCTGGCAGGACAGGTTTACTTTAATGATTATACCATCATGCGTGCATTGGTTATGGATTTTGGCAGTGACACACAGGTCGAGAATATTGATGACCAGTATATGTTTGGGCCATCTTTAATGGTTTGTCCGGTTTATGAATATAAAGCACGTGAGCGCGGGGTATATTTGCCACAGGGTTCCAATTGGTATAATGCTGATAACGGGGATTATTTACAAGGAGGACAGACTATAACAGCAAAAGCTCCTTACGAAAGAATGCCAATGTATATTAAGGCAGGTTCGATTTTACCAGTAGGCCCCGAAATTGAATATACCGACGAAAAATTGGATGGAATGGTTAAATTAGTAGTTTATACTGGTGCTGATGGGAAATTTGAAATATACGAAGATGAGGGGCTTAACTATAATTATGAAAAAGGGAATTATGCTACTATTCCAATTTCATGGTCGCAACAAGATGGTGTATTAACAATAGGTGAGCGTAAAGGCGATTTTGAGGGGATGCTTAAAGAACGGGATTTCGAAATCGTATTTGCATCTGAAAAAAATAAAGTAGGTTTCAATTTTGATGGCTTCAAAGGCCAGGTGGTTAAGTATTCAGGAGATCCTGTTCAGGTTAAATTGCAATAACAGATAATTATGAATCGATTTAGTTTAAGTTTAGTAATACTAATTGTGGCAGTCTTTGGCATAAAGGCTCAAGGTAAACAAGATATTGAAAAACGGATTGATGAAATTTTAGCCCGGCTAACTTTGGAAGAAAAAGTGGCCATGTGTCATGCGCAATCCAAGTTCAGTTCACCAGGCGTACCCCGCCTGGGTATTCCTGAGATATGGATGTCGGATGGCCCACATGGTGTGAGGGGAGAAATTAATTGGGATAACTGGGGATATGCCGGCTGGACTAATGATTCCATCACCGCTTTTCCTGCATTAACGTGTTTAGCGGCCACTTTTAATCCTGATTTATCATACCAATATGGTGTTGCTGTTGGAGAAGAAGCGCGTTATCGTAAGAAAGACATTTTATTGGGGCCGGGTGTAAATATTTACCGCACCCCATTAAATGGGCGTAACTTTGAATATATGGGCGAAGATCCGAAGTTGGCATCTGTTATGGTTGTGCCATATGTAAAAGGTGTGCAGTCTAATGGTGTGGCGGCCTGTGTAAAGCATTATGTATTAAATAACCAGGAACATTGGCGTGGACATATTAACGTAGAAGTCAGCGACCGTGCTTTGCATGAAATATATTTGCCGGCCTTTAAAGCGGCAGTGCAACAGGCAGGTGTTTGGTCTATTATGGGAGCTTACAACCAGTTCCGTGGACAGCATACAACCCATAATAAAATGCTCATGAACGATATTTTAAAAGGAGATTGGGGATTTGATGGCGTAGTTGTTTCAGACTGGGGAAGTGCACATGATACTAAAGAAGCGGCATTGTATGGTCTGGATATTGAAATGGGATCATGGACAAACGGGTTAACTTCATCCATTGATTTGGCTTATGATAATTATTACCTGGCAAAACCGTTCCTGAAATTGCTAAAAGAAGGAGAGATTGAAGAAGCTGTATTAAATGACAAAGTCCGTCGTATCCTTCGTTTAATGCTACGTACCAATATGGATCCTGCCCGAAAATTTGGATGTGCCAACAACGAAGCGCATTCTGCAGTGGCCAGAAAAGTAGCTGCAGATGGTATTGTTCTCTTGAAAAACGAAAATCAGTTTTTCCCGCTTAACGCCGATAAGAAAATGACCATTGCAGTCATTGGTGAAAATGCTACCCGTTCGCTCACAGTAGGAGGAGGATCTTCGGAATTAAAGGCAAAATATGAAATATCTCCACTTGATGGCATAAAAAGTCGTTTCAGTAATGCTACCGTACTTTATTCTATGGGGTATGCATCAGGGCCATCGGCATACGGAAGGGTGATACCATCAAGCCTTGACGCAGATTCTTTGGTGAACGCAGCTGTTAAAGTGGCTTCAGAAGCCGATTTGGTATTGTATGTGGGCGGATTAAATAAAAACCACCATCAGGACTGTGAAGGTGATGATAGAAAGCAATTTAAATTGCCTTTTGGGCAGGATGAGTTGATCAGTAAAATTTTGGCAGCAAACACCAATACAGGTATTGTACTCGTAAGTGGCAATGCTGTCGAAATGCCTTGGCTGTCGGATATTCAGGGATTGATTCAATGTTGGTATAACGGTAGCGAAGCAGGTAATGCCCTGGCCGATATCCTTTCCGGAGATGTTACTCCATCGGGTAAACTTCCGTTTTCTTACCCTGTTAAGCTAAAAGATAATGCCGCCCACTATTATGGTGAATCATCATATCCGGGAGATAGCATCAATCAATATTATAAAGAGGATATTTTGGTTGGATACAGATGGCATGATACAAAAAAAATAAAACCTGCGTTTGCTTTTGGTTACGGCCTGTCGTATACAAGTTTTGATATTTCAAATATTAAATCAGATAAAAAGGTATATACATCTGATGATACCATAAAGATTGGATGTACTGTAACAAACTCTGGAAAAACCAAGGGTGCTGAAGTGGTGCAGATATATATAGGCAAAACTAAATCGAAAATTAAACGTGCTTTAAAAGAATTAAAAGGATTTAAAAAAATATATCTCAAAGCAGGAGAATATGAAAATGTTGAGATGGAAATCCCTGTAGAAGCATTGAAATTTTATGATGAAAACATTCATGACTGGAACCTGGAAAAAGGCTCATATACCATTTATGTCGGAAATTCATCAGATAATATCATTTATAAGCAAAAAATAAATATAAATTAGTATTTTGAAGGGATAGTAAAAGCTATCCCTTTTTTAATTGATAATATTGGCACAGTTATTTCACACATGAAGAAAGTACAATCCACATTTATTTTGCTCTTTGTTTTGCTTTTGAACGTATCTGCTCAAAAGCAATATTCGTTTCTGCAAGTTAACAATGCTGATGGATTGGTAAATAATCAGATAAACTGTGTTTTAAAAGATTCAAGAGGTTTTATTTGGATTGGTACGGTGGGCGGACTAAGTCGCTATGACGGCATTTCATTTGTGAACTATAAGCATAATGCCTCAGATACCACTTCAGTTATAGATAATTATGTGATCGATATTCAGGAAGATTTCAAAGGGAATCTTTGGGTTGAAACCATGGGGGGATACAATGTTTATGATATACAAAAGGAAAAGTTTTATCGTAATGTTGATAACTACCTGGGAATTGATTTGCAGGATGGCAGTATCGAAAAAGTTTATAGTGACAGCAATAAGCAATTGTGGATAAAGTTGTATGACCATTTATATTATGAAAAATATGACAGCCGGGATTGTTCTGTTAAAAATGTTTTTCTTCCGGCAAGGAAACCGGGATTTTTTGTAATAGATTTTGTCCATGTCAACAATAGCTTTTATTACTTATATAATAATGGAGAAGTTGAAAGTTATGATGATTCAACTTTCCGCTTAGAGTTCAGCGATAGTTTTCTTTCTGGCAAACTAGGACCGGATAGCTTAAGTGCTCAGTTTTTTATTGATGCTGAGAAAGATATTTGGTTTTACGGGAACAACAATGGGGTATATCATTTTAATAACTTAACCAAAAACTGGAAGCATTATTCAATAGATAGCAATCCTGTAAAGCTAACCAGTAACATTATTAAAAAAATAATCCAGGATGATAAGGGCCTGATCTGGATAGGTACCGATCATGGAGGAATTGATGTTCTGAACAAATACTCTGGCGAAATCACAAAAATATATCATCAATCAGGCAATCCTAAAAGTATTGCCCAAAACTCAATTACCGATCTTTATATGGATAATAATAACATTATCTGGATAGGGACATATAAAACCGGTTTAAGTTATTACCACGAAAGCATACATAAATTTCCACATTATATGCACGTGCTATCTGATGATAAAAGCATTCCTTTTAGTGATGTAAATTGTTTTATTGAAGATAAAAAGGGAAACTTGTGGATTGGGACCAATGGAGGAGGTTTAATATACTTTGATAGGGTAAGGAACACTTATACAACCTACAAACACGACAAAGGTGATCCTTTTTCATTGAGCAGTAACGTGGTTGTGAGTGTGTTTATTACTTCAAGGGATGAGCTTTGGGTAGGTACTTTTGCCGGTGGGATAAACCGTTTTGATGGAACCCGTTTTAAGCGTTATCAGGGTGGCGTGTCGCCGGGGTATGGATTAACCAATAATAATATATGGTCAATCCTGGAGGATGATAACCGGCAGGTGTTAGTGGGGACTCTTGGTGGAGGTATTTTAGTTTATAATTATCAAACAGATTCATTCAACCCCTTGCCTAATAAAGGCACAATTACCCCATCTAATAATTCAATATATAAGATATGTAAGCTATCAAATGGCAATTTGTTTATAGGCACTTCAAATGGGATCATTTTTTATGATGTTGAGGAACAGAGATATAAGCATCATCCAAGCGACAATAGGGTGAAATCTTATCCTATTGGAAATAAAACAGTATATGATGTTTTTGAAGATTCGAGAGGTCTGTTGTGGGTGGCTACCCGCGAAGGATTGTATGTTTTTGATCCCGATGATGATTTCTTTAAGTGCTTTACTGAGGTTGATGGGTTGCCTCAGGATATAATAAACTGTATTGAAGAAGATAATTCACATAAAATATGGGTGAGCAAATCCACCGGTCTTAGTCAGATAGTTGTCAATGAGCTGCTGCCGGGAAATGAATGTTCGTTTTCCATTTATGATTATGCAGAAGAAGATGGTTTGCAAGGCAAGGAGTTTAATCCTAATGCAAGTTATAAAACCAAAAAAAACGAGTTGATATTCGGAGGGGCAAATGGTTTTAATTTATTTCAGCCAACGGATATTAAGTATAATAAAGTCTTGCCTCAGGTTGTTTTTACTGACTTTCAGGTGTATAATCAGAAAGTTGTGCCTGATTCAAAAATCCGAAATGTAAAACTTCTGGAACGTTCAGTTACTTCTACAGACCAGATTACCATAAAGCATTCCATGAATGTTTTTTCCATTGATTTTACAGCTTTGGAGTTCTTTATTCCTGAAAAAAACAGGTATCAATATAAACTACAGGGGTTTAACGAAGATTGGTTGATGCTTGAGAATTCACAACAAAAAGTTACCTATACCAATCTAAATGCCGGGGATTATTCTTTTATGGTAAAGGCCTCCAATAATGATGGAATCTGGAACGAAGAATATGCTCAGCTACATATAAAAGTGTTACCACCATTCTATGCAACCCCCTGGGCTTATATATTGTATATTGTTCTTATTCTTTTGTCTTTGGTTTATTACCGTTATTCCATGTTAAAAAGGCAAAAAATAAAGTTTGAACTGGAACAGGAACGGATACAGACAAAACGGAATCACGAAATGGATGAAATGAAACTACGGTTTCTTACAAATATCAGCCACGAGTTTCGTACGCCACTTACATTGATCCTTACCCCTTTGCATAAACTGCTTGAACTTGTTACAACGCAAAAAGAGCACCAGTTGCTAAAAATTATAGATAGCAATGCCCGTCAGCTACTGGATTTGGTCAATCAGCTTCTTGATTTCCGTAAGTTAGAGCTGCATGGCTTAAAATATAATCCTTCATATGGGAATATTGTTAGCTTTTTACAAAAGGTAAGTGATAACTTTCAGGATGCATTTGCTAAAAAAAATATTGAGTTTGTGTTTAAAAGTGGCGCAGAACAGCTAATGCTTTACTTTGATAAGGACAAATTACAAAAAGTGGTTATGAACCTGTTGTCGAATGCTGTAAAGTTTACCCCTGAAAATGGGAAAGTGATGGTTGAGGTAGATATGGATGAGGTTGAAAACAATGTGTATATCACGGTTTCGGACAATGGTATTGGTATAAAAAAAGAAGATCAGGATAAAATATTTGTTCGCTTCTACCAGTCAGAGAACAATAAAAAAATGGGGCTTTCGGGAAGTGGGATAGGTCTTAACCTGGCTCGCGAAATGGTTCAGTTGCACAATGGTACCATAAGTTTTACAAGTGATGAAGGCAGGGGGACAAAGTTTGTTGTTTCATTGCCCGTTGTAATAGGGGAAAATTCGGAACCGATTGATGAAGTGGAAATACAAACAGAAGGGGAGTCTGATTCAATTGCAGAAGTGAAATCAACTACAGAAAATCCCATTATATTATTGGTAGAGGATAATCTTGATTTCCGGACTTTTATGAAAGAAACCTTGCAGGATCGCTTTGTGGTTCATGAAGCTCCGGACGGAAAGATAGGTTTTGATATGGTACATAAGGTTATGCCTGATTTAATCATAAGCGATGTGATGATGCCCAATGTTGATGGACTTGAACTGTGCCAGATGCTTCGTAATGATATTCGCACTTCGCATATTCCTCTCATCTTATTAACTGCCCGAACAGCAGATGAAGATAAAATTAAGGGTTTGGAAATTGGAGCTGACGATTATATTACCAAACCGTTTAACATGGAGTTGCTGTTGCTTAGGGTTACCAAGCTTATTGAGAAAAGGGTTAAAATGCAAAAACAGTTTCAGAAAACTGTAGATATAAAGCCTGGCGATGTACAAATAACCTCTATGGATGAAAAACTGATAAAGAAGGCTGTTGCATTGGTAGAGAAAAACATCTCAGATGGTGAGTTTTCGGTGGAGGATATGAGTAAAAAACTTGGAATGAGCCGTGTTTACCTGTATAAAAAACTGCTGTCTATTACCGGTAAGTCACCTATAGAATTCATACGTATCATCAGGCTTAAACGAGGTGCTCAACTGCTTGATAAGAGTCAAATGCAAATAGCTGAAGTAGCATATGAAGTTGGATTTAACAGTCCAAGGCTGTTTAGTAAATATTTTAAAGAAGAATATGGTATGTTGCCCACTGCCTATATTAAAAGAAATAAACAATAGAGAATCAGTAACTTTCCTGGCTTAAAAGGCTTCAGTAAACCACATCGTAATTAATGCTGTACAATATTACAGTGATTTGAACAGTATTAAATCGTAATCGCTATCCATAGCAATATCTTTAATCATGCATTGGGATTCTAATATCCCGTGTTTGGTTTTTGATAATGTAAAGCAAATTTTGGGCATGAAAATATATGTTATTTGGATTGCGTTTATGTGCACTATACTGTTTGCATGTAAAACTGAAGATCGGGATGAAATTGACCGCTTTGAGGTTGTAGACAGAAACAGTCCCGTAGTATCCCGGTTCGACTCATTAAGTTCTTTGTCAGTTGGCAATGGTAATTTTGCCATGACAGTAGATGCAACCGGTTTGCAGTCATATCCTGAATTATATAAAAATGGAGTTCCATTGGGGACACAAGCTCAGTGGGGGTGGCATTCATTTCCAAATCCGGAAGGGTATCAATTTGAGGAAACTTTAAAGGCTTTCAATTTCAGGGGGCACAATGAAGTTTATTCCGTTCAGTTTAAAGAAAAAGACAGGAAACATTATGCAGCCGATTATTATAGGTGTAATCCACATCGATTACATTTAGGCTATGTGGGATTAGAGATTATGAATTCCAAGGGTAATCAGGTAGATCAAAGTGGAATTAAAGATATTCAGCAAAAACTCCATCTTTGGGATGGGACCATAGAAAGTAATTATACTATTGATGGCGACTCCGTTTCGGTTAAAACAGCTTGCGACCCGAATGTTGATATGGTTAAAGCAGACATTTTATCTCCGCTTATAGCAAAGGATCGGTTAAAAGTTAATCTTAAATTCCCATACCCAACAGGTATGCACTCTGATGATGCATCGGATTGGAATTCTACTAATAAACACAAAACAGAGATTGTTGAGGAAGGTAACGGTTATTGCCTGTTCAAACGAACATTGGATGGTGATGTTTATTTTGTTAAGCTACAATGGAGAGGTAAAGCAACACTAAAAGAAAAGGCGCCACATTACTTTGTTCTGGATCCTGAATCTGTTCATTTTGAGTTTACTTGTGCATTTTTTGATAAGACCCCTGAAAAAAACGAGCTTCCCCTGCCTGATGTAATGCAAACAGCATCGAATTACTGGCAATCTTTTTGGAAAGAAGGAGGGATTATTGATTTTTCAGGATGTACAGATGAGAGGGCTTCTGAACTGGAACGACGTGTTGTTTTATCGCAATATTTAATGGCTATTCAATGTGCAGGAAATATTCCGCCTCAGGAAACAGGACTGACGTATAACAGTTGGTTTGGTAAGTTCCACCTGGAAATGCACTGGTGGCATGCTGTACATTTTGCATTATGGAACCATATTGAATTATTGGAACGTAGTTTAGATTGGTATTCCAAAGCCTGTCCTGTGGCTAAATCCATTGCTCAAAGGCAGGGATTTGAAGGTGTCCGATGGATGAAAATGACTGATCCATCAGCAAAAGAAGCTCCATCGTCCACGGGTTCATTTTTAATCTGGCAACAGCCTCATTTTATCTATATGGCTGAACTGGTATATCGTAACCATCCATCGATTGAGGTTATTAATAAATATGGTGATCTGGTTGAAGAAACGGCAAAGTTTATGGCATCTTTTGCAACATATAACGAAGTTGAAAAACGGTATGTGTTAAAAGGACTCATCCCGGCACAGGAAACCCTGAGGGCGTCAGAAACCATTAACCCACCTTTTGAATTGTCGTACTGGTATTATGCTTTAGATGTTGCTCAAAAATGGAGAGAAAGAGCCGCGAAAGGAAGGGATGCCAATTGGGATGAATTGATTCAAAAACTTTCTTCTTTGGCGTCAAAGGATGGTTTGTACCTGGCCGCCGAGGATGCCATAGATACTTATGAGGATATTAGGTTTACCTCTGACCATCCTGCTGTTTTGGGAGCTTTGGGCATCCTTCCTCAATGCAGATTGGTCCGTCCTGATTATATGAAGAATACCTTGCAATGGATTTGGGGTAACTGGAACTGGGAGAAAACCTGGGGATGGGATTATCCGATGACAGCAATGTGTGCAGCCCGTATTGGAGAGCCGGATAAGGCAGTTGGTGCCTTGATGATGGATAAAAGGACCAATACTTATTTGGTAAATGGCCATAATTATCAGGATAGCCGTTTAAGGGTGTATTTACCTGGAAACGGAGGTTTGCTTACAGCTGTTGCCATGATGTGTGCCGGTTGGGATGGTAATGTGGTTGAAAACCCGGGATTTCCCAAAGATGGAACATGGGATGTGAAATGGGAAGGATTAAAGCCGATGCCGTAAATTAAAGAATAGTAAGGAAAGTATAATAGAGTAAGAATATAAAGGTGTTAGATATGAATTTTAGAAATGTATTATTGTTGGTGTTTTTGTGTTTTGTCTTTTTTGTGACTAATGCTCAAAAAGTAAAGACGTTTGATCCGGATTTTTCAGCCTGCGGTTGGATTAAAGATGTGGGGGCACGCACCATACCATCTTCAAGAGGTGTGGATTATAACCCGGCTGATTTTGGTGCTGTTGGTGATGGAATTACGATGTGTACTGAAGCTATTCAGGCAGCTATTGATGCGTGTTCTGAAAACGGAGGTGGGGTTGTAAGGTTTGAAACCGGGATTTATCTCACTGGATCTGTGTTCTTAAAGTCCAATGTAATTCTTGATATTCCCAAAGGGGTAAGGATTGTTGGGAGTCAGGATATTAAAGATTATAAAGAGATTCCTGGCCGGGTGGCTGGAATTGAAATGACCTGGCCGGCGGCACTGATTAATATTATTGGTCAGCAAAATGTTGCAGTAACAGGTGATGGGGTTATAGACGGTGACGGAAAAGTGTTTTGGGATAAATACAGGGCCATGCGTAAGGAATATGATCCCAAAGGTTTGCGTTGGGTGGTTGATTATGATTGTAAGCGCCCGAGGGGTATAATCATAGAAAATTCAAAAGATGTTACATTACAGGATGTTGTGCTTTATCGTCCGGGCTTTTGGTCTGTTCATATCTTGTACTCCGAATATATAACGGTTAAGGGAATGACCATTAACAATAATATAGAAGCACGGGGGCCAAGCACCGATGGGATTGATATAGACTCTTCTGAGAGAGTTTTAGTGGAAGGTTGTTATGTGAATTGTAATGATGATAATTTTTGCCTGAAAGCCGGACGCGATGCTGATGGTTTAAGGGTGAATAAACCTTGTCAGTATATAGTGATTAGAGATTGTATTGCAGGACATGGAGATGGTTTGTTTACCTGTGGTAGTGAAACCTCTGGAGGTATTAAAAATGTGTTGATATACAATATGCAGGGATTGGGTACCAAATATGGTTTGCGATTTAAGAGTACATCGCAACGGGGTGGAACCATCGAAAACATCTATATATATAATGTTAAAATGGATGGAGTAAGGGATCCGTTTGTGGTAAATTTGAACTGGCATCCAAAATATAGTAATTCACTGCTGCCAGAAGGCTATGTTTATGAGGATCTGCCTGTTCACTGGAAAAAACTTTTAGAGAAAGTTGATCCTGAAGACGGGTTACCAAAGTTTAGGAATATTCACTTTGAAAATGTAGAAGCCATCAATGCAAATACTTGTATTAAGGTTACAGGATTAGAGGAGAGCACTATAGATAATTTTAGTTTTACTAACGTTAGCTTTTCAGGTGAGGAAGCCGGAAAGATATCTTACGCAAAAGACTGGATTTTTAATAAATTTTCTGTGTCAGGGACAAAAGATTCAAAAGTAGAAATGGAAAACAATAGCAAAGTAAAAATAAAATAGCAGCATATTATCCTAAAATCACACCTATAGCACGGCTTCATCAAACAGGTAATAAGAAACCAGATCCCGGTCTGCCTTTGTTCTTCTATTAAAAAGAAAGAGATAAGGGAAGGCCGGGATCTGTCACTTGTATATACTATTAACAGTAAGTAAATATCTAAGTGATTTTCCTTCTTAGTTAACAAATCGATACCTATATGTAAACATATTTTAAGCTTACAGATTTATTTTCACTCTATTTTTGTTTATCAACAATCAATCTGTAGATAAATGAAAATAAAATCGCGAAAAACAAAAAGCAGTTTAGTTTTAGGACTTTTATTGGTAATTAGTTGTTCGGGAGTCCGGGCAAATATTTCATTGCCGGCCATTTTTGGAAACCATATGGTTATGCAACAAAATGCCGAAGTGAAACTTTGGGGGTGGGGAAAGCCTTTGGAAGGTGTAAAGGTGAAAACAAGCTGGTCGGCCGATACTTTACATACCGTAGTTACTCAAAATGGAAACTGGTCAGTAAGCCTGCAAACGCCATCAGCCGGAGAAACACATGAAATAGCCATTCAGGGCTATAACAAAGTTGAAATCAAAGATGTTTTGATGGGTGAAGTCTGGTTGTGTTCTGGTCAGTCTAACATGGAATGGTCTGTTGATCATGGTATCATTAATGGAGAAGAAGCAGCCCGGGAAGCCGAAAATAATGAAATACGATTGTTTCATGTTGTATGGAAAAGTTCACCATATCCCTGTATTGATCTGGATGGACAATGGGTGAAATGTACACCGGAAACCATGCGTCCATTCAGTGCTATAGGATACTTTTTTGGTAAAGAGCTCAATAAAAAACTGAATTGTCCTGTGGGTTTAATCAGTTCAAATTGGGGCGGTACACCTATCGAAGCCTGGATTCCTGAATATGAAATAAGATCAAGAAAAAAGCTGAACGATGCAGCCAATAAACTGCCTCATTTTGCATGGGCACCTAACGAAGTAGCATATACGTATAATGCAATGATTGCACCCTTGTTGCCATTTTCAATAAAAGGAGTGCTGTGGTATCAGGGTGAAGCCAATGTGGATAATGCTTATGTCTATACCGATATGCTGGAATTATTGGTTAAAACCTGGCGGGATAAATTCAATACAGAGTTTGATTTTTATTATGCGCAAATAGCACCGTTTATGCATTATCAAAATGATGATGGGGTTAAAGTTCGTGATGCACAGCGGAGAGCACTGGATAGAATTTCCAATTCGGCCATGGTGGTATTAAGTGACATAGGGGATACAACAGATATTCATCCACGCAAAAAAATAGATGCAGGTAAACGCTTTGCTCAAGTCGCATTAAATAAAACATATGGTTACGAGGAGTATCCTGTATCCGGACCTCTGTTTAAGGATTACCTGATCAAAGAAAATAAGATAGAGGTTTTATTTGATTACAGTGATGGTTTATACTGCTCAGATAAAAAACTGACAATGTTTGAACTTGCCGGGGAAGATCTTCAATGGTACCCGGCTAAGGCTGTTATTAAGCAGGGAAAAGTAGTAGTGAGTTCAGGTAAAGTATCTCGCCCGGTACATGTGCGCTTTGCATGGACCAATGCAGCTACTCCAAATTTATTTAACAAATACAATCTGCCTGCATCAGGTTTTACTACGCTAGAGTGGCGTAATGTTAAGCACTCACTGTAAAAAACTTTGCGGCTTTGCGAGATAATATTAATCCAATAAAACAACCATATTAAGCTTTTAGCACGCAATAGGTCTGATCTGCAATTTTCTTTGCGCCTTTGCGGCTTTGCGAGAAATCTAAAACGCATGAAAAAATCCTCAATAGTAATAATCACTTGTTTGTTAATCAATATTCTATCGCAAGCACAGGGAATAAGAGAGAGAGTCAACTTCGATGATAATTGGTATTTTGCCTTTGGGCATCCCTTCAATAAGTCCAGAGATTTTAATACAGGAACAAGTTACTTTACCTATCTGGCTAAAGCCCGGTACGGAGGTGATGGTGCCGCAGCCATAGATTTTGATCACCGGGCATGGCGTAAATTGAATGTGCCTCACGACTGGGCTGTAGAAATGCCTTTTGATTCTAAAGCAAGCCATAGTCATGGATATAAAGCTGTAGGGCCAGGTTTTCCTGATGTTTCGGTGGGCTGGTATCGTAAAACATTTAAAATAGACAGCACCGATTTAGGCAAACAAATATTTCTTGATTTTGATGGCGTATCGCGAGATTCCAAAGTCTGGGTAAATGGACATTATCTGGGCAATGAACCAAGCGGTTACCAGAGTTTTAGTTATAATATCAGCGATATTCTGAATTATGGTGAAGAAAATGTGGTAGCAGTAAGAGCTGATGTGAGTATGGAAGAAGGCTGGTACTACGAAGGAGCAGGAATTTACCGTCATGTGTGGCTGCGTAAAACTTCGGGACTTCATGTACCTAAGGATGGTACTTTTGTTTATAGCGAAATTAAAGATAATGATGCATTAGTGCGTGTTGAGGTGGAAGTTGTAAACAAGGAAAATCATTCCATTGAATTCGGAGTGTTGAATCAGCTTGTAGATGCAGAGGGCAAGGTAGTTGCAACTTCAGTAAATGATGTTGACACGTTAGATGCCATGGCTCATACCCAGATGAAGTCAGAAATTAAAGTTAATGATGCCCACCTTTGGTCGCTTAAAGATCCGTATTTACATACTGTATTAACTCAAATTACAGTTGGCGGTAAAGTGGTAGATGAATATCGCACGCGCATTGGGATCCGAAGTATTCGTTTTGATGCCAACAAAGGATTTTTCTTAAATGGAGAACATGTAAAACTAAAAGGTACCAATAATCATCAGGATCATGCCGGGGTGGGCTGTGCTATGCCCGATGATTTAATTCGCTGGCGCTTACAACAATTAAAATCCTTTGGAAGTAATGCGATCCGTAGTTCGCATAACCCACCAACTCCCGAGTTATTGCAATTGTGCGACGAGATGGGAATGTTGGTGATAGATGAAAACCGCCTGATGGGGACTACCGAAAAAGCTTTGCACGAGATGGAACGTTTGATTCGTCGCGATCGTAATCATCCATCCGTAATTGTTTGGTCCGTTGGTAACGAAGAGTGGGGTATTGAGTGGAATGAAATAGGAGCCCGGATGACGCAGACCATGCAAAATTTTGCCAGGCAAATTGATCCGACACGACCAGTAAATGTGGCTATAAGCGGAGGGTGGGGACAAGGCTCATCCACTTCGGTTGAAATAATGGGTTTTAACTATCTGATTCATGGTGATACGGATGAATTTCATCAGCAATTCCCCGATAAACCTTGCATTGGTACAGAAGAGGGATCTACTTATACAACCCGAGGTGTTTACATCGAAGATGATGAAAAGCACTATAAAACAGCTTATGATGTAAAGCCATTGCCGGGTTGGTTTACCATTCAGGAGTGCTGGAAACACTATATCGAGCGAGATTATTTGTCGGGTATGTTCATTTGGACGGGTTTTGACTATCGGGGAGAGCCCACACCTTACGTTTGGCCTTCGGTTACATCCTATTTTGGTATGATGGATTTGTGTGGTTTCCCAAAAGACAATGTTTATTATTTAAAATCATGGTGGCAGGATAAACCGGTATTACATCTTTTACCACATTGGAACTGGCACGATGGAGATACAATTAATGTTTGGGCTTATAGTAATTGTAACGAAGTAGAGCTATTCCTCAACAATAAATCGCTTGGCAAAAAAGCAATGGAACCTAATGGTCATCTGGCATGGAATGTGCCATTTAAATCCGGTTCAATCAAAGCGATAGGGTATAATAACGGAAAAAAAGTGTTGACTTGCGAGCGAAAAACTACCGGAAAAGCCAAGAATATACAACTAGTCTGTAACAAAACGACCCTGAATAATAATGGTATAGCCATGATTACTGTTGATGTTACTGATAAACGAGGAAACCATATTGCCACGGCTGATCATTTATTGGAATTTGAGATAGAAGGTGCCGGAAAAATTATTGGTGTGGGTAATGGTAATCCTACTTCTCTGGAAAAGGAAGTATTTGTTGACACATACCTACAGATTGAGTTGCCAAAGGCTGAATTGGTAGATATGGACTCCGTAGAAATTGAGAAAAGTAATTTAAAGGGAGATGTTGAATTAAAGGCGATGAGAACATCTTTTACCTTAAACGATATTCCTAATGCAGAGCAGTCTTACACATGGTATTATAAGCATGTGGGCAATCAACAAAGTATATATTTAAACGGGCATTTACTTAGAGAAAAGGTGTTGGCAAAGGCTGGTGACGCTCAGTTTGCTATTGATAAAAACTGGCTTAAAATGGGCGAGAATAACATTGTGGTGATTGCAGATCCTTTTAAACCTAAAAACAAATGGGACGAACCCAATAAGATCCCGGGAGTGATTCAGGTAATAACTAAATCAGAAAAAGTTCATCGCCGCCTGTTTAAAGGTCTGGCTCAGGTTATTGTACAAGCCGATGGAGAAGGTGAAATCAACCTAAAGGCAACTTCTGAAGGATTAGAAGCAGGAGAGATTAAAATTGTAGTTAAGAACACAATAGATCGTTAGATTTTAGATAATAGACATTAGACTGATTTACAATTTGCTTAAAATCAATAAGATAATAATTTTGTCATAAATTATTCAATGTATTTAGATTCAGTACATTATAAAAAATTAACGAACTAATGGAACAATAAATAGTTAATAAAACCGCTAAGTGCCATGCTCCATAAGTGTAAAAAGTTTGTGTGATAAATTACTATTTTACAGGAAGATGATGTTTTTACATTATTGTGACTTTGCAAAAAAAATATATCCATGAGAAATTCAATTATTTTATTACTATCACTTACGTGCGTGTTCCTAAATGCGCAAAGTAAAAATGAAAATACCGAGGTTGGCTTATATCATAACCCCATTTTTGCAGGAGATTATCCTGATCCAAGTATATTGGTTGATGGAGATAATTATTACGTTGTTCATTCTTCGTTTGAATATTATCCGGGATTAACCATTTATCACTCAAGAGATCTGGTAAACTGGAAACCGGTAACCAGTGCTTTGACCAAGTACATAGGCTCTGTTTGGGCACCGGATTTGGTAAAATATAAGAACAAATATTATATCTATTTTCCGGCAAATAATACCAATTATGTGGTGGTTGCCGATTCTATTACAGGCCCATGGAGTGAACCTGTGGATTTAAAGGTTGGAAATATAGATCCGGGCCATATTGCTGATGATGAGGGTAATCGGTATCTGTATTTTAGTAATGGAGGTTATGTTTCCTTGTCGGAAGATGGTTTAAGGGTTACCAGCGAACTAAAGCAAGCCTATGATGGTTGGCCCATACCCAGAGAATGGACTATTGAATGTTTTTGTATGGAAGGACCAAAGTTATTTAAACGTGGCGAGTATTACTATCTTATTGTAGCGCAAGGGGGAACGGCAGGACCAGCAACTGGACATATGGTTATATCTGCCCGTTCAAAATCACCTTTGGGTCCTTGGGAAAACTCCTCTTACAATCCAATTATAAGGACAGTAGACAATTCTGAACACTGGCATTCTGTAGGACATGGAACTGTGTTTGAAGGTAAGGATAATAATTGGTGGATGATTTTTCATGGTTATGAAAAAGGTTTCTATAATATGGGACGTCAAACGTTGTTGGCTCCAATAGAATGGACTAAAGATGGTTGGTTTAAATTACCTCAGGATTTTGATATTACTCAACCGATAAAACAACCATCTTTGGCAGGTGACCAAATTAAGGCATCGTTTAACTATGATTTTGGTAAGGCATCATTAAATCCGGAATGGGAATTTTTTGGAGAATATGATCCGTCACGTTTTTATTTAGAAGACAATACACTGGATATTCAGGCAAAAGGCTCTGTGCTTGCAGATTGCTCGCCGCTTTTATTGATGCCGGCAGACCATTCCTACACAGCGGAGGTGGAGTTAGAGATTGAAGGGGATGCTATAGGTGGATTAGTTTTGTACTATAGTAATATGTTTGCTTCCGGGATTCTTGCCGATAAATCCAATATTTTAGCTAATTTGCGCGGATGGCAGTTTGCAACCGAAAAAGGTGTTATTGACCAACATGTATACCTGAAGCTTCGGAATGTCAATCATATTGTTGATATGTTCTATAGCTTAGATGGAGAAAAGTGGATGAAAATAGAAAGTTCAATGGAGGTTTCTGCCTATCACCATAATGTATTAGGCGGTTTTTTGAGTTTGCGAATTGGTTTGGTTTCCATGGGAGAAGGAAATGTTAAGTTTAGTAATTTTAAATATGAACCTATAAACAATAGTTCGTTAGTTTTTTATTAGTGTAAGATTATGAGATATTTAATAAAATCAACTTAAGTTAGGTAAAAATTTGATTTTAAGCATCTTGTAAATGAGTCTCTTATCTCTTATCTAAAATCTAACGATCTGTTATATTAAATAACATAACAAATATATAATGCAGAAAATCAGTCAAATTTTTATTCTCATTTCAGTTGTATTGCTTAGTGCATGCAGTGAAAAAGTAGTTCGGGTTGCATATGATAATACCAATTTAACTTATGAAGGCAGGATTGTATATCAGGAAGATGCCGCAGAATTTTCATGGCCAGGCACCTCGGTAACCATGCAATTTGAGGGTACAGGAGTTTCTGCTACTCTGCAGGACCTGGATACTGCCAATTATTATAATGTGATTGTTGATGGAGAAGTGATTTCTAAGATACACACCGACTCAGTGAAGCAATCCTATCAGTTGGCTTCTGGTTTATCAGAGGGCAAACATATTGTACAACTGTTTAAGAGAACCGAATGGGATAAAGGTAAAACTTTGTTTTATGGTTTTAAGGTAGATAAAGGAGGTAAGCTATTGCCAGCACCGGAACCAAAAAAAAGAAAAATAGAGTTTTATGGTAACTCGATAACCTGTGGTTTTGGTAATGAGGATTATAGCGGGAAAGATCGGTGGTTTGGATATTTTCAGAATAACTACGAAACCTATGGGGCAATTACTGCACGTCATTTTGATGCGCAATACAGCTGTATTGCAAAAAGTGGTATTGGTATTGTGATTAGTTGGTTTCCAATGATTATGCCTGAAATGTATGATAGGGTAGATGCTACAGATTCAACATCTGTATGGGATTTTTCACAATACACACCCGATGTAGTGGTGGTGAACCTTTTTCAGAATGATTCCTGGTTGGTAAACAGGCCGGAGCATGAATCTTTTAAAAGTCGTTTTGGTACTTCTAAACCCGATAGTGGATTTATTATAGAATCATATAAGCAATTTATATCATCTCTTCGTTCAAAATACCCTGATGCCCATATTATTTGCGCTCTTGGAAACATGGATGCCACTCGTGAAGGTTCTGAATGGCCCGGTTATATTCAAACAGCTGTCGACCAAATGGGTGACAGTAACTTATATACCTGCTTTTTTCCATTTAAAAATACAGGGGGGCATCCTAAGGTTGAGGAGCAACAAGCCATGGCCAAACAGCTAATTGGTTTTATTGAAGAGAATATTGAGTGGTAATTGGCAATACTTACATAAGTATCATTATAAGTTGGAAACTATAGAGGATCAAAGTTATAATTTATAAAATTCCTGCAAATCAGCTCTTCCCTTTGCTCCTGAATGCAAGGGGAAGTTCCGCACCGTAGGTGCGGCAATGGGGATTTAATATGTTACAGTTACAATTAATAGTTCAAACGTGGACTATCTCAGTTTTTTTCGCCCTTGTTTACATTTTTACACATATGCTTATCATTTTTGCACCTCAGGCAAATTCATCTGGTCTAACTTTGTGGATAAATTCTAAATCAAAGTATTATGACTCAAATGAAATGGCTAAAATGCATTGTGATATCATGTGTTTTTTGCATCTCGCCCTTATTAAAAGCACAAATTCAAAATCATGGTCTGGTTAATGAACCTGTAGATATTTCACCGGATTTTTATGATTTTAAGAATACCTATTATTTTGCAGATAGCCTTGTGCAGTTTAATCCTGCAACAGGAACAGGTAAAGTAGCTTATAACCGTTACGAATACAAAACACGTTATGCATTTAATAATATGCTGGGCGTGTTACGTCCGGTTACTGAAAATGAATTTCCTGAAGGAGAATATGAAGCATCTCCAAAACAAAACTTTTCCATTGAGTTTGTATCAGATAAAACAGTCAGGTTGCGTTTTTTTAGTGGTAAAGACTATACTGCCAATGAGCAATCACTGATGTTGGTAAATGGTCATGTAAAGGCCGGTAAAATTTGGGATTATTCAAAAATAGAGGGGAACTATATCTACTCAAGCAAATATGGTAAAGTCGTAGTAAGTGCGTATCCCTGGCGTATTGCATTTTACAATGCAGAGGGTAAACTTTTAACGGCAACCAATCATCATCTGGATAATGCAGAATCAACCTACACGCCAATTATGCCGTTTTCTTATGTTAGGCGGGCCAGCGATTATTCCAGAAGCTTTAATGCAGCTTTTACTTTGTCGCCCAACGAAATGATTTTTGGTTGTGGTGAATCCTATACCCAGTTTAATAAACGAGGCCAAAAGGTGGTTTTATGCACAGATGATGCCAATGGTGTTCAAAACGAAACCATGTATAAACCCATCCCATTTTTTATGAGTAGCAGGGGCTATGGTATGTTTATGCATACTTCAACACCCATAACCTGCGATTTTGGAAAATACTTTAGCGGTTTAAATTCAATTATGGTTGGTGATGAATCATTGGATTTATTTGTATTTCTGGGAGAACCTAAAGATGTGTTAAATGAATATACGAACCTTACCGGAAAAGCACAGATGCCTCCGCTTTGGTCTTTTGGTTTTTGGATGAGTCGCATTACTTATTTTAGTGAGGAGGATGGTCGTACCGTAGCCAAAGATTTACGGAAGAATAAGATCCCTTGCGATGTGATTCATTTTGATACAGGATGGTTTGAAACGGATTGGCGTTGCGATTATCAGTTTTCTACTTCTCGTTTTGAGGATGCAGGTAAGATGATTACCGACCTGAAGAAACAGGGTTTTGAAACCTGTTTGTGGCAGCTTCCTTTTTTTGTGCCTAAAAATGAGCTTTTTAGTGAGATAGTTGATAAGGGACTGTTTGTTAAGAATCCTAAAGGAAATTTACCTTACGAAGATGCAGTCCTCGATTTCTCAAACCCCAAAACAGTGGACTGGTATCAAAGTAAGATTGCTGGGTTGCTTGAACTGGGCGTTGGTGCCATTAAGGTTGATTTTGGCGAAGCAGCACCTTATAACGGTATTTATGCTTCAGGGAAAACAGGTTTCTATGAGCATAACTTATTTCCTCTTAGATATAATAAAGCGGTTGCTGAGATTACGCAAAAAACCAAGGGAGAACAAATTATGTGGGCACGTAGTACCTGGGCCGGAAGCCAGCGCTACCCTGTGCATTGGGGAGGAGATCCAGCCAACACAAATACGGCTATGGCAGCAGCCTTACGAGGAGGACTCTCCATTGGTTTGAGTGGGTTTTCATTCTGGAGTCATGATATAGGTGGTTTTGTACTTCAAACACCTGAAGATTTATACAGAAGATGGACGCCTTTTGGCATGCTGACATCACATACCCGAAGTCATGGCGCTCCACCAAAAGAGCCTTGGGAATACAGTAAAGTTTTTTTAAACGATTTCAGAAAAGCCGATAATATGCGCTACCGGTTGATGCCATATATTTATGCCCAGGCTAAAAAGTGTACCCAGACAGGTTTGCCTATGATGCGTGCTCTTTTTGTAGAATTTCCTGATGATCCGGGTTCCTGGTTAGTCGATGATGAATATTTGTTTGGAGAAGATATTTTGGTAGCGCCCTTGTTTGAGGAAGTAACAGAACGCAATGTATATCTGCCTAAAGGCAACTGGATCGATTACCAGACAGGTAAAATATATGAAGGAGGCTGGCACCTGATTGAGGCAGGGGATATTCCAATTGTTATGCTGGTAAAGGAGGGTTCGGTTATTCCTCATATCCAACTGGCTCAATCAACCAAAGATATGGATTGGAGTAAGCTGGAACTGAAAGTTTATGGTCAAAATATCCAGGAGGCTAAAGGATTGATATGCTTGCCGGAAGATGTGAAACTACACGAAATTACTGTAAAAAAACAAGGTGCACAGTGGCAGGTAAATAACGAAGGAATCAACAGTGCATTAGTAATAAAGGAAATGCTTATTAAATAAAAGAGGTATATGATGTTAAGATTTAAGATAGTATGGCTGTTGATGGTTTTTGTTACGTCTGCTCAGCTGTTGGCACAGGATTTCTTTTCAAAGGAAGATCTCATGTCGGTTGGAGTTTATTATTACCCTGAACACTGGCCCGAAGAGCAGTGGGAGAGGGATATTAAGAATATTGCCAATCAGGGTTTTGAGTTTATCCATATGGCTGAGTTTGCCTGGTCTCAGATGGAACCAACGGAAGGTAATTTTGATTTTATGTGGCTAGATAAAGTGGTTGAACTGGCCGACAAAAATGGGTTAAAAGTAATTTTGGGAACTCCTACGCCTTGTCCTCCCGTTTGGCTAAGTATCAAGCATCCCGAAATATTTCTTAAAGACGCCAATTATCAACGTAAGGAACATGGAACAAGAGCGAACATGTCCTTGTCGAACCCAATTGTGTTAAAGTATACCCAAAAGATTGTTGCTGCTATGGCTCAGCACTATGGTTCAAATAAAGCGGTAATTGGTTGGCAAATAGATAATGAACCAGAAGCCAAAGAGGATTACAGTGAATCAGCACAACAGGCTTTTCGAATTTGGCTGAAAGAAAAATATACAGATATTGATAGTTTAAACACATCATGGGGAACCGCTTTTTGGAGCCAGTTATATAAAACATTTAGCGAGGTATGTATCCATAATGCCAATAATGTAGGATGGTGGGGGACTAACCCGATAGCCTTGCTTGATTTCAAAAGGTTTACAGCAGATACGCAGGCGGCATTTCTTGATTTTCAGGCTGATGAGCTAAGGAAATATATCGATAAAAATCAGTTTGTCACTACAAATTATGTAGCCAAAGGCAGTCAGACTGATCCACTTAGAAGTACTAAGATGGATTTTGCATCCTTTACAGCCTACCCAAATTACGGAAGCAACAATCTTGGAGAGCTTGGTTTTCGTTTAGGGGATTATTCAGTGCTGATGTATGCCAATGATTATTATAAATCAGTGGATGGCATTACCGGGGTTATGGAATTGCAACCGGGGCAGGTAAACTGGGCCAGCCATAATTCATTGTTACAACCGGGTACGGTTCGAATGTGGCTTTGGCATTGCTTTGCAGGTGGAAGTTCATATGCCTGTACCTACCGTTACCGCCAGGTTTTATTTGGTGCTGAGCAATATCATCATGGTATTGTAGCTACAGATGGGGTTTCTTTAAGCCAGGGAGGGAAAGAATATGTTGAGGTTATAAAGGAAATGAATCAGTTGCGTAAAAATTACAATTCCAAATTACAAATGCCCAAAGAATTACAAAAACGAAAGGCTGCTATCCTGTGGTCGTTTGATAACCTATGGAACCTGGAACGCCAAAAGCAGACTTTTAAATGGGATACCTGGAAACATATGCAACGTTATCAGTCTGTTTTGCATTCATTGGGGGCTCCGGTGGCTTTTATTTCTGAGGAAGATGATTTTAACCAGTTTCCTTTTTTAATTGTTCCTGCTTATGAGATGGTTGATTCTGCCTTAATTAAAAAATGGAAGGATTATGTTTCAAAAGGTGGAAACCTTATTGTTAGTGCAAGAACGGGAGCTAAAGATAAAAATGCGCATTTATGGGAAAGCAACCTGTCGGGTATTATGAATGAATTAATTGGGGGTGAGGTTAGAACATTTGATATGTTGCCGGGAGGAACTACAGGACAAATTACAATGAAAGGACGATCTTACTCCTGGAATTCGTGGGGTGAACAAATTGTAGCAGATGGCGGGTCGGAAGTACTGGCTGTTTATAACGATCAGTTCTATAAAGGCGCCTCTTGCATTCTATCTGCCAAAATCGGTAAAGGCAAGGTGTGGTATATTGGTGTTGAATCTATTGATGGCCAATTGGAAAAGGATATAATTAAACATGCTTATCTACAGAATAAGGTAACTTGCGAAGACTATCCGGAAGGTGTATTTGTTGACTACCGTGATGGTTTTATGGTAGCCGTAAATTATTCTTCCGATGATTATATTTTAGGTTATGAGGGTAATTATTTAATTGGAGATAAGGTATTACACCCTGCCGATGTTGCAGTTTGGAGTGTTCATAAGTCTGAAAAACACCCATAGATCGGGATTAAGTTGCACCTTATAAACTTTTTATAAGGTGTGATTGATCATTATTAATAAAAGATCCAATAAATAATGAACTTTTAAATTTTCTTTCAGTTTTTTATATGCCTCTTTTTTATGAGAATGGACCGTGTTTTCAGATATGCCCATTTGTTCTGCTATTTCTTTGTTTTTAAGACCTTCGAGTGTGAACTGAATTACAGTTTTCATTTGGTTGGGCAGACTGTTAATGGCTTGATAAAAGATACGGTAGGTTTCTTCTTCAATAAGTATATCCTTGTAAAAATCTTCGGATTCTATTTTTTTTAGGTCATCCAATGCCAAAGTATGCTTCTTTAGTCTCAGATAATTCAGGCTTGCATTTCTAACGGATACGTATAGGTAGGATTTGATTTTTAAAATATTGTCAAAAGTATGGTGTTTTTCCCAGTATTTTACAAATGCTTCCTGAGCAATATCTTGAGCTGCCGAAGTATTAACAACATACTTTTCCGAAAATAAACAAAGCGACGGATAGAATAAATCAAATAAAGTACGAAAAGCACTATCACTTCCGTCATTAAGATCCTTTATCAGTTTATTTGTATCACCTTTGTTCATTTCTGATGAAAAAATTTATTGTTAATAAGATTGATTAAACAATAAGGGACAGTATTAATCATTTATAGATATACATCAACACTGCAAAGATATATTTTTGTGGATTAAATCCTCTAAAAATGTTACATCATGCCGCAAAATAGTGCGTAATTGTATTTATGAAGCAGAAAAAACAACGGGTATTGAGATATTGTGGGGTAATATTTCTAAATGGGTATTCAACTTGTTGTGCTATGCTTTCATTTTTAATCATCAATATCCGTAAGCTATAAATACGTGATTGTTTTTCATAAACAGAGGCTGATCAAATGACCAGCCTCCATATTTATTGTTTAATTATTCGTAGTATGCTATCTATTGAGTAGTTTAAAGGAATAAAGCTTACCTCCTGTTTTTGCGATAAGTACATATATGCCTTTTGCGGGTAGTTTTGACAGTTGTATGTCAACCTGTCTGCCGTAAAATTCCTCCGAGTAAATTTTATTTCCTGAAATATCATATACCTCAATCATATTATTCTCATCTAACAAACCTGTTACTTTTGCGTCATATCCATGATTGTTTAATAAAACCGGGAATGTAAAATCATCAGAAACTTCAATGGCTTCAATATCAGTAGTTGTATTATCTACAACATCTTCAATAACCGCTTCATAATCGTACCAGCGTTTATATATACTTGCCTTTTGGTAAATTCCTTTTACCAGTTTTAGGCGGTAATCATAGTGAGCAGTACGTGTTTCCTCTCCTAAATATATATAGTCGGAATTTGCCACAACAGCAAAAACTACACTGTTTGCAGGAAGCTTTTCAATTACAAGGGCGCATTCTCCTTCAGAAACTGGTTTTCCGTACATGGTAGAGCCATCTTCAGCCCTGTAGCAAAGTTGGCAGCTCATGTTTTTACCCAGTGGTGTAAAGTCCACTATAATGGTATCTCCAGTGTTCACTCCTGAAACATTTAGAGGAATCTGGTTTCCACCTGACCATCCGGGAGTAGTTCTGTATTCCGGGGTTAGTGTTTTTGTTGATGCATCATAAGTTGTTTTGGCGTAGGGAGTTGCTATCCATTCGTCAGGGTTTAACCACGAAGGTTGCCATTCCGCACCAATAGACGTCATAAATGAACCGTTTAGCAATGACTTATAGGCTCCGGTCCAGGGACCCATGTCCAGTAGCGCTTGTTTTGCACGATATTCAATAATTAGCTTTCTTATTTGCATTTCCCCAATTCCATCAGCAAGTCCTTCTAATACACGACCGGTACAATACCTCCATACCCATGCTACAGATTTATTACCCAGGGTTTGCCCCATAAATGTTGGGAAGGTGTTATTGTATTGGTTTCCTCCCAGCAGGTTTCTCCATGTACATATCTGTTGGCTACCATCAAACATATTAACACCTTCTGCACTTGGGCCACCAAACGAATCATCCTGTAACCAGCCAGTATAACATTCAATTGGCATAAAAGGAGCAATAAAACCGGTTACGTTTAAAAATCCCATAGAACTGTAATCGCCGCTTTTTTGAGATTCCATCTCTTGTTGTAACCATGTATTTCCTCCTTCATGGAACCAGGCCGCTTGTTTACATCCAGGCATATCTGCCAATACCGAATGGATTCCTTCGTGTACCATAGCTCCCATTTGTGCTTCCCTGTCGGCGTAAGGGCAATCAGGGTCGAAACTATAAATGGGATAATACGAAGCTAACACCATTGGCCATGATTCTCCGTTGTAATAGATTGAACTTTGCCAGCCTCCTAAATCTGTAGAGTCCGCATCATCAGTGCTCAACCCTGAACCATACAAATATACAGCGCTCCTGTAACCGTTTTTAGCTCTTTTATCCGGTGGCCAACCCATTACATCTCTAAAATAGGCAAAGTCTTCATTCATTCTTTCCAAAAGAGGTGTGATGGCAGCTTCTGTAATTTCAGATTTCTTCTTAGGTCCCCATTTAAAAGTCCACCAACCTGAAGATTGAGAGCCAACCACCTCAGGGCAGTCATCCAGCTCCTTGGTAGGCTCTGTAATATCCGGGTACTCATCCCTGAAGTCGTAGTTAACAGTTGGATTATATGATGGCCAATCAAAGCTGGTCAGCTGGTTGTTTTGCGAACCAACAAAAACCCATATTCCTTCTGAATTAGAAGAATTACCGGTAGCATCCTTAGCTTTTACGGTCAGATAGCTCAGTTTATCTGTTGGTACATCATTTATTGTACCAATGGTATCTGTAAAAGTGGCTAACATTTCGTCGTTTAACACAATGTCATATTCCTTAATTTGATCATTGTCTACACTTTTATCAAATTTCAGAGTAATGCTTGCATTATCTATAGATACAATTTCTGGTTTCCCGGGTTCGGATGGTGCTTCAAAATCGATAACACCACTTTGGGTTCTTCCAAATACCTGAAATTCAACAATACCAGTGGATTCAGTGCTGTTTCTCATTTGAAGGCGCACTTTGTTGGTTGTAACCCCATTTAGTTTGGCCGTGTTGAATTGGTTGATTACAGTGGGTACTTTTGTTTTTGTAACAGACCAATCTCCATTTTCATAATATTCAAAAAAGGCTGTATCCGGAATTAGCAAGCCTCCATTATCGGTAAACCAATATACTTTTACTGAGTCAATAATACAAGAGGCTGCCCATTCGTATTCAATCCAGTTAAACGTATTGGGGCTGTACCAGTTGCCATAAACAGGGTGCGACCTGTCGGTAGACGAAACAGGTTCATATCCATCGTTTACGGCATCAAGGCTTTCCCAGCCCGAAACCAACGAAGTACTTACGTCGGCATAAATCGCAATGTTCTCGTTTTTTTGCGCATTAATTATTCCCATGCTAAAGAAAATTAGCATGGCTGATAGCCAAAGCCGTCTTTGGGTAGGAACTTTTGTTTTTTTTAGAGGATTAGTCCTGAGTCCTCTCATTTTGGTAAATTTCATATTCATTTTGAATTTAGATTTGTGGGATAAACCTATCGTGGCCTGTTGTCAGGCGATATATTTATTCCTGGGTAAATAATAGAGCCCGCGTTCGTGACTCATTTATATATCTGCAGATAATATTTATGATTGTAAAACAAGTTGGTTCAGAAATAAATTCCTTACAACTTTATATTCGAAAGTAGCAGGCAGTCTATCATCAAGCACAAAATCAGTCTTTATATTGCACTTCTTCCGATTTGTTTAAATGCTTTGGCAAGATCAATAATTATGTGTTAAAGGGTTCTAACAGATGTTTAATTAACTTGATTTATTGTTGATGTCCTGGCTAAATATTTTAACTTTTTTGCACATATGTTTAATTGGAGGGTGTGGTTGTACTCAGGTAATCAGGTAGATGGGGTGTGAACTATTGTGCAAGTTACTTTTTAAACTCAGTTTTGAATACGATAATTCCAATACTTGATTGGCATAAATTGATAAGATTTTTGAAATGCAAGATGATGCTCTCTTTTTGTATATTAGTTAAAGCTTTGATATATAGGTACATGTAAGTTTTTGTAATGAATTGAAACAAAAAATCAGAAAATAATTACAAAAAAAAGCAAATATGACCCACCATATTTTAATTCATTAGTGTTATTATAATATCCGGTGGATAATTCTGATATGTAAAACCGGAAAAAACAAGGCCTTTTTTAATTTCATGATTATGGAAGAACAATATTATAACATTAGTAAATTAATTGGTAATTATCTGGCAGATAGTTTGTCTGATATTGAAAAACAGGAACTTGATAAGTGGTTAGGGAAGGATTTACAAAACCGGCAGTTATTTGAAAAATTAATTGCCAATGAGTTTAAAGGGAATAAAATAAAGAAATATGAATCTATAAATGTTGCTTTAGGGTGGGATAAGCTAAAAAGAAAACAATACAAGCAACGTCAAAGAAAAATTGTTTTTAGTGTTTTAAAATATGCTGCTATTATTGCAATACCTGTAATGCTTTCTGTTTTTGTTTTTAAAGATCAACTCTATAACAGTAAACCTGCAATAGTACAATCAATTTCTCCGGGGAAAGAAAAAGCTATTCTTGTGTTAAGTAACGGAAAGGATATGATTCTTGATGAATCAAGTGATAGTTTAAGCGTAGTAAAAGAACATGAAGGGAATGAGATTCAAATTCAGAACCGTCAATTAAGTTACCAAAATACCAATGTAAAAGAACTTGTTTATAATAAACTTATTACACCTATTGGGTGTGAGTATGAAATTATTTTGGGCGATGGTACGGTTGTTAAACTAAATTGTGATTCGGAGCTAAGGTATCCGGTTACTTTTGTGGGGGAGCAACGAGTAGTTTATCTTACAGGGGAGGCATACTTTAAGGTAACCAAAAGTTCCAATCCATTTATTGTTAAAACACCTGATGCAGATATCCAGGTATTAGGAACCACATTTAATGTTTTTGCTTACCAAAATGAAGATCGGGTTCAAACTACTTTAATTGAAGGTAGTGTACAGGTTAGTCATCAAGCAAGTTCTGTAATTATAGAGCCTGGTGAACAAGCTGTTTACTCCAGATCCGGGCAGGTACTTAAAAGCTTGCAAGTGGATACAGATTTGTACACAAGTTGGATCAACGGAGAGTTTAGGTTTGAAGGCGAATCGTTGGAGTCTGCCATGAAAAAATTTGCACGATGGTATGATATTGATGTAAAATATCTTGATGAGGATTCTAAAAATGTGCTCATATCAGGAAAAGTGGACCGCTTCGAGGACTTTAACGTTATCTCTGGAATGATAGAAAAAATTACAGATGTAAAAATAAGAATAGATCAAAACGTTGTATCTATTTCAAAATAAAAGCCAGAAAATGCGGCAACATTTTCCGGCTCAATTAAGTCCGAATACACAATGATGTATTCAATGTTTAATAACTTACACACAAATGTATGAAAAAAAAATTCATGGGCTGTGCTTTCTTATATTGGGGAAAGCATAGGCGAACTTTTTGGATTATGAAAAACCTGGTATTATTTATTTTGTTTTTTAGCCTTCAGGCGCACTCCAGTACTTTTTCACAAAGCAGGATGAGTGTTCAGCTCGAAAATTCTAGTATTAAAGAGCTTTTTAAGATGATTGAGGATCAAACCTCTCTGGATTTCCTGTATGATGATGGGGTGGTGAAAGATGTTTACATTTCTCTTACTGCACAGGATGAAACCATTGAGGAGATTTTAAATCAGGCTCTTAGAGGTACTAATCTGGAGTATGAAATTGAACGCAATACCATACTTATAAAGAAGGCAAAGAGTGTTCCTCAGCAGCAGGAAACACTTATTGAAGTTCGGGGGCGGGTAGTGGATTCCGGTGGAGATCCGGTTCCGGGAGTTACTATCCGGTTAAAGGATACCATTTATGGAGTATATTCTAATAATAACGGGGAGTATGAAATAAAAGGTAAAGTAGCGGGAGATGCTGTCCTTGTTTTTTCATTTATCGGTATGGAAACACAGGAGATACCTGTAGAAGGCCAAAGGATCATCAACGTTACTATGATTGAGGAAGAACAAGGTATTTCTGAGGTGGTAGTGAATGGTGTGTTTACCCGAAAGGCCAACACCTACACAGGTGCTGTTACTTCAGTAAAAAGAGATGAGTTGCTTAAAATGACTTCGCAGGATGTTTTAAGTGGTTTGGCTAATATTGACCCTTCTTTTGTGATGGTGGAGGATTTGTCGGCAGGTTCAAATCCAAATGCCAATCCGAACTATCAGATGAGGGGAACCAGTTCTATTTCACAGAATTTTCAAAGTCAATATGAAAACGACCCAAACCAACCTCTTTTTATCCTGGATGGTTTTGAATCTACAATTGAAAAAATTAAGGATCTTGACATTAATTTAATCGAAAATATCACGCTTTTAAAAGATGCCACAGCCAAAGCGGTATATGGTTCTAAGGGTGCCAACGGAGTAGTTGTAATAGAAACGCGCAGGCCCAATGAAGGTAAACTTAGAGTTATGTATAATGGTGCTGTTTCTGTTGAAATGCCTGATTTAACCAGTTACGATTTGACAAATGCAAGTGAAAAATTAGAGATTGAAAAGCAGGCAGGTTTGTATAATTCCGACAATTATTTTACACAGTTAGGTTTAAATGAGACTTATAACAATAAGTTGCTGGAAGTTTTAAGCGGGGTAGATACTGACTGGATGGCTCAGCCGGTACGAACCGGAGTAGGTCAAAAACATTCGGTATTTATTGATGGTGGTGATGATGTTGTTTTGTATGCGGCAGATCTTTCTTATAATAATATCAAGGGTGCTATGAAGGGGTCTGAGAGGGAGACTTTTAGTGGTGGTTTAACTTAGACCTACCGCAAAAAGAATCTTTTAATCAGAAATAAATTGTTTGTTACCAACAATAAAAGTTCAGAATCACCCTACGGGAGCTTTGGTTTATATGCACGTATGAACCCATACAGTAGGATTTATGATGATAACGGGCAGTTGATACAATCTTATAATTATAATGGAACATTTGAGCCAAATCCAATTTGGAATACAACCATTAACACCAAGGATGTTTCCGAGTATACCGATTTGAGTAATTATTTTTATGGGGAATGGAAAATAAAACCTCAGTTAAAGTTAGTGGGTAGGCTGGGTATTACTGCAAAGGATTATCAAACAGATATTTTTTATCCTGCTTCACATACTAACTTTATTAATGAAACAAATGTATACCAAAAAGGATCGTATAACCAAACTACTGGTAAAAGTTTATATACCAGTGGGGATTTGGGAATCAATTATTCTTTTATGAAGGGAAGCCATCTGTTTTTTATGAATGGGCAGGTGAATTTTAACAATACAAAGTATGATCGTGTATCGCTCAGTGCGGAAGGTTTTCCTAACGACCAGATGGATCATGTTATTTTTGCCATTCAATATGCAGACGGTGGAAAACCATCGGGTTCGGAAGGTATTAGCCATTCTGCCGGAGGATTGGCATCATTAAACTATTCTTTTGACGAGCGTTATTTATTCGATGCAAACTACCGTTTAACAGGATCTTCCGAATACGGATCGAACCAGAGATGGGGAACATTCTGGTCTGTAGGTGCCGGTTGGAATATTCATAAAGAAAAGTTCTTTGAAGGAAGTTCGTTTATTAATCAGTTAAAACTGCGGTTTTCAACCGGATATACGGGTTCGCAAGGATTCAATACCTATGAGGCTTTATCTACAGTAAGGTATTATACCAGCGAAGCATATTACGGACGAATCGGTTCCTACCTGGTAAGTATGGCTAATCCTAACTTAAGGTGGCAATCTAAATACGATAGCAGTGTTGGTGTTGATTTTTCTCTTGCAAACAAAAGGGTTAACGGTCGTTTTGATTACTATGTGGCCAATACCGAATCAATGCTAACCGATGTTACCTTACCTGCATCAACCGGGTTTAATTATTATCGTGCAAACCTGGGAAAAACTGAAAACAAAGGTATTGAGGCTAACTTAAATGTTAGGGTGTATCAAAAAGATAACAATTATGTAAATGTTTATGCTTCAGCCGCCCACAACAAAAATAAGTTGAAAGAGATCTCTAATAGTCTGCAGGCGTTTAACAATGAGCAAGATGAGGAAAAAAGTCAAGAGAGTTCTGCAAGTAAAGAGAGTATAACAACACCTTCTGTTCGTTATATTGAAGGGGAATCCATTAATACCATATGGGCCGTAAAATCATTAGGGATTGATCCACAAAACGGAAAAGAAATCTATATGAAAAAGGATGGTTCAGTAACTTATGAATGGGATGCTGACGACCAGATTGCTGCTGGTGATGCTATGCCAAGTGTAACCGGTACATTTGGTATCAGTTCCGAAATAAAAAACATTGGTTGTAATGTTGCTTTTTACTATCGATTGGGAGGTCAGATTTACAATTCCACGTTGGTAGATAAGGTTGAAAATGCTAACCTGGCCTACAATGTAGACAAAAGGGTATATACTGATCGTTGGCAAAAAGCCGGGGATATGGCGTTGTACAAAGCCATATCAAATACCAGTTATACCCGTCCAACCACCAGATTTGTTGAAGATTACAATACGTTAACCCTTTCTTCGGTTAATTTGTATTACGATTTCAGAAACACTTCGTTGGTGAAAAAATCATTTTTACAACAGTTGAGATTCAGTGTTAATATGAATGATCTATTTGTGATTTCATCGGTTAAAACAGAAAGAGGAACGGATTATCCTTTTGCTCGTAACGCTACTTTCTCAATACAAGCAACTTTCTAATTTTTTATAGCTATGAAAATATTTGTAAAGAACAATATAATTTCAGGGATCAGCTTAATCGTCACCTTAATGATGTTTTTAACATCGTGTGATGATTATTTTGATGTGAGCCCTAAGTCGCAAATACTGACAGATGAACACTTTAATAGGGAGAGTGGATTTCTGGATCAGTTGACAGGTGTTTATTCTAAGATGTCAAGAACATCTATGTACGGAAGAGAATTAACTTTTGGTTTAGCCGAGGTCCTATCCCAAAATTACGATATGGATGGGGATAATGTATATCGCTATGCCGTGGAGTATGACTATGATAATAGTGGCGTACAAAGTCGAATCAACAGTATATGGAGTTCAGCTTATAACTGTATTGCCAATCTGAATATAATGCTCGACTACTATCAAAATGTGGATTCAGCTATATTTACAGAAAATCACTATAATTTGTATAGGGGAGAAGCTTTGGGTTTAAGGGCTTTTCTGCACTTTGAGCTTATGAGAAGTTTTGCAGCCAGCCCTGTTTATAATTCTGGCGCTTTAGGGGTTCCATATATAACAGAATATTCGCCTTCGGTTACGCCACAGGTTTCAGTGAACGAAACTATGGATTACATTATTGGAGATTTACAGGAAGCGGTTAGTTACCTGGAAAGTGATTCGCTGTATAGCGCAGAAAGCAAATATGCATATAGGGGAGAAAGGCAGTTTTATTTTAATTACTATGCAGCTAAACAAACACTTGCCAGGGCATATTTATGGAAAGGTGACTTGCAAAATGCTGCAATCGTAGCAGAAGAAGTGATTGAAGATTATTCTGAAGAAAGGACTCCTCCCTTTTCATGGACGCACTATACTGAAATACAAGGCGTAAAAAATGATGAGATCAACCGCATTTTTTCCGGAGAACTGGTGTTTAGGTTGAATATTACCAATATGGCAGATATTGTTGACCCATATTTTACTGAAGAAGCAGGAGCCAATTCATTCTATTTTACCGAAGAAAAATTGGATGCCTATTTTGAAAAATCGAGTAAAGGACTTGGTAATGATTTTAGATCCTTGTTTGGTTTTTCATACGATGGCGAAAATCAATATCTATGGAAGTATCATCAATATGGATCATTTGATGATATGATGCCGGTGATCAGGTTGAGTGAAATTTATTACATAGCTGCCGAAGCACAAAAGGAAACCAACCCGGCACGTTCCATTGAGCTGTTGAATATTGTTAGGGAAAACAGGAATATTACCATTGATGATGCATTGCCAGAAACATTGACTGCAGAAGAAATACAGGAAGAGATATTTAAAGAATACAGAAAAGAATTCCTTGGCGAAGGTCAGTTGTTTTATTATTACAAACGCCTGAACTATTCAACTATTGAAGGTTCTTCAGTTGCGGCAACCAATGCTATTTATGTTTGGCCAATGCCTGATGGCGAGATTGAATTTGGCAATCGTTAATCTAAAAATTGTTTGAAATGAATTACAATAAAATTATTATAGCAATCATTGGAGTGTTTAGCTTTTTTGCTTGCGAAAACGATCCTTTTTATTATCAGGATCAGGCCCGGGTTAGGATGGTAGGTCCTGAGGAATGGACTTTGGGAACAGACTCTTTGGAGTTTTCTTTTGCTCATTATAGTTCAGGCATCGAAGATACCACTTTTCAGGTAATACTAAATGTAATGGGGGAAGCAGCATCAACAGACAGAACAGTAACGGTAGGGGTTGTTGCCGATAAGAGTACTGCACAGACTGCTCAGTATTCCTTCCCTGAATCTGTGACTGTTCCTGCCGGGGCTTATGAAGCCATTCTCCCGGTAACCATTTTTCGTGATGAATCCATAAAAGATGCTGCAGTAAGGTTAAAGATTGTGGTTAAGGAAAGCAGCGATTTTTTAGTTGGGGTGGCAGAAGAAACCGAATTAACCATTATCTGGTCGGATATACTTACAAAGCCTGTTAACTGGAATGATCTGGAGGAGTTTTTTGGTGAGTATAGTTTAGTAAAGTACCGTTTTATTATTGATACTTTAAACCAGGGGAATTTTGATACTGATGAATTGAGCTGGGCTCAGATGAAGAACTATCAAATTATATTAACAGATGCATTGTTGGAATACAATGAGATGAATCCCAATAATCCATTAACTGATGAAAACGGCAAATTGGTGACGTTTTAATGGAGATAACAATTAAATAAAAACATCATGAGAAATATATATATAACCTTAATTGGGCTGTTGTTTATTATTGCCTTTTTACCTTCTTGCTATAAAGATGATGGGAATTATGATTATACGGAGGTAAATGGAATTGAAATAGATACATCAGGCTTTTATATAAATAGCAGTTATTATACAGTTTATCCCGGAGATACAATTGCATTGAGTCCTTCAATTGAATATGAGCATCCTGAGAATTTATCCTATTCATGGGTATTGGTACCTTTCCCTTATGAGGCAGAAGTTGTTGGTAATGCAACAGAATGGCCTGCTCCGGATACAATAGCTCATACCTTAGATCTGGATTGGATTGTGGATGTAGACCCTGGTGGCTATAGATATTATCTTGAAGTAAAAGATACTGTAACAGGTTTGTCAAAACAAATATATCCTAGTTATATCAATTACTTAAATGTTGCTACAGCAGGTTCTTTTTATGCGCTGATGTGTTTGTCGGAACATGAAGGTCAAACTGATTTGGGTGTTTATTATACACGTTTGGCATTAATTTTTAGTGGGGATACAGACCCGCAGTACTACAGTAATAAATACGGTCATATGATACCGGGAAAACCCACTTTGTTGGGATATGGTTCAGAGGGGTATTACTATACTTTTACCGATCAGGGTGGTTTGAGGTTGGATAAAAATGATTTTCTGACCATGGAAAGTTTTGACGAATTGTTCTATACTGTTCCTCAAAGTAATGTACAGGATTATATAGATCAGAAAAGCCAGGAGCTATTGATCAATGATGGGAAATTGCATGTTTTGAATAATAATTTAAGCAACGACAGGAAGTTTTCTTCTGCCATTGCAGGTGATTATAAAGCTTTCCCATATATCAGCAGTAAAGATAAATATTCAGATGCCGGCAATTCATTATGTACTTTGTTTGATGAGAATTCCAAATCATTTGTGCGTTATTTTTCTCAGGGAAATAACATTGTTAAGTATGGTGCTGCCAGCTCAGAAGCTTATGTAGACCCCAATAATTTACCCAATATCCCTTTGGCTATTTTAACTTATGATTATTCAAAAACATGTGCCATTGTTAAAGATGAAGAAGGAATAATTAAAGCGTATCTATATAACTTTTTATCCGAAGATGACAGTGATGTTTCTGGCAATGGGTCACGCTCTATTATTGATCTTTCTAATTGTGAAAATATCGACCAGGCAACTATGTTCTATTCAGGGCCATCTGCAACTGCATTTCATTATGCTACAAGTGATGCTATCTATACTTTTTCAATTACTTCAGGAGCAAATACAGCAACTAAAATTTATGATTTGCCACAAGGAGAAGAAGTGACATGTATCTATAGCCTGCCAATGGGTGGGTTTCCTACTGCAGGGCGTGTATATTGGTTTGCTACCTGGAATGAGGCCAGCCAGGATGGTTCAATTGTAGAGTTTGAGATTGATCCCAATAGTGGTGAGCCATCATGGTTCTGGGGACAAATGTTTGGATTGGATCAGCCAAATCCCAATGTTACCAATGGTTTTAGTAAAATCAAAAGTATGAAAGTTGGAATTTAATTAGTTTCTGCAAGAAAACTCATGATTGCTACGCTCACCTCTTTAGGGACTAGGGGTGAGCGAAAGGAGTTTTATTATTCCAGGAGTTTTCTTGCTGATTCTATAGAGCTGTTTTAATAAGCTTAATTGCTTGATAAAAAGTATACAAATGAAGAATATTCTATATTTATTAGCATTAGTGTTAATTGCTACTTCCTGCACTCAGGGATACACTTTAAAAGGCAAGTTAACCGGAGTTGAAGATGGAACCAAAATAGCCCTTAGGCCCTTTGCACTGTTTGATGTAAAAACGGTAGCCGAAACGGTTTTGGAAGATGGAGAGTTTACTTTCTCCGGAGCGGTGGAAGAACCCAGAGAATTCTATATTGAGATTGGTGAAAATCAGGGACGTTACCGTGTTATGATCGAAAATTCCAAAATTCAGTTAAGCGCAAACTTATCATTACAATCACGCGGTCAAAATAGAGGGACTTATTACGATTTTAAAGAGGTAGAGGTAACGGGTTCAGAAAGCCATAATTATTTGTATAGCCAACTTGCAGTCCGCGATGATTTAAATGAGCTATACAAGGGGCTTATGGATAAGTTTAAAAAATCAGAGAATTTAGCAAAAGAGGCGGAAGTTGATGCGGACAAGGCTATTTTGTATCAGAAAGAGTGTGAAGAATACCAAAAAGCCGAAAAAGCTTTCTTTGATACAGTAAAAAAGCGATATAATCAGGTGTTTATAGATAATAAGGAGTCTTTTTGGGGACCATTATTAATGATGAATTTACTTAGTTATTTAACTCCGGAACAGCGTAAAACCTTCGAGAATATGTCTGAAAAGGCTAGAAATAGTTACTATGGAAAAATGGCAGCAGAAAAACTGTATCCTGCTGAAATGATTGGAAAAAAAGCGCCAGATTTTAAAGTAGTTGGGATAGACGGGAAAGAGCAAAGCTTGCAGGAAATGTTAAAAGGGAAAAAGGCGTTGCTTATTGATTTTTGGGCATCGTGGTGCGGCCCATGTAAAAAGGAGATTCCTCACTTAAAGGAAAACTATAAGAGATTTTCAGATAAGGGCTTTGAAATAGTTAGTATTTCTATAGATAAAGATGAAAAAGCCTGGTTAAATTCAGTAGAAAAGCTGGCTTTAAAATGGCCAAACTTCAGAGATTCTGAAGTGTCAGCGCTTTATAAGGTATCTGCTGTTCCCACTATGTATCTGATAAATAGCAAAGGTGAAATAATTGGTGAAAATTTGAGGGGTGAAGCCCTGACAAAAAAACTGGAAGAAATATTTTAAATAATTGTTGACTTATAAACACATGAAGAACATTTTAAATTTATTGGCATTAGTGTTAATTGTTACTTCCTGCTCTCAGGGATACACTTTAAAAGGCAAGTTAAGCGGAGTTGAAGATGGAACAAAAATAGCACTTCGGCCATATGCTATGTATGATGTAAAACCTGTTGCTGAAACGGTATTGAAAAATGGAGAGTTTACTTTTGCCGGAGTGGTGGAAGAACCCAGAGAATTCTTCCTGGTGATAGGGGAGAAACAAGGGTTTTATACTATTATGATTGAAAATGCAGTAATTCAATTTAATGCAGAACTTTCGTTGTCTAAGAGTGGTCAAAATGAAATTCCGCGTTACGATTTTAAAAATGTAACAGTATCAGGTTCTGATAGCCACAATTACCTTCAAAATCAACTTGCTGTAAGAAAAGAATTAGATAAGTTATACGTAGAAAAAGACAATAAGCACAAAGAAGTACTTAGCTTAATGAGTCAGGCCAGAGCAAGTAAAAATAAGGCAAAAATTGACTCGGTAAATAATCTTGACGAATATAAAGAATATGCAAAGGCTGAAAAACATTTTTTTGAAACAGTAGAGAAACGTTATAACGAAGTTTTTGAAGCCAATAAAGAAACCTTTTGGGGACCTTTAATGATGATGAACCTGTTTAGTTATTTTACTCCTGATCAGAGAGGATTATTTGAGGGTATGTCAGAAGAGGCTAAAAACAGTTATTACGGGAAAATGGTTTATGAGCAGTTGTACCCGGCTAATAGAACAGGCGAAAAGGTACCTGATTTTTCGGTTGTGGGGATTGATGGTAAAAAGCATAGCCTTGAGAGTTTGTTGAAAGGGAAGAAAGCGTTGCTTATTGACTTTTGGGCATCATGGTGCGGGCCATGTAAAAAGGAGATTCCTCACTTAAAAGAAGATTATAAAAGATTTGCAGAAAAGGGTTTTGAAATAGTGAGCATTTCCATCGATCAGGATGAAAAGGCGTGGTTAAAGGCAGTGGATAAATTAGAGCTGCAATGGCCAAACTTCAGGGATTCGGAAGTGTCTGCTCTATATAAAGTTAGTTCGGTTCCTACCATGTACCTTATTAATAATAAAGGTGAACTAATTGGGGAAAATCTGAGGGGTGAAGCCCTTACTAAAAAGTTGGAAGAAATATTGGATTAGTTATATGCCTTCTTTTTTACTAAAAAGTAAAATCTTTGAAGGATGAGTTCTTAGAGTTTTTATTAATATAAGAGGCTGGCGTTATATGTTAATATGCAATGTCAACCTCTTTTTTATGTATATAGTGTTAGCAAGAAAACTGCTATAATTTTTGTTAGCCCACCCACACCCCTCAGTCCTCCCGAATACAAGTTCGGGACAGGCTCTGAAGGGGAAGTTGCTTCCGTACAGTGCGTTGGCGTTTTCCCCTTTAGAGCTTGTCCCGATCAAACGGGAGGAATCAAAGGGGTGAGCGTAGGAATCATGAGTTTTCTTGCAGGAACTATATAACGTAATTGTATATGCTAAAATTTGATTATATGAATAACTTATTTTTTAAAGGGAGTGTATTGTTGCTTCTATTGTTAACAGTATCTGTAAATGCGCAAAAATTAAGATCTAATGATGAATATGAACGCAACCTATCACTTAGTGCAGATTCTATTTTGAAAAAGGTTTCGGTTTTATCTATGAGTACTGCAGATAGTCAGTTTAAGGAAAGAAATCAGCCAATTGAAATTAGAAGGACAAGGAAGTTTAAACGAAGGTTAAGTCCTGGTGGTATCTATAAAAAGGTAGCTAGTGCTACAGTGGTAATTACAGGAGGGTGTCTTTGCGATCATTGCAGTAATCTACATGTTAATCCAGCAAGCGGATATTTTATATCGGAGGATGGGATTTGTGTTACCAATTACCATGTGATCGATTCCTATATTCATCCGGGAGAGCAATTAAAACCAAAATTAATCGTGGTTAAGCTACATGACGGTCGGGTTTTGCCTGTTCAGGAGGTTCTTACAGCATCAAAAGAAAATGATCTGGCCATAGTGAAAGTGGATACCAATGGAGCAAAAGTTCCTGCTTTAGGCTTGGATGTAGAGCCGGAAATAGGCGATGATGTTTATATAGTTAGTCACCCACAGAAGCTGTTTTACCAATTTTCAAAGGGGATGGTTACCAATAAGTTTAGGAGGAAGTTTCCTGATGGGGATAACGGGTTTTTAGAACGTGACCTGATTGCGGTTTCTGCAGATTATGCTACTGGTTCAAGTGGTGCAGCTATTGTTAATAAGTATGGAAATGTGGTGGCAACAGTTTCTTCAACCCGTACACTTAAGCATTGGGGTTTAGAGGATAAGCCTACGCAGATGGTGGTGAAGGAAGGTATTCCGGCAGCTTCGCTTGAAGAATTGTTGAAATAGAGAGGTAAATAGAACGAAAACCTGGACAAGTCGTGAATGAACTATTTGACTTGCCCGGGTTTGATATAGATGGATTTGTGTTTTAACTAATTGATGATGTTTGAATACCTGAGCTGTATTCTCAGTTGATCACACGTTTTAATAATCTATCCAGTCATTTAAAATATTATTTTGATACCATGGGTCATTACTTTTTTTAAGCCAATAGGCCATTTCTTTAAGTAAACTTTGTATGATATCAGAATTTTTATCAACAGATAAGTTATGTAACTGGTATGGATCTTTTTGATCATTGTAAAAACGAGTAGATTTTATATTATGTTCTTTATTAATTGTTATCTCAAACGTATACTCAGACGTTTTTATACCTCTTGAAACCGGAAAATAACTTGTAACAAGTCCGTTTTTATCTTTTGCACCGTTAATATTTCTAATATAAAGAGCCGAGTTTGGTCTTGCGGCATTAGGTACTTTATTAAACGCATCGCTATAGTTTGTTCCCTGCACTTCTGAAGGTATTTTCTTTTCAAATCCCATAAGTCCTAATAGCGTTGGCATTATATCTGGTGTACTTAATAATAAATTATCAGTTCGGGCCGATTTTATACCTGGCCATCTTATTAAAAAGGGAACATCAAATGCCTCTGTGAAGATACTGTTTTTAGGGTCCCTGGTATTCTGGCTGCACATAGTTTCCCCATGATCAGAAGTAAAGACGACAATCGTATTGTCATACTCTCCCATATCTTTTAATTGTTGAATAATCCGGCCAAATTCCCTATCTACGCCTGTAACATTGGCAAAATAGAAAGGAGCTGATTTTGCTTTTTGCATTTCCGGGTTTGCATTGTCACGTTGCAATAGTCTGTTTAAAGGTATACCCTGATAATGATTATAATCCTCTTCCAGACAATCATCCAAAGAATTATAAGGGTTGTGTGGTGGATTCATCGATACAAAGACAGCAAATGGCTTTGTATCATCTCTTTGTCCTTTTTCATTTTTAAGGTAGGATATTACCTCATTGGCTTCATGTTGAGGAGACCACTCCTTAGGTTCAAAGCGTTTCCCGTTATTGTTATAATAATGAGGATCTTTGTGTACATCCCAGGTGCCATAAGAATACCAGTAATCAAATCCATGTCTTTTTATCATAGGAGTATAAGTATCCCATGCAGGTACCCTGGGATCAACATAATTTCCTGGATTTGCAGGATCATTTGGAGTTGGAAAATCTAAATGCCATTTGCCAAAATATGCAAGGTTATAGTTTTCTTCTTTTAGCACATCACTAATGCAAATAGCATCTTTCCGTAGCGAACTAATTGGACGATCAGCATTACAATTTAAAGTAACCCCTGAAGATCCAGGGTATAATCCTGTAAAAAGGCTACCTCTATGCGGACTACATAATGGACAATTGCTAACCGCATTGGTAAATACAACCGATTCTTTTGCAAATGAATCCAGATTGGGAGTTTTTACAGGATCTGCTTTTGTTCGTATAGCTCCTTTAAATTCAGGGTATTCCCAAAAAGCCATAGCATGTTTTCTGAATTGATCAGGAAAAACATAAATTAGGTTTGGGGCTTTTGCTTTTTTACCATTATCATGTTTTGATAAACAGGATTGGAGGACTGTTAAAAAGCTAATGCAAACGATAAATAGTATGAACCTTTTTTTCATTGACTTGGGTTTTAATTCTTTAATGAATTTTGCTCTTTGTTATCTAAATTATATAAACGCATTAGGGCTTCAACATAATAATAGTCTGCGTAATTAAGAGGTACATCAATTTCGTTGTTATGGGGTATGCTACCCACACTATGCATTAAAATAAAATTGTGATTTTCACCTTCTGCTGCCAGGTATTTTGCCGAAGATAAATTGCTAAGTATTAGTTTCGCCTCAGATAGATAATCTTTATCAGAGTAGCCATCGAGTTCGATTAATGCAGAGGCTGTTATAGCTGCAGCAGAAGCATCCCTTGGTTCGTTGGGGATTTTAGGAGCATCATAATCCCAATAAGGTATTCTATCAGATGGAATTGAAGGATGATTTATAATAAAGTCGGCGATTTTTTCTGCTTGTTTTAAGTATTTTATGTCTTTTGTATATCTGTAACATATGGTGTATCCATACAGTCCCCATGTTTGTCCTCGTGCCCATTCCGACTCATGAGCATAACCCTGAGCTGTTTGTTTATTTCTGACTTCTCCCGTTATGCTGTCGTAATCAACTACATGGTAGGAGCTTATGTCTGGTCTGAAGTGGTTTTTTAAAGTAACATCTGCATGAGAAATAGCGACATCTTCATATTTTTTATCACCAGTAATTTTCGATAGCTCAAACAGCATCTCCAAATTCATCATATTATCAATGATTACGGGGAATTCCCAGCCTCGTTTTGATTGCCATCCTTTATCCACATCCCATGATCTGATGCATCCTACCTTGGGGTTAAATCTGGTGATAAGGGTATTACCTGCATCAATCAATATTTTTTTATATTCATTGTTACCGGTTATGCGGTAACCCTGGCCATATGAACAATGAAATACAAATCCTAAATCATGGTAGAGTGGCATTAGTCTATGATCTTCAAATTTTTTTTGGAAATGTGATGCAGCTTCTTTCCACTTGGAGTCTTTTGTAAATTCATATAGGTACCAACAAGTTCCCGGAAAAAAACCTTCTGTCCAGTCAAAACCTTCTCTTGTCCAATGCATATGGCCATCTTCGGTAACGGTGCGAGGAATTTTCTGAGAAGCCATAGCTTTTTTTAATAATAAGCTTGTTTGCACACTTGCAAAGTTTAACCTATCGTTAAGAGTAGATTGAGGTGTTTGTTTAATACTACATGCACTAAATGCTATCATTCCCAATATTATCCCAAAGCTCTTAAATAATGATCGTTTCATGTTCTGATATTTAGTTTTATATTTTTTGTTTCACACTTAACTTTTAATCGTCACAATACAAAATTAATGATCCTAATTGCTTAAAAAACACCCCATTATAAGGGTAAGGGCGTGCAGTATAATACATTTTGCATTTAACAGTTGATAATCAGTTTAAAAGATGCATATAATGTGCTTTGGGGTGAACAAATGTGTCATATAAATGAATTATATTAGAGTTATATTTTTTAGAGAAAAGTTCCTTTGTATTGTCAACGCCTGGCCCGATTATCTTTTTTTGAAAATGTAGTAAATAAGGAGGATTAATTGATGAGAATAAAGATGTTTTATTTGTTGGTTTGCCTGGTTGTTTTTGAATTGTCTGCCCGTGATATAGAGTTTGAATATCTGGGACTAAGAGATGGTTTGTCGCAAGTGTCAGTTACTTCAATGGTGCAGGATGACTTTGGTAGGATATGGATAGGTACCAGAGATGGTTTAAATGTGTATGATGGCAATAAAATAAAAACTTTCAGGTCAGTTAAAGGAGATTCAACTTCACTGTTGGGACATAACTTGCGTAAACTGGTAAAAGATGGTCATTACATATGGACTGTTTCTTATGCTGGTATTTCACGTTTAAATATTGAAACATTAACATTTGAGCAATTTCCTTTTAATGGAGTTCTCTCTATTTTACCCTATAACAACAAGCTATTGCTTGGAACAACACGTGGATTATTTGAGTTAAATCCTGAACTTGGAGCATTTGTTTTAAGAACAGATATATTTGAGAAAAATAGTCCGGTATATAATCTTACAGTTGATAATGCAGATATTCTTTGGGTAGGTAGTGAAGATGGATTATTCAAGTATGATATAAAAGGTAAGTTGACCACAAAAGTACTCAATGCAGCCACTAATATTGTTTTTTCAGATTCTAAAAAGCGAATATGGGTAGGAACTCAGAATGATGGGGTGTATCTGATTGATAGGCAGAATGAAGTGTTGCAGCATTTTGTACATAGTGATACTGAAAAATCACTGGTTCATAACATAGTTAGGGATATATGTGAAGATTCACAAGGAAACATCTGGATTGGTACTTTTTTGGGATTGAGCATTATCGATGGTATTTCAATGAAAATTGAAAACTATCAGCAATCAGAAGTTAACAGAAAGCAATTATCTCACAATAGTGTGTATTGTATACTTAAAGATAAGCAAGGAACCATGTGGGTTGGGACGTACTTTGGTGCTATTAGTTATTTTAATCCCGATTTTCATGTATTTAAGTATTATCATGTTAGAAACGATAATTCACAAGGGGTTAGTTATAATGTAATAGGTCAAATGATCGAAGACAAAAATGACAATTTGTGGATTGCAACCGAGGGTGGAGGTTTGGATTACTATAATCGCAAAAAAAACACATTTACGCATTACCGACATGTTGAAGGAGTGGCCGGTTTGTCTCATAATAGCGTGAAATCATTATTGCTGGTTAATAATAAATTGTTAATTGGAACGCATCTGGGAGGGTTAAATATATTAGATATAGATAAACAGAAGTTTACAGTACTTAAAAATGATCCTAAAGATAGTTCCAGTATTTCATCGAATATTGTTACTGCAATCATACCGTATAAAGATGACTATTTATTAGCCACCCATAAAGGTATATTGAGGTTTAATTTAAGAGCAAAGAAATTTTCTCAATTCTTTGAAAATAAACAACAGCAAGCTCTTATTGGAGATGTAATCTTTTGTTTGTTTGAAGATAGTTTTGGTAAATTGTGGATCGGGACCGAACGAAATGGGTTATTTTGCTATGATCCAACAACAAAACAAGTAAAAAGGTATGTAAATGGTGATGAACCTAATTCTATTAGCAACAACACAATAAACAGTATTTTCGAAGATCATAAATTCAGGTTGTGGATTGGGACATTGGGAGGAGGACTTAATCAATATCATCGTAAATCAGATGACTTTACAAATTACTCAATGCAAAGCCATCATATGCCAAGTAATTTTGTATATGGTATCCAGGAATCGCGCTATGGAAATTTATGGATTGCGACAAGCAAAGGATTGGTTAATTTTCATATAGAGAACAACCGGTTTTATAGCTATGATCAAAGCAATGGTTTTCCATTAGATGAGTTGAACTTAGGAGCATTGTATTTAACCGGACGAGGAGAGGTTTTTGTTGGGGGTATCAATGGAATGATTTCTTTTAAAGAAGAGGATTTGCTTAAAGAAGCAGGTAGCTATAATTTAGTTTTTTCTTCATTGTTTTTAAACAATGAAGAAGTGAAACCGAATGATGGTAGCGGTTTGTTAAATAAGGATTTGGCATATACTGAGCAAGTTGTTTTTAAACCTCAACAAGATGTATTTACTATTCATTACACGGCATGTAATTACATAACAACTAATCAAAGTAAATTTGAGTACCGTCTTGAAAATTTTAACAAAAACTGGATAGATGCAGGAAGTAATACTTCGGTTACATACACAAACTTAGATCCGGGTACTTATAATCTTGAAGTCAGGGTTCTTAATAGTATTGATGATAGTATTGTAGATTCAAAAAAATTGCAAATAGTAGTAGAACCTCCATTTTATAAAACATGGTATGCTTATGTTATTTATTTGGTATTGTTAGTTGGCTTAGTGGCATGGTTTAACCAGATTTATCTGGGGAGGGTAAGGCTTGAAGATAGTTTAAAGGCTGAAAAGCGTGAAAAGGAACAGATAAGCGAGGTAAATCAGTCAAAGCTTAGATTCTTTACCAATATATCGCATGAATTTCGTACTCCCTTAACATTAATAACTGGAACATTAGAGGCTGTGTTGGAAGATACAAAAACATCTGCCCGGAATTATAACAGGTTATTGACAATAAACAATAATGCTGTTCGATTAAATAACCTGATTAATGAATTGCTCGATTTCAGGAAAATGGAACAAGGTTATTTAAAGTTGCAGGTGGCAGAATATAAAGTTGCGTCATTTGTTGGTGAAGTCTTTCACTCGTTTGTTGAATATGCCCAGTTTCATCATATACAATATGAGTTTACAACTCCACCAGAATCGCTGGCTTTATGGTTTGATGCTAACCAGATGGAAAAAGTTTATTACAATTTAATATCCAACGCGTTTAAAGTAGTAAGAGATGATGTGGGATCTGTTATAGTTGAGGTTGTAGAACAACCGGATCATGTTGATATTACAATTCGGGATAATGGCCCTGGAATGGAAGAAGATAAAATAGAAAAGATATTTGATCGATATTACCAGATTGATCAAATTAATGGTAAAACAAGTGGGCAAGGAAGTGGTATTGGCCTGGCTCTTTGTAAAGGAATAGTCAAAGAACATCAAGGTGAAATTTTAGTAAAGAGCAAGGAAGGTGCAGGTACTTCCTTTACGGTTCGTTTGAAAAAAGGAAATAAACACTATAACGAAGAGCAATTATCCTATATAAATAATGTAATATCAAACCAGGAGCAGGAAATAAAAGAATATGCATTGTTGGATAAGGAAGAAGAGGATGTTGCTTTATCAGAGAATGCCACAACATTGCTCATTGTGGAAGACAATGATGAAGCACGGAACCTGATTAGAGATATTTTTAAGAAGAGATATCGGATTATAGAGGCAATGGATGGTAAAGAAGGAGTAGAAATTGCTATAGATAATCAACCGGATTTGATTATTTCTGATGTAATGATGCCCAATATGTCTGGTACGCAAATGTGTGCAAAACTTAAACGCAACGAACAAACAAGCCATATCCCAATTATCTTGCTTACAGCCCGTACGGCCATAGAATATAAAATTGAAGGTGTTGAAACAGGTGCAGACGATTACATTACAAAGCCTTTTAATATTAAATTGTTAAGAGCCAGAGTGAAAAATTTATTGCAAAGCAGGGCGTTATTACAGCAAAAGTTTAAAGAGGATCCTAAAGCAGAGCTTAAAGATTTGACAAGTAACTCGGTTGATCAAAGAATGCTCGAAAAAGCGCGTGATATTGTAGAAAAGCATATTGATGATACGGAATTTGACATCAACGATTTCGCTAAAGAGATGGGATTGGGACGAACAAGGTTATTCTCGAAAATAAAAGGTGTAACCGGACAGACTCCAAATGAATTTATGGTGTCAATACGACTTAAAAAAGCTGTAGAACTTTTGAATTCCCAGTCGGGTATGAATGTTTCTGAAATAGCTTATGCTGTTGGATTCAATACGCCACGATATTTTGGTAGATGTTTCCGCGAGCATTATGGCATTACACCAACAAATTATATTCAAAATTTAGAAGAAAAGCGCGATGCAGATCCAGATGTTTCATCAAATGAGAGTGAATGATAATTTACCGTCATAAAATCAGTGAGTTATTGTTTTTTATTTCGTTAAACTAAACATGTGGCTGAATTATTTTGAACTTATTCTGAATTATATTTTGCGTGTATACAATATCAAGGAGGTACATTGCGGTTTTAAAATTCAGTTTAAGTTTAGTTATGAAAAATATGTTTAAGGTACTGTTCGTGCTGTTTGTATTCACAATGTATCCCAAAGGATATGCACAGAATAGTCAATTGTGGGATGATTACCAACGGGACTATAAAAATGGCAAACCTTCAGAGTTGCCCAACTTTTCATTTGCCGGATATCATCATAGCGAAAAGGGGATTCCTGATGTAAATTATAATCTGTATGATGTTACAAAATATGGTGCGGTAGCAAACGATGATAAATCAGATAAAGAAGCCATCAGAAAAGCAATTGCGGCAGCGATAAAAAATGGGTCAGGAATCGTGTTTTTTCCTAAAGGAAGGTTTTTGGTTAACGAGGATCTGGACGACAGGAAACCGATTGACGTAAAAGGGAACAATATTGTATTTAAAGGGAGTGGATCGGGTAAAGATGGAACCGAGCTCTTTATGAAAAACTACTTGCCAGCTAAAGATCCTGATAAACTATGGACTTGCCCTTATTTGTTTCAGTTTACAGGAGGTGGAAAGGAAGAAGTGATAGCACAGGTTATTAAAGATGCGAACAGAGGGGAGCATGTTATTAGGGTAAATGATGCTGCAAAAATCAAAGTAGGAGATTGGATTGTGTTGAGGGTTCAAAATAATGCTGCTGATTTGATTGAAGGTGATATGTGCGGGTGCCATGTGGATAAAACCTGGACATCATTATTGAATAAAGGAGTTTATGTTAACGAATACCATCAGGTGATGGATGTTAAAGGGAATTCCCTGTTTTTTAAGGAGCCTTTATTGCATAATGTAGATAAAAAACATAATTGGAGTATTTTATCTTATGCCCATTTTGAGGAAGTAGGGGTTGAGGATATTGCATTTGTTGGTAACTGGCACGAAGATTTTGTTCATCATAAAGACTATGTCCATGATGGGGGATATTCGATGGTTAAATTTACAAGATTAGCAAATAGTTGGATTAGAAACTGCCGGTTCACTGATGTGAACAGGGCTGCTTCAATAGGACTTAGTGCCAATGTATCAGTATTAAACTGCGATGTGTCAGGAACACCTGGGCATAGTTCAATTAGCTCCTCTGCTTCAACCAGAGTGTTAATTGGAAAGGTTAATGATTCCTCTTCGCAATGGCACGCTCCGGGGGTTACGGGTGCATGCATTGGAACTGTTTTATGGAGGGTGAAATATAATGAAGATACGAGCTTTGAAACACATGCCTCGCAACCAAGGGCCACTTTATTCGACTGCATAGAAGGTGGTTTCTTTATTGGTAGGGGAGGGGGTGCCCGTCAAAATCTTCCGAATCATATGGAACATCTTGTGTTATGGAATTATAAAGAGATTGGAGAACCAGAGACTGATTTTGAGTTTTGGTCATCAAAAACATGGTTTTGGAAAATTATACCACCATATGTTGTTGGTTTTCATGGTGCTGGTTCTACATTTAAAAAAGACCAGATAAAAGTGCTGGAGTCTTTGGGGACACCGGTTGACCCGGAATCATTATATGAAGCACAATTGAAATTAAGGTTAGGTGAATTGCCGCTTTGGGTAAAAAATATTAAAAACTTATAAAGAAGAAAGTATGAAGTCGTTAGTTATTGTATTAAGTATTGTTTTGTTAGGTATATCAGGAAGTTTATATGCTAAAAAAACTGTAAAAGTAAAGGTGTCTCAGGATGCATTTGTACAAGGTGGAGAGACCGCTAATGAAGCTATGGGGGCAACAACCGAGGGGAGAATGAGGGTGATGAAATCGAATGGTAATGATAAATATTCGCGGACATCATATTTGCAGTTTGACCTTAAAAAAGTAGAGGATTTTGATAGTGTTGATCTAAATATTTGTGTTCGTGTGTATCCATGTAAGGATGATGCTTCGGCAAAATTTACATTGAATATTTATTCGTGTAGTGATAATAAGTGGAATGAAAATTCCCTTACTTTCGAAAATAAGCCGGATAAAAATGAATTACTGGTATCAAAAGTTCTTGAGGTAAGTGATGATAATGTGTGGACTAAAATAAGTTTGCCAGTTGAAAAGGTTAAGGAGTTGATTAATAATAGTAAAAAGGGAAAGGTTTCTTTGGTACTGTCAAATGATGATTTTAACCGTACAAGTATAGAAATTATTACAAAGGAAAGAACCTGGAGCAACGGAATGCCCGCGAAACGTGAGGCTTATTTAGAATTGCAGTAGTTTTTAAGGATGAATCATATAATCATAGCTTCGAACTTATGTGAACTCAAAATCAAATGGAGAGCTCTACTTTTAGCTATAATTATAAAGCAATAAAAAATGGAATATTATAAGTTTAAAAAGTTGTTGGTTTTTTTTATCATCTCAGTAATTTATACTGGATGTTTCAAAACAGTAAGTGCTCAGGAGTTCAGGCACGAAAAGCTATTGTCGTTTGAAGAGCTTAATCAGGAAAAATGGAGTAAAACCAAAGGCAATAACTTATCTCTAAGCAATAAGCATTATAAAAACGGAGCATACTCATTGTGTTGGACATGGAAAAAGGCTGGTAGCATTACTTTAAATAAAGCAATTGGATTTATACCTTTTAATCCGGAAGGAGAGGATAAAGCTATTCCATCATTTGCTGTGTGGATTTATAATGAGAATCCTGTAAATGATCATATTAAATTTGTTTTTGGTACCGATGGATCGGATAACTGTCATTTTTCATTTGGATTAAATTTTAAGGGCTGGCGGGCTGCCTGGGTCTCCTTTGAAAGAGATATGCAGGGGGAACCCGTAAGTTCAATGAATATGATGAGGATAGAAACACCGGAAAGTGTAAATAAAGGACAGTTGTTTATCGATCATATGTTTCTTTGTCATAATATTGATAGCAGGCATCATACCCCTGATTATCAGGTTCCATTTGTGAATAAAGGCACAACTAATAGTTGGCTCATCCAGCAGGAAGCTAGTAAAGCAGTTCCGGATATTGAAGCAGAAAAGGTAATTACTGAAGAGCAAATAGCTTCGTTTAAAACAATAGAAAAGCGGTTTTATGATGATATTGTGAAAAAACAAAAAGTTGATGGGAAATATATTGAGAAGCTGACAAAGCAATTTCAGCATTATAATATTGAGCGAAAGGGAGCGCAGATTAGTGGATTGCCCATTTGGTTTGGAAGAAATGCTGAATTGTACATCCCCTTTATTGACTGGAAAGAAGCTAAAGGGTTTTACGATAAAGGAGGTCAAAATGTGAATGCATATTTCGACTTTATGCTAAAAGTAGCCACTGCTTATGTAAATGTTAAGGATGAAGGGCATAAGAAACAATTGCATAGTATGTTTATGGATTTATATGAGCATATGGTTGATCAGGGTTTTGCTGCAGGAAGTGGTCTGGGAACCATTCACCACTATGGTTATAATTGGCGAAGCTATTATAGGGCTTTGTTTATTATGAAGAATGTGTTGAGGAGCGAGGGGCGGTTGCAAGAGGCTGTGGAAGGAATGCAATGGTTTGCAGCAGTAGGTGAAGTGTTTTATAAACCCGAGATTTATGGAATGGATATGGATGCCTTTAATACTCAGGTGATGGGAAGGTTGGCCAGTATCCTGATCATGGAAAACAGTCCTCAAAAAGTGCAGTGCCTCAAATGTTTTTCCCGATGGATTGATAATGGGTTAATGCCGGCACCAGGACTAAATGATGCTTTTAAAATTGATGGCTCTGCTTATCATCATGCAAATAATTATCCGGCCTATGCTACAGGAGGTTTTACAGGTGCTGTGCGAATGGTATATTTTATGAGTGGCACGTCATTTAAAGTATCAAAGGAGGCTCATAGTAATTTAAAAAAGGCATTGTTAACCATGCGCTTTTACTGTAATAAATTGCACTGGCCAACAACTATGTCCGGGCGCCATCCTGAAGGCAGAGGAAAGTTAATGCCTGATCATTTTGCTATTTTGGCTAAAGCCGGTTCTCCCGATGGAAATGAGACAGTTGATAATGAATTGGGAGCAGCTTATCTTAGGTTAGTAGATTGTAAAAAAACATCATTTACTAATGAATTTTTACAGCAAGGCATTAAAGCAGAAACAACTCCTCAGGGACATATTTCGATGCCTTATGCCTCTTCTTCAATACACCGCAGGGGTGAATGGGTTGCATCAGTAAGAGGGCATTCACGATATTTATGGGCCGCAGAACATTATATAGGAGCAAACCTTTATGGAAGGTATCTGGCACATGGACAGTTGCAGATTATGGGTTTTGGCAATCCGGTTACAGCTAACAGTAGTGGTTTTGTACAACAAGGTTGGGATTGGAACCGATTTCCTGGTACCACAGTGATTAATTTGCCTGTTGCGGATTTACGCGCAGATATAAAGAATGTTGATCAATTTTCAGGATATGAAGAGATGTTATTCTCTGATGAAGCATTTGCCGGTGGTGTGGTTTCCGGTAGCCAAAATGGTATTTATGCTTTTATACTTCATGAGCATGATAAATACCAGGGGAGTTTAAGAGCACGGAAATCGTATTTCTTTTTTGATGATAAGATTGTTTGTTTAGGTTCAGGGATTGAAAATGATAATAAGGATCGACCTACAGAAACCACCTTGTTTCAGAATAATTTGGCAGATGGAGATTCGTCCCTGTTGTTAAATGGTGTTGTTTTACATGATAAGGAATTGGAGGTTGAAGGTGCTGAAAATTGGATGATGGACAATAAAGGGAATGGTTATTTAATTCCTTATGGCAATATCTTTTTTAAACAGGGATTGCAGGAATCACGAGATGAGAGCAGTGAGAAAGTAACAAAGGGTAATTTTGCATCTGCAGTTTTAAATCATGGTAAAGCACCCCAAAATGCATCTTACTCTTATTGTGTGTTGCCTGGTACAAGCTCTGATAATATCAGGAAAGCAGCTTCTGATCCTGGTTATAAAGTTTTATGCCAGACTAAAGAAAAGCATATAGTTTATAACGAAGGTTCCAGCGAAATGGCTTACGTGTTTTTTGAAGCTGCTGATGAAAACAATGTTGGAATAATCATGAATACAAGTTTACCTTGTTTGGCCATATCAAAAATAAACGGTGAAAGCTTAACCCTTAATGTGGCAAATCCTGATTTAGCATTATATAATGGTTCTGCAGATGAGATTTATAAAGATGGCAAACGTGTTGAGCGCAGTATATATTCCCGCCCATGGAGATCAAGTGAAAGTCAGGAAACTGATTTAACGGTTGAGTTAAATGGAGCCTGGCATAGTGCAGATCAAAAAATCAATACAGTAATTACAAACGAAGGTAGTACCATAGTTACATTTAAGTGTAAAGATGGAATGACACAGAGTGTTGACTTGGTTCGGAAATAAGAAAGGTTACTAGTATAAGGATACCGATAGTACGGTGAGTTGTGCTACTAATTTAATATGTGACGTTATGAAAGAGATTTTATTATTTCTATGCTCATTATGTATAATTTCATGTTCTAATAAAGATTCTGATGTAACGATGGGATTTCTTATCCATTCCTTGTCGAATGCACGATGGCAGGCTGATATAAAATACATTGAAAATTATAGTAAGGATAAAGGAATTCATGTTATTGTAAAAAATGCAGATGGTAATCCTGATTTGCAGAATGAGCAGGCAAAAGAACTGATTGAAAAAGAGGTTGATGTTTTGGTTATTGTTGCGGCAAATCAAAATACTGCTGCTAGTATTGTTCGCAAAGCAAATGAGGCTGAGATTCCTATTATTGCGTATGATAGGTTGATTAAAAATTGTGATTTAGACTTCTTGTTATCTTTTGATTATGTACATGTTGGGGAGTTAATGGTTGACTATACATATAGGGTGAAACCGAATGGCAGTGCTGTTTTATTATGCGGAGATGCAAATGATGCAAATGCCGTTTTTGTTAAAGAGGGTATTGTTAGTGCACTAAAATCAAAAGGAAATCCATATAACATAGTGTTCGATACATTTATAGAGGATTGGTCGTATCAAAATGCTAAATATGATATGCAACGTGTATTTATGGGTATCGCCGAGCCTGTAGATGTTGTTATAGCCTGCAATATCCCATTAGCATATGGAGCAAGAGATGCAATTGAGGAAGTGGGATTTAAATCATCTGCTACAATTATTACAGCGCAGGATTTTTCGCAAACCTTAATACAATCCTTTAAAAATGATGAAATAAATATGTCAGTGATAAAGCCGGTAAAAGAATTGGCACATGGATTGGTTGATTTGGTTTTAGAGCTTACAAAAGGTGGGGCTGGAATAAATATAAACCAATCTGTATTTAATGGCCAAAAGAACGTTGCTGCTAAATTGTTTTCACCTTCTGTTATTGACAAGTCAAATTATCATTTGATCATGAGTGAATAAGGAAAATAATCTACGTGATGTTTGAATAGGTTTAATAAAAGAAGTCCCTTCAGAATTTGTTTTCTGGAGGGACTTTTTTGTGCCGGAATAACCAGTAACCTGGGGCTGTTATTAATTATGCAACTCAGGTGTATAGGGTTTAATCCGTATTTTTAATGTAAATGGCAGGTTAAAACTCACTAGCTTCAGGAAGCTCATAATTCTTATGGTCTTTTTTAATGGTTTCGTGCCATTTGAAAAACTGCTGTGTCATTTCTTTAACCAATTCCGGATGTTGAGCTGCCATATTGTTGGTTTCAGAAATATCGTTGTTAATGTCAAACAAAGCGTATTCATCAGAACGGCCATAATATCTCAATTTCCAATTCTTATATCGTACTGCCCAACCTGTGTTGTCGCCATTGTATGATTTGTCGTGACGGGCCAAAGGGCTGTTGGGATCATCGTATTCATATGGTTTGCCTTTTAAACTAAAGCCGGTCCAGAAAAGCCATTCATGAGGTTTAGCCTTGTTGTCTCCTGTTAAATATGGAAGTAGGTTAACGCCATCAATAGGTGTGTTTGCAGGAAGATCGACTCCAAGCGCCGAATGTAAGGTTGGGAAAATATCCATACCACTAACCGGTTTTGTATATACTTGCCCCTGGTTAATGTTACCGGGCCAGCTCATTACAAAAGGAACCCGTATGCCCCCTTCTTCTAAAATATATTTATTTCCTTTTAATGGGGTGTTATCTGCATAAGTTCGGGGAGAGCCTCCATTATCCGAAATAAACATTACTATGGTATTCTCATCCAAACCTTCTTTTTTGAGTTTGGCAGATAGTTGACCAATAGCATTATCGAGTTTGGATAAATGGTATAGGTAGCGTTTCCTGCCTTGTGGAGTATTGGGTTTCACAGTATTTACATACCACTCCAGGTATTGGTCCCAATCTCCTGTGGAAGGATCCCAGTCCGGTACTTTTTCTATTCCCATCGCTTTTAAGTCAGCTTCGGGTATTTGATGGGTAAACAGGTGCACCGCATTAAAAGACACAAGTAAAAAGAATGGGTCTTTTTTGTGGTTATCAATGTACTGTAGCGATTTTTCAAGGATAATATCAGTGGAATAGCCTTCCATATCAACTTTTTTATCGTTTTCCCAAAAAGGCCCAACTCCTAAATGGTTAGCCATTTTAGTGCTATAGCCTTTTCTGTGTTCTTCTTTATGGCGCAAGTAATCCATAGTGCCTCCTTCTTTACCAAAAAAGTAGTCAAAGCCATGCGAAGTAGGAAATTCCGGTTCTCCCGGGCCTGAAGTTGGTCCGTAATGCGATTTACCTACCATACCCGTATGGTAACCTTTGGCTTTTAGCTGTTCGGCCAAAGTAATTTCACTTTGGGGAAAACGGGCTCCAAAATTGTACACCCCCCAGCGTTGTTGTTGTCGCCCTGTTAAAATTGCCATTCGCGAAGGACTGCAAACCGACATGGATACGTAGGCATCAGAAAAACGAACTCCATTTGATGCCAGTTTGTTTAAGTTTGGAGTATGTGCATCTTTTGCTCCCCCATAGGCGCCAAAATCACCATATCCCTGGTCATCAGTTATAATTAGAAGTACATTGGGTTGTTTGTTTGTGTTCTCTTTTTTTATTGTATGGCAGCTCATAATATGAAGAGCAAGGATGCCTGAATACAAAGTTTTTTTTAAATACCGGTTCATTGTAATGGTTTTAGTTGTTACTATATGTCAGATTATAGCTGACCTTAAAATATTGATTAAAATGTATAGAGTTTGTCAATTATCAATGTGAGTGAGGGTTTGAAGGTGCGACTCCTGTGGAGTAGAACGTTTATTTTAATCCTTGATTGGAATTATCAACCAACCCATATACCTTAAAATTATCTACAGTCATGTGGTTTTTATAGGTACGTATACCAAAATAACCTTCGGTATAAGGGTTTTCGTCAATAACATCATATATTAACTGATCGTTACGGTAATATTGTATGTGTTTTTTGTAAACAACCAGTCTGATTTTGTTTTTAATATTTGGAGTAATTAAATATATACTGTCATTTAAGTCATGTTCGGGCAAGCAAGGGCGTTCCCCCTTCCCGGCATATCTTCTAAATCGTGTTTTTGTATTGTTGTGTCCACCCAGGCCTACATAATATAATTGCATGTCGTGGTAGTTTTGAAATATTCCTCCACGAGTGGCTGATCTTTTAAAAAAATCCTCAGGTTCATGAATATCATTAGCCATCCAAAAGCAGTTTAAATCAGATACCCTGTCATTTATACCGCCATCATCAATTACAACGGCATCATATTCTATTATAAGGGGTGCACAAAGCTTTTTATTAAACCAAACTGTACAACCGTCAGCATCATTAATATCCAGTTTTTTATTTATGATACTTACGGTTCCACCTGGTTTTTGCTCAATACTCCAATTCTCTAAATCATTATAAAAATTATCTTCGTATATTATATATGAGCGGAGTGTGTTATTATAAATACGTATAGTTTTGGTGTTGATATTACAAGAGGTTGTAACAATCAGAAAAAGCAAAACCACGATATTAATTGCTGAATTCATGTTCCTAATTTTTAAAATGTGATTAAAAGTAAATATTTTATTATTCAGGATGTTTCCATAGGATTCAGGGTAGGTGTTTATTTGTACGGGTGCTATAAGTTACAGAAATATAGCTAAATAGGGTTTGTTTGTATAATGCAGGATGAATTATAATTTACCATTCATGAACTTTAAGATACAGCGTTGCCGGCAGGGCAATATACATTTGTAATGTCGATATTCTACAAATCGATAGAGTGTCGGTAAATGAAAAATCAGTTTGGTCAAATTATAAAATTTTGAAAATCGTGAGAGTAATGAAAAAACTTACACTATTGTCGATGGTAATTACGTTAAGCTTTTTATTAGCGTGCCATGAAGACACATTTAATGAAGATTCGGAGATGGTTTTTGATCCACCTGTCGAACTGGAATATTTGGATATTATAGGAGCCAGAGAAGGTCAATCTATCAGAACTTTTGCTCCTTCTGTAAATACAGGTATGCATATTCCATATTTTGAAATCGTAAAACTGACTGATGCAGATGGAACTGTTTTAGGTGATGAATACCTTAAAGATGTTTCTATTTTGAATCCGGAAGTTGAGGCGATGGTAGAAGTTGATGATTACGATGAGCCTGTCAATGAAGATGTACTTTATCCGGTTAACTATAAAGAAGCTGGAACAATCACTATTGCAGACGGTAATGTTTTTACCCATGGAGATTATTATTTCGACATTAAGGTAATTACCTCTCCTGATGATTCTGAAAACAGGCAGGAAACCGTTTTTGAGAGAGGGTTTCATTTAAATGTTGGTCCTGCATTAGCTGAGGATTTGATGTATGTTCCTTTAATGCAGAATCTGCTTTTTGATGGTTCAAAACAAACCACTGTGCCATTTACTAAAATGGGGAATAAAGATGTGAGGTTTGAGTTGGGTAGCGATCTGGATGTGTTTTCAATAGATTCAGAAACAGGAGTGATTACCATAAAACCAGGATCATCCCCTGAAGCAAAAACTTATTATCCCCAGGTGAACGTGATCAGTAATATTAGTGAAGAAAGCATTTCGTTTCAGGGAGAAGCATTCTTTGGTATTGTTGTTTCCGAAACTCCTGTTGCATTAGAGCCTCAAACAATACAATTCTTTTATCCAACATTGCAGGCCGAAAATACTTTGTATGGGTACAGAAAGTTTGTGATTGATGACGGAGGTTTGGCTGATAGTAAAATATGGGTGGCTGGTTCACCTTGTAATCTTGTAGATGACAGGCCTGAAAGTGCATCGGGAGCCAAATCAATTATGACTAATATTGTAGTTGGGGGACAATCCTTGCCTCATAATTCATGGGTAGTTATTAACCCTCAAAACCTATATACTTACAGTCAGGGTTTTGATCTTTCGGCTATATTCTGGGTAAAAAACCAATACGTGGAGTATATGGAAGATGGCCGTACACCTACCGACCTCGAAGTTTATGTTTCTGCTGATTATACCAATAGTGTTGAAAATGCAACATGGACCCAGGTTAATGATATATTGAGCTGTGAAATAAATAATTCGGGAAATGTATTTACAGGTACTCCTTATCCGGGCGACCAACAAGGCGATAATCCTGATGGATTAAAGGATCCATCCCAAAATGCAGATGCCAAATGGGTGAAATGTATCCTCGATCTGGAATCGTATAAAGAAGAAAAGAGCCTGACGCTGGCATTTAAATTTGCATCTTATTTTGAAGGGGCAATATCCGGTGCAACTGGTAGAGGTGGGCGCTACTATATTTCAGATGTTCAATTCCAGGCCACAGAAATTCCGCAGGAATAAGACTAAATACATTAAGCAATTTAAGTAAAGAAACAGATGAAAAATATATTTTCAATAATGATATTATTGTGCATAGGCATATCGGCTATGGCACAAGAAAAAATAACAGGTATAGTGCTGGATGATGCCGGAATGCCTTTGCCTGGTGTAAACGTAGTAATTAAGCATACAACCACCGGAACCATTACTAATATTGATGGTGAGTTTGTTCTCGAAAATGTAAAATCAGAAGATATTCTTGTGTTTTCATTTATTAGCTTTAAAACAGTAGAGAAAAAAGTTGCAGAACAAAGCCATTTTATAATTACACTGCAATCGGAATCAATTGGGCTTAACGAAGTGGTGGCTGTTGGATATGGAACCACCAAAAAGCGTGATTTAACAGGTGCTGTGGCCAAAGTTTCACCAGTTGATTTAGTAAAGTCACCAACCGCAAATTACGACCAGGCTTTGGCAGGTCGTGTAGCCGGGGTGCAGGTATCATCTGCCGATGGTACACCCGGAGAAGGGTTGAATATTGTAATTCGTGGAGGAAACTCGATTACAGGTGATAATTCCCCATTATATGTGGTTGATAATATTCCGTTGGAAGATTTTGATCCGGCCAGTATCAGCTCAAGTGATATTAAGAGCTTTGATGTATTAAAAGATGCATCAGCAACAGCAATTTATGGATCGAGAGGGGCCAATGGGGTAATTATAATTACTACAAAAAGCGGACGTACGGATGGTAGAACAGATATTTCAGTTAATGCTTCTTCTGGTTTACAATGGATTCCTACCCGTTTAGAAGTTTTATCTCCCTATGAGTATGTTAAGTATCAAAAAGAAGTGGCTTATGCCAAAGATGGATATAATCCTTCAGAAAATGTAGGCCATTTTATTAAACACTGGATTGATCCGGAGATGTATCGCGATGTTAAAGGAACCAGTTGGCAGGATGAAATATTTCAAACATCTACCATTCAAAACTATAATCTATCATTAAGTACTGGTAATAAAACTACAACCCTATATTATTCAGGAGAGTTTTTAAATCAGGAAGGTACTTTAATTAATACCGGTTTTAAAAAGATAAATAACCGATTGAAGTTTACACATAAATTAAATGATAAGGCACAGGTTGGCGGTAACCTTCAGTATTCGTACAACAACCGCGAAGGTATTAATATTGCAGGTAATAACTATACAAGTATTATTAAAGATGCTATTACTTTTCGCCCGGTAGAGCCTTTGGTGAGTGATGGTTTGGTTGGAGGGGTTGATTTAAACGATCCAAACGACTTGCGTTTTAACCCGGTTCAGACTTTAACCAATACCGATAGGCAAAGAAGACAGGAAGTAATAAGAACCGATGCGTTTTTAAACTATAAATTAACAAAAACTCTATCGTTAAGGATGAGTGGGGTGTATCAGGTTGATAACCGAAGAGAAACTTTGTTTTATGGTAAAGATACCCGTGAAGGAACCAGAGGGAACGATGGCATCAATGGTTCGGTTATTAACAGGCGTTATCAAACCTTATCTACTTCAAATACTTTAAATTTTAATAAAACATATAAAAAGGTACATAAGGTTGGCGCGTTGGCAGGTATCGAAATCCAGGACAGGGTTTCGGAATATAGTAAATTGAAAAATACGCAACTTCCTACTGATGCTTTTGGTATTGATAAAATTAGTATTGGTACCGCACCAACTATTCCGGAAACATCTAAATCGGGTAACAGTCTGTTGTCGTATTTTGGACGTGTTAACTACAGCTACAAGCAACGTTATTTGTTAACCGCAAACTTTAGGGCTGATGGATCGTCAAAATTCAACAAGGATAACCGTTGGGGATATTTCCCTTCGTTTTCTGCAGCATGGAGAATGGGTGAAGAAGACTTTATCAGGAACATGGGCATTTTCTCTAACCTCAAACTACGAGGAGGCTGGGGATTGACAGGAAACAACAGGATTGGTGATTTTGCTGCATTTAACCTTTTAAATGTGAGTTCGTCAAGTGGATATACGTTTAATGAGCAATACATCCCCGGAGCATACCAAAGTAATATGGGAGTGCCGGATTTAAGGTGGGAAACAACAGCTCAGGTGAATGTGGGTATTGATATGGGATTTTTTAACCAGCGTATTCAGGCTGTGGTTGATTACTATAAAAAAAATACCGATGATTTGTTGTTGAATGCAGAGATGGCACTTAGTACAGGCTTTAACAGGGTTCAGCAAAATGTGGGCGAGGTTGAAAACCAAGGGCTGGAGTTGAGTTTAAATACGGTTAATGTGAAAACCAAAAATTTTAAATGGGCAACCTCTTTTAATATCTCGTTTAATAAAAACAAAACCATTAAACTAAACAGAGGTCAGGATGCTATTTATACTAATCCGGATTGGGCCAGTAGTTATAACGAATATCAGTACATTACAAAGGTGGGCGAGCCTGTGGGAATGATTTACGGACTGGAATATGAGCGTTTGTACCAGTATGAGGATTTTGTTTGGGACAATAAAACACAAACCTATGATCTGAAAGAGGGCGTTGCTGATAATGGGGCTCGTCCTGTAGCACCGGGAAGTATCATGTTTAAAGATCAAAACGGTGATGGAACCATTAATGAGCAGGACAGGGTGATAATTGGAGATCCGCATCCGGATCATTTTGGAGGTTTAACCAATGACTTTCAGTGGAAAAACTTTGATTGTCAGGTATTCTTTCAATGGTCTGTAGGGCATGATATCCTGAATGCAAATAGAATTGAATTTGAACAGCCCCAGGCTAGAACAAACAGTGGATTGGTTGGACTGGCTAATTTGTGGACACCAAACAACACAAATACCGATGTAAATACCATTCGTTATCAAACCGTTTATGGTAAGGCCCCTAAAGGAAACAATGTGGATGATCGTTACATAGAAGATGGTACTTATCTTAAACTAAAAACAGTATCGCTGGGATATACACTTCCTGAAACACTGCTTACTAAACTGGGATTGAAAAAGTGCCGTGTTTATGTTTCGGGACAGAATTTAGTAACATGGACAAACTATTCGGGATATGATCCTGATGTTTCGGTTGGAAAATATGGAGCACTTACTCCTCATTTAGATTACTCTGCTTATCCTCAAAGTTCAATCTTTTCGGGTGGAGTTGAGGTAACATTTTAATGATAAATAAAAATATTGTAATATAAAAGTTACTTAAGATGAGAAATATAAAATTTGAATATATAAACAGGATTTTGTTATGTGTACTTGTTTTTACAGGTATGGCTTGTTCTGATATTCTCGATAAATCTCCGGATTCGTATTGGAAAGTGGATGAGTTTTACTCAAGCGATATTGAAGCGCAGATGGGTATTGCAGGTATTTATGCCTATATAGCCAGCACCAGTGTGTATGGGTCCGATTTACCTGCAGTTTTTGATTCGGGAACTGATGAGGGATACTATAACCGAAGGTATAATGAAAGCTGGACTGTTGGTTTATACCGCCATACAGCTGCCGATTTATATGTAGAGAAGTTCTGGAGTCAGCTATACGGTTGTATCAATGCATCTAACATGTTTATAATGAAGTTGGATGAAAATGCTTTTGAAGAAGATCAGTATAAAAAATACATTGCTGAAGCAAAATTTATGCGTGCCTTATCCTATCTTCATTTAGTGAGCTGGTTTGGGGACGTGCCTTTGAGGTTAACCTATTCAACCGATCAATCCTCGAACCATGTGGCCGCTTCATCGCAGGTGGATGTTTATAATCAGATAATTGAAGATTTTACCTATGCCTATGAGAATTTGCCACATTCAAAAGATTCGGATTATACTCCGGGACATGCAAATAAAATGGCAGCCCATGGCTTGTTGGCACGTACTTATTTGAGAATGGCAGGTTATCCATTGTTAGATACTGAAAAATATGATAAAGCCCGGGCGCATTGCGATTCTGTTATTATAGATGACTGGCACCAGCTTACCGTTGATGCAGATAACAATGGGTACAAAAACATGTTTTTAAGTTATATCCAGAATACTAATAACCTGGAAGAGTCTTTATTTGATATTTCATATACAAACCTGCGTGACCTAGGTCTTCAGGTGGATGGTAAAATTGGAAATATCAACGGAATTTCATGGAACTATGGTGGTGAAGGTTATCCATTTGGTTATGCTATGCTAAATGCCTCTCCAATGGTTAAAAATGTTTATAATGATGAGGATGCTCGTTTACAGTGGAACCTTGCCGGGTACCGTTACTCTAATGGCGATGCACTAGCGGTAACATCAACAATGAGCGGACAGTATTGTCCTACCAAATATCGCAGATGGGAGCCTACCAATTGGGACGATTTAAATATAAAGGTGGCAAGTGGTGCACTGGAATCGTATGTCATTCTTGAACCTGTTACATCTCCAAATAAAAACTATACAGGAATTAACTTTCCGGTTTTGCGCTACTCTGATGTGTTGCTAATGTATGCCGAGGCAGCCAATGAAGTTGAGGGTATGCCTACCGCAAAAGCCATTGAATGTTTAAATAAAGTACGTAACCGTGCCGGATTGGAAAATATCGAAGTGGCTGATCCTAATGTGGTAGCTTCTAAAGAGGCTTTTCTTAAAGAAATTCAGGATGAAAGAATGCGTGAGCTTTGTTTCGAAGGACTTAGAAAACAGGATTTAATCAGATGGGGGATCCTGGGAGAAAGGTTAACCTTATTGAATGCCACTATACAGGGTGATCCTGATTTTGATCCTAAAAATGAACAGAGCGTGAGCTACCTGCGCGCAGGATTGAATTATGATGAAACTAAGCATAATACTTTACCATATCCTTTACAAGAAGTTAGTATTAATAACTTGTTAAACCAGAAGGATAACTGGTAGTATTTATTACCGTTAACAACCCCAAAAACCGGAGGCATTTTGCTTCCGGTTTTTGTTTTTACAGCATATTAAATGTGCAGGGCCGGTAAATCCTTCCCAGGATAGATAAAATAGGTATGTTACGCAGGGTGAAATGCCTGTTAGGTGACTTAAAAACACTGTTAGGTTAAAAAAATACCCTGTTAGGTAGGGTAAAATGATCCGGGGAGCCGTAATAATGACTGTTATGCGCTATAAAATGCCTGTTAAGCTATCAAAACAGTCTGTTACACTACCAAAACAGCTTGTCAGGCTATCAAAACAAAGCGGAATAAATGTTACACCAAAGCGAGATGGGAACTATCATAATCTTAGTATAAAATCCTCAAGTGTTTAAAAAGAAATTTTTGTTATGATAGTTGCAAAACAGACTGGAATCAAATCGTGCTGAAAGCACCCTTCAACCTAGCCCCAGGTATCACCTGGGGTGTATTGGATATGTAAATCAGCGTCCTGTAAGGACAGGTTAATAATTAATATCCATAAATTCTCTTCATTATACTCAATG
>NZ_JAPDPI010000028.1 GCF_026013615.1 Plebeiibacterium marinum
AAAACGTATTCAACCAGGTAACAGAATTGTTGAAGTAACAAATCGAAAGATTTTATATATTGTAAAGCAATCCCGTATGGGGTTGCTTTTTTTATTTTTTATATTTGTAAAACTGTTAACAAAGAAACATACTCCTGGATGGACCACCTTGATATTTCTTATTTTGAGGATTTATATAAAAAGTATTATGCCGATTTATGTACTTATGCATTGAAATATGTTAAAAGTAATAATTTAGCAGAGGATATTGTGTCGGAGACTTTTTTTAAAATTTGGGAGTCTAAAGAAAAAGTAAAAAGTATTTCAAACATTAAAGGATATCTTTTTAAATCGGTATACAATAATTGTTTGTATTTTTTGAGAACCAAGGAGAGTCACCCAACTATTGGCGATTATGATTTTTCATTGTTGGATACTGCAGCTATTCCATATAAGGATGCATTGGATACAATGATGCTCAACGAACTTGCCGAATATTTAGAAAAAGCGATATCAAAATTGCCTTCCCAGCAACAAAAGGTCTTTAGGATGAAACGCTTTGAAAATAAAAAGAACTCTGAAATAGCTGAAGAGCTAAATCTCTCTGTAAAAACAGTAGAGATGCATATGACCAATGCCTCAAAACACCTTAAAGAAGACCTTAAATTTATTTTGCCTTCATTTATTATTACTTTTCTTTTATCGGGAATGTAAAAAAAAACACAATATAACCTATTGTAGTATAGGTGTTTATGTGTTTGTGTGCAATTCTGTGTGAAAAAATGTAAAAAAAATACAAAAAGAGTACAGGGTTTTTCGAAGTAGATGCATCTTATATATATAAACACCAGCTATAATGTATAAGATACCATCGTATATTGATAATTTGCTTTTTGATTATTTAAGCGGAGAATTAAGTAAGGAGAATGAACGTAAGCTTCAGTCTCTTCTTGATAATTCGGGTGAGCTAAGGGAATATAAAGATAAGTTAGAGCAAATATGGAACGGGGAAAAAAGAAGTGAGAATGATTTTGGTTCTGCACAAGCTTTTCTTTTATTTAAGAAGAGGGTATATGCGAAGAAGCACTCTACGCATAAAATAGGAAAAACTTTTGTGTTGAAAAGTATTTTACGTGTTGCCGCAGCAATTATTGTAGTTCTTTCTATTGGTTATACCGCTTATCAACATGGTCTTAATACAAGTAATCAAACAAGTCCGGTAGTTGTAACTTGTTCTCCCGGAGAAAATGCTCAGGTAACACTGCCGGATGGATCCAAAGTGTGGATTAATTCAGAATCTACATTAACCTATTATAAGGATTTTAATAAAAACTCAAGGCATATTTACCTGTCAGGAGAAGCTTTCTTCGAGGTTGAATCCGATAAAAAGCGTCCATTTTTTGTAAATGCCGGAGATATAACAGTAAAAGCTACCGGTACCAAGTTTAATGTTAAAGCATATAGTGATGAGCCTTTTGTTGAAACATGTTTGGTGGAGGGTGTTGTTGGTATGAATTATCACAATGAGGAGTATAAGTTACTCTCGGGTGATGTTGTTTCTGTAAACAGGCATACTAATTTGTGGAGTAGGGATAAAATGTTGAACAACGACCTTTTTATTGGCTGGAAGGAGGGTAAGCTTATTTTTAAGAATGAAAAATTATCCTCATTGACAAGGAAATTTGAACGTTTTTACGATGTTACCATTGAAACAGAACCTGCTGTAGATTCCATCCGGTTTTCAGGGGTGCTGCAATATGAATCTATAGATGAATTGCTTAATATTTTGAATGAAACCCAAGGTATTGTTGCTAAAAAGAGAGGAAAAAAAATATATCTGTCGTTAACGAAATAAAATTATCTACAAATCATAAAATCAATGAAATATGAATAAAAAAACAAACAGGAATACGAGTTGAAAAAAGTTTTAAATAAAGTATAGGTTAAAAAAAAACGGAAGATGCTGCAACATCTTCCGAAACAAAAATTAAAAATCAGGAATTCTTAACTTTTTAACATTTCAAATCTATGAAATATAAGGGAAAATATTGTTCCTATTGGAATAATAATTTTAAAAATCAATGGCTAAAGATGAAGATTAGTACTTTGTTATTATTTATTGTATTGCTTCCGTTATCTGCCAATACACTGTCGCAGACCATCAATTTTGATAAGGAATTTAAAGGAAGTACATTTTCTGAATTCATGGAATTTGTAGAACAGAAAACTGACTACAAATTTTTCCTGAGCAATTCAGAAGTTGATGTTGATAAACAGGTGGTAGAAAGTATTGGGGAGATTACCGTTGAGAAAGCTATAGGTGTAGTGCTGACTGAATTACAATTGGATTATAAGATAACTGACGAAAATTTAATTCTAATTGTTGGTAATACAAATTCAGAAGGTGTTCAGCAGCAGGATCAAAAAATTACAGGAATAGTATCAGAAGAGTCGGGTGCACCAATCCCTGGTGTTTCCGTAGTTGTTAAAGGTACTACAAACGGAACTATAACAGATCTGGATGGAAAATATTATTTAGACGCTCCTAAAGGGACAACTCTTGTTTTTACTTTTATAGGGATGGTGTCGCAGGAGGTTGTTGTTGATAATGATGTTGTAAATGTAACTTTGCAGTCGGATGTAATAGGCTTGGAAGAGGTGATTGCTATCGGTTATGGAACAATTAAAACTGCTGACGTAACCAGTTCTGTTTCTACAGTAAAGTCAGAAGAGTTTACAGCAGGGAGTGTTCAGGATGCAGGGCAGCTGATACAAGGAAAGGTAGCTGGACTAACGTTAAACACTACCAGTGGGGATCCAACAGCTTCTACTTCTATTTCGCTTAGGGGTAATACAACGTTGTTTGGAACAAGTACTTCTCCGCTTGTGTTGGTTGATGGAATACCTAGTGATATGGGTACTGTGGCTCCTGAAGATATTGAGTCAATCGATATTTTAAAGGATGGTTCTGCAGCAGCCATTTACGGAACAAGGGGAACCAATGGGGTTATTATTATTACCACCAAAAGAGCAAGTGGTGATTATAGTAGTCATGTTGAGTATTCCGGATATGTTACCACGCAAGCTATTTCAAATAGTTTGGATATGCTTTCTGCAGCAGACTACCGTCAGCAAATTGCAGATGGAATCCGTGCCCAAAGTGACGATCTGGGAGCAAACACTGATTGGCAGGATGAGATCACTCAAGCTCCTGTTAACCATGTACATAATTTAACTTTTAGAGGTGGCAATTCTACAACCAATTATTTGGCAACAATAAACTACAGGGATATTGATGGTATCTTCCTGGATTCTTATTCTGAAAAGCTAACTGCCAGGGCTGATATAAACCATAGTATGTTTGATGGTTTGCTATCAGTAAACCTGGGCATGTTAACCAAAACGGTTAAGGAATTTGGTTTTAATGGGTATACATACAGGCAAGCTATTATTTATAATCCTACGTCACCAATAAAGGATGAAAATGGTGTATGGGTTGAACAGCCAGGGGCTTTTAATTATGACAACCCGGTTGCTCGTATTGAAGAATCGGATGGAGAAACCAGTACGAATTTGAGCCGTTTTAACGGGAGTTTAAATTTAAAACCTGTTTCCGGATTAAATATTAAAGGGGTGTTTTCATTTTCAAAATGGAATAGTACATATGGTTATTATGAAACATCAAAACATATATCCACGGTAAGAGGTAGTTTAAATGGTTATGCCACTAACAATGCGGTAGAAAACGTTGAAAAATTACTGGATATTACTGCAGAGTATAAAACAAATATTGGAGAACATAACTTTACGGTGTTGGGTGGATATAGTTATCAGGACTTCGTAGGAAGAAGCTTTTATGTAAATAATAATGATTTTCCTACTGATATGTTTGGTTACAATAATATAGGTATCGGAACAGGAATCAAAGAAGGTAGCACCTCGTGGGGTATCGGAAGTGGTAAAACAAAAACTAACCTGATAGGTTTCTTTGGCCGTTTAAATTATAATTATAAAAACAGATACCTGCTTATGGCCAGTGTTAGGCATGAGGCTGCAAGCCAGTTGTATGGAACAAAAGATCCTTGGGGAACTTTTCCTTCTATTTCTGTTGGATGGCGGATCACGGAAGAGCCTTTTATGTCGGGAGTTGAATTTCTTGATAACTTAAAATTACGTGCTGGTTATGGGGTAACAGGTACTCAGCCAAGTAATTTGTTTTTAGGTGTGGCAACTTTAGGGTATGGAGAATACTTTTATAATGATGGTAAATGGATTCAAACGCTGGCTCCTGCTCGTAATTCTAACGAATATTTGAGATGGGAAGAGAAAAAAGAAACCAATATAGGTTTGGATTTTGGATTGTTTAATAACAGGATAACCGGTACCGTAGATTACTATAACAGACGAATTGATGGTTTGCTGTATGATTATGCAGTCCCAACACCCCCAAACTTGGTAAGTACTACAAGGGCTAATGCCGGAGAGATGGAAAATGAAGGTATCGAAGTTCTTTTAAGCGGTACTCCTGTAAAAAACTCTGATTTTGAATGGAACACTGGCATAACGTTTTCAACCAATAGTAATAAGCTTATTAGCTTGTCGAGCGACGAATATGAGGCTACAACGGATTATTTTACCGCAGGAGGGACCGGGGAACCAATCCAAACTTTTACTCACAGAGTTGATGTTGGCGGACCTATAGGAAACTTTTATGGATTCAAAGTTGTAGATGTGGATTCGGATGGTAAGTGGATTTACGAAGATGCAGCAGGCAATGAAGTACCTTATGATGAGTTTGAACATTCCTTCGAAAACAAAAAAGTATTAGGTAATGGAATTCCAAAGTTCCAGGCAGGATGGCAAAACAATTTTAAATATAAAAACTGGGATCTTTCGGTTACCATGAGGGGGGCTTTTGATTATCAAATCCTGAACTTTGAAAGGATGTATCTGGAGAATACAAAAACTGTGCAATATAATAGGTTGAAATCAGCCTATGATAAAGTATTTGGCAAAGAAGTTTTGAGTACAGATATGGATCTTGAATATAATTCTTATTACATAGAAGATGGGGATCATTGGAAAATTGATAACATTACGCTTGGGTACAATTTTAAAACTTCAAAAATTAAATATATAAGTAAAGCAAGAGTGTACCTTTCTTCACTGAATACTTTTGTAATTACAGGTTATAAAGGTATTGATCCTGAGGTTTATTCGGGAGGATTAACTCCGGGTAATGACTATAGGGATAAATATCCAACAACCCGTACGTTTACAATTGGTGTGAATCTAAGTTTTTAATCCTGTTTTAGTTTAAATTATGAAAAAATATATAGTTAAGATATTTAGTGTTGTAGCATTAACCGGTATAACATTTTTTTCGAGTTGTACAGAGCTGTATGATACTAGTTATAATGAAATTTTAGTTGATAGTTTTGAGCCTACTACCGATGATGTTCCTGCTTTGGTTGGATCGGCTTATAGCTCATGGAGAGGCTTGTTGATGTTTTGGAATGGATATTGGCGGGTTAACGAAGTGGGTGCTGATCAGATCGTAATACCCGGTCGCCCTAATGGTTGGGTAGATGGGGGGATATATCGCCGTATACATGAGCATACCTGGACTACAGATGACGATAATGTATATCAAACTTGGGATAGAACCTATTCTGGTATCTCTACCTGTAATCGCCTTTTGTTTCAAATAGAGTCAGGTTTTGTACCTATTGAAGATGAAGATGTATATAGTGCCACTATAGCTGAGTTGAGGGCTTTGCGTGCAAGTTATTATTATGTATTGTGTGATTTATATGGAAATGTTCCTGTTGTGACTGATTTTGATGTTCCTGAGGGTTATCTTCCAGAGCAAAATACAAGGGCTGAAGTGTTTGAATTTATTGTTACAGAACTTAAAGAAAGCATCCCTTATTTAAATAGGGAAAGGAGTTCTGCCACATACGGAAGGTTTAATAAATGGGCAGCGCATACCTTATTGGCCAAAATGTATTTAAATGCTGAAGTGTATTCAGGAACGCCAATGTGGAATGAGTGTATCGATCAATGTGATTCAGTAATCAACTCTGGAGCTGGATATGAATTGGAAGCTAACCAGAAGAATGTTTTTATAACTGAAAATCAAAATTCAGTTGAAATTATTTTTGGATTAGCCATTGACGACCAGTATACTACTGCATGGAACCAGTTTGATATTCATATGCAAACCTGTCAGCCTTCAATGCAGGCAAAATACGATTTGTCCTTAACACCTTGGGGCGGAATGTGTGCTATTCCTCAATTCATAAATACATTTGATCCGGATGACAGTCGTTTATCTGCAAACTTTATGAAAGGACAGCAGTATTCCTCTGGAGGAGAGGAGTTGTTGGTTACCATGGGAAATCTTGTGGGTGATCCTTTAAATTTAATTAATGAGATCCCGGATATTTCTCATTCAGAGGAGATACATGGTTATCGTTTTGAGAAATTTGAAATTGCCCTGGGGTCTTCAAATATTTTGAATAATGATTATCCTCTTTTTCGTTATGCTGATATCTTAATGATGAAGGCAGAGAGTATGTTAAGAACAGGGCAAGAAGATGAAGCTGCTGTATTGGTAACAAGTGTAAGGGAAAGGGCTTTTAAATCATCTCCTGAAAAAGCAACTGTTACCGGGAATGAATTGTTACAAGGAAGTGTTTATGACTATGGGTTAAGAACTGAAAGTGCCAATACTTCTGAAGGAGGTGATGATATTGAATATGGAAGATTTTTGGATGAATTAGCCTGGGAATTTAACCAGGAAGGTCGTCGTCGTCAGGATATGATCAGGTTTGGCGTTTATACAACAAAGTCTTTCTTTGCCCATTCTCCAAACGGAAGTTACCGATCAATATACCCGATCCCAAGGGGAAGGATTGAAACAAACTCAAACCTGAGCCAGAATCCAGGGTACTAAATTTATAAATATGGAAAGCTTTGGTTAATAGCCATGGCTTTCTATTATGAAGTGCTATATAACAATCTCTCGAAAAAAAGATAATATGAAAAATCTACTGATACCAGGTATCGTTTGTGCAATGATATTAAGTAGTTGTGTTAATACAAATTCAAAGAAAGACGAAAAATCGGTTGCCGATAGTTATTCAATTAAGGAAATTCCGTTCAATCAGGTTTCTTTAAGTGATGGTTTCTGGTTGCCCAAAATTGAAACCAATAGGGAGGTTACAATACCGGCTTCTTTCGCAAAGTGCGAAGAAATGGGGCGAATGGATAATTTTTTGATTGCAGGTGGAAAAATGGAAGGTACAACAAAAGGGGAAATGCCTTTTGATGATACCGATGTATATAAAATTATAGAGGGAGCTTCCTATTCCTTAACAACCACTCCGGATAAAAGCCTTGAGCATTATGTTGATTCCATAATTAGCATCATAGCAGTAGGACAAGAAAATGATGGGTATCTGACCACATGGAAAACTATTGACCCATCCAATCCACCGGCAACATGGTGTCCTGCTGGTGCCCGCTGGGAAGGAATGTCTATGAGTCATGAACTATATAATAGTGGACACCTGTTTGAGGCGGCAAGTGCTCATTATAAGGCTACGGGTAAAACAAACTTGTTGGATATTGCTATAAAAAATGCCGATTTATTGGTAAATGTATTTGGAAAGGGAGGAAAGCTTGATGTTCCGGGGCACCAGATAGTGGAAACCGGATTGGTTAAATTATATTTAATTACGAAAAAACAAGAATACCTGGAGCTGGCCCGACACTTCCTGGATCTTAGGGGCGATAGTAGTTTGAGGGACGTTAGAGGAGCCTACTGGCAGGATCATTTGCCAGTTCTTGAGCAGAAAGAAGTTGTAGGGCATGCAGTTCGTGCTGCGTACATGTATGCTGGAATGACAGATATAGCTGCTTTGTATAATGATGTTGAATACCAAAAGTCTGTAGATACTTTATGGGAGAATATGGTAAATAAAAAAATGTACATTACCGGAGGAATTGGTTCTCTTCATAAAGGTGAGGCATTTGGTGAAAATTACGAATTGCCAAACCTTACGGCCTACAACGAAACCTGTGCTGCAATTGCAAATGTGTATTGGTGCTACAGGATGTTTTTATTACATGGTGAGAGTAAATATATTGATGTATTAGAACGTAGTTTATATAACGGAGTAATCTCAGGTGTTGGGTTAGATGGAAAGACTTTTTTCTACCCTAACCCTTTGGAGTGTGATATGGAGTATCAGTTTAATCAGGGTAACACAATTACACGTCAGCCATGGTTTGATTGCTCGTGTTGCCCTACGAACTTATGTCGTTTTATGCCATCGGTTCCCGGGTATATTTATGCACATAAAAATGATGCTGTGTATGTCAACTTATTTATACAAAGTTCATCAAATATCCAGGTGGGTGATCGAAAAATTCACGTTAGTCAGGAAACCAATTATCCCTGGAACGGAGATGTTAAAATAAAAGTTGTACCAGAAAAAGAAACAGAGTTAGCTCTTTGTTTAAGGATTCCGGGATGGGCGCAAAATAAACCCTTGCCTGGCGATTTATATTATTATAAAAGCAATAGTACGAAAGGAATTACTTTAAAGGTGAATGGGGAAGCTGTTGATTTTAAGGTTAGAAATGGATATGCAGTATTGGCCAGGAGCTGGAAAAAAGGTGATTATGTAGAATATTCGCTTCCAATGGATGTTCGTATGGTAAAAGCCAATGAAAAAGTGGAAGATGACTTAGGTAAAGTTGCTTTGGAAAGAGGTCCGATAGTTTATTGTGTTGAAGAAATCGATAATTCAGATATAAATCAGTTGGTAATTACTGACAATATGCAATTTTCCCATAAAGTTGAGGCGTTTTTAAGTAAAGATGTTGAGCTAATTGTAGGAAAAAATAAATCAGGCGATGATATGTTCACTGCTATTCCTTATTTTTTATGGAACAACAGAGGTGCTAATAAAATGAAAGTGTGGTTGCCGGAAAAAAATGAAATGTAAAATTTAGTTTATCATTTTTATAGTTTATGTTAGAAGTCGGTCAGAATGTTTCTGGTCGGCTTTTTTTTATGTATAAAAGTGTAAAATATTTTAAGTTTTTTTTGGATTTTAAAAAGGTACAAAGTACTTTTATGAAGTGTAAAAATTGCAGTTGTTATGTATATGCAAGTGTTACATTAGTAGGGTGTAAGCTTTAAAAAACAGAAAGCTATATGCTCATGGAGATATAAAGAAATGATAAAAGAAACAGTATTTAGTGACCAATAATTATTATAGCGATTTTGAAAGCATAAAAAGGCTGATATCAGTAGATTGTGTGATTTTTGGGTATGATGACGAGCAATTGAAGTTATTGGTCTTTAAGCGTATAATAGAGCCATCAAAAGGCAAATGGTCATTGCTTGGAGGTTGGGTAAAAAATGATGAATCCAGTGAAGAAGCTGCGCATCGGGTTTTGCATCATCTTACAGGTTTAAAATATATTTATCAGGAACAGGTAGAAACATTTTCAAAACCGGGGCGTGATCCTGGTGGGAATGTGATTACGGTTGAGTATTATGCATTAATTAAAATTGATGAGTTTACAAATCAGTTGATTAGTGATTATGGCGCCAAGTGGTTTGCTTTAAAGGATTTGCCATCTTTGATATTTGATCATGATATATTGGTGGTTAAAGCATTGGATAAATTGAGGTTGAAGGCAAGTTATGAGTTGTTTGGGAAACACTTGCTGCCGGAAAAGTTTACCATATTAAAGTTGCGAAAACTCTATAATGAAATTTATCAAAAAGAGTTTGATCCGGCTAATTTTAGAAAGAAAGTTTTGTCGTTAAATGTGCTGGAGCGGCTTGAAGAGAAAGATAAAACAGAGTCAAGAAAGGGGGCTTACTTATATAGGTTCAAAGATGTTCCTGAAATGGAAATCTCAGGACCGGTATTTCGTAAGTCTTTTGTGAAGAAATAAATTACAGTAAGATAAATTTTTATAACACATTAAATCATTTTATTAAAAGTTTTATGGCTAAGAATAAATATTTGTTTCCATTAATTGTAATGGCTTCGTTGTTTTTCCTTTTTGGATTTATAACAACAATGAATAACTCAACTATCGAGTTTTTGAAAGGGGCTTTTGGCTTGAATGATGTACAAAAGCAATTGCCTAATACGTTCTTTTATGGTGCTTATGCGCTTTCAATACCTGTTGGTTTTTTAATTAAACGAATAGGTTATCGTTTCTCAATTTTTACAGGATTGGCTATGATAGCCTTAGGTTTCTTTGCTTGTATACCAGGTGTTGGTTTTGGTTATTACGGTTTTTTAAGTGCCGTGTCTATTTTTGCAATTGGTGTTGTTATTCTTCAGGTAGCAGCAGCTCCCTATGTAGTGGCTTTAGGTCCTAAAGAGAGTTCTGCCAGTCGTTTAACATTAACTAATGCCTTAAACTCAGTTGCCACTGTTATTGCACCAATTTTTGTGTCGGTATTGTTGGTGGTGCCAGAGTTGGGTGAAGGTCAGGTTCTTGAAAATTCTGCAATCAAAGACATAGTTAGTAGTCCGTTTATGGGTATTGGTGTGGCTACCGCAGTGATCCTTTTTATCATGTTCTTTCTGAAATTGCCAAATATCAAGGAAGAGCAAGAAGCTGCAGAAGAGTCAAGTGCTGTAAAGCATAAATCAAGTGCATTTAGGTATACCCACGTATGGTTGGGTTCTTTAGCTATTTTTGTTTATATGGGTATTGAAATAGGTATTCCTAGTTTCTTTGCTGATTTTGCTTCTGCAAAAGGTGCCGTGATAGAAACTTCAACAACAGATATGTTGAAATTTTATTGGGGAGGCCTGATGGTTGGTCGTTTGTTAGGTATTTTTGTGCTTAAAAAATATAAAGCGTCTACTATATTGTCGTTATGCTCAGTGGGTGGTGCTGCTATGTTAATTGGTGCTATTTTGTTGACCGGAAATATTAGTATGTGGTTATTCTTAGGAACAGGTTTATTCCATTCAATTATGTGGCCTGTAATCTATAGTCTTGCGTTAGAAGATTTAGGTCCTCATGCTGATGTGGCTTCTGGTGTAATTGCAACCTCGGTGATTGGAGCAGCTATTTTAACTCCTATAATGGGAGCTTTACAAACAGTAACCGGAACAGTTATTGCGGGTATTGCTTGTTTGTTTGTTTATTATCTGTACCTGGTTTTCTTTGCAGCCAAAGGTTCTAAAATCAGATAAGACAGATAGAAAATATTTGTAAAGAATATAGAGCCTGATATCGGGCCAAAAAATATAGAAAGCGGGATCATTTTTGATCCCGCTTTTTTTTAACTTTGACGCAGCAGAATAGTTACTGCAAAACAATAATAACATTGTAAAAAATAGTAGTGAAAGAAGTTCGTTTTCCTGCAGAGTGGGAGCCTCAGAGTTTTATCCAGTTTACTTTTCCTCATAAAAACAGTGATTGGGCTTATATGTACGATGAAGTAGTTAACTGCTTTGTAAATATTATTGAAGCAACAGCCGGGTTTGAGCCTGTTTTAGTTGTTTGCCATTCCATATCAGAGGTGTCTGCTTTCTTTAGAAATAATACAAAATACCCGATTTATTATGTAGAAATTGAATCAAATGATACCTGGGCAAGGGATCATGGAGCTATCACGGTTTTTAAGGATGGAGAACCTGAGTTGCTTGATTTTACATTTAATGGATGGGGGCAAAAGTTTGAGGCCGGATTAGATAATTGTATCTCAGAGAAAATGGCTGGAGGAGTGCTAAGTCCCAATAAGGTTAAATCATTTGATTTTGTGTTGGAAGGAGGTGCCATTGAAAGCGACGGGAATGGGACGCTGCTAACAACTTCGGAATGTCTCCTCTCTGAGTTTAGGAATCCAACATATACTAAGGAAGAGATTGAGTCTTTCCTTATGGAAGTTTTTGGTTTGAGAAAAGTTCTTTGGCTTGATCATGGATTTTTAGCCGGGGATGATACAGACTCACATATTGATACTTTGGCCAGGGTATGCTCCAAGAATACTCTAGCCTATGTAAAATGTGATAATGAAAGCGATGAACATTTTGAAGCCTTGAAGCTGATGGAAGAGCAGTTGAAGAGTTTTTCCAATGCAGATGGCGAATTGTATAATTTAGTGGCACTGCCATGGCCTGATGCTTGTTATGATGACATGGGGATGCGTATTCCTGCAACTTATGCCAATTTCTTGATTGTAAATGGGGGTGTCTTGGTTCCGGTGTATAATGTTCCTCAGGATCAGGAAGCACTGGAAGTTATTCAGCGTATTTTCCCTGATAGAAAGGTAGTGGGGCTCAACTGCAGGCCGCTTATAGACCAGCATGGTTCATTGCATTGTATAACTATGCAATATCCGGCGGGTGTAAATATTATTCAGTAATTATATTATAGAGTTTTGATCTGTTTGGTTTGGTGAGAATTTCAACATCAGATTTAATTTTTAAGTGTGCATTTTATGTACTTTTGACATAGGATAAATTAGCAAGTAAAAATATCGGAAATGAGCAAACTAAGTGTAGGTATAGTGCAGCAATCGTGTGGTACAGATAAGCAGGCCAACATAAATAAAAGCATTGAAGGAATCAGGAAATGTGCTAAAGATGGTGCAGGGCTTGTTGTACTTCAGGAATTGCACTGTGGTATTTACTTTTGTCAGGCAGAAGAGGTGGATATGTTTGAATGGGCAGAGCCTATACCTGGACCATCATATAATCAGTTTGCCGCTGTTGCAAAAGAATTGAATATAGTTTTGGTCACTTCTTTGTTTGAGAAACGTGCCCCGGGTTTATACCATAACACCGCCGTTGTATTTGAAAGAGATGGTAGTGAAGCCGGGCGTTATAGAAAGATGCATATCCCTGATGATCCGGCTTACTACGAAAAGTTCTATTTTACTCCCGGAGATTTGGGTTTTGAGCCGATACAAACATCTGTAGGTAAATTGGGAGTGCTGGTTTGTTGGGATCAGTGGTATCCTGAAGCGGCTCGATTAATGGCAATGGCCGGGGCAGAGGTATTGATTTATCCAACAGCAATAGGTTATGAAAGTACAGATTCTGACGAAGAGAAGAACAGGCAAAGGGATGCATGGATGATCTCGCAACGTGGACATGCCGTGGCAAATGGATTGCCTGTAGTTGCCGTTAACCGGGTTGGCTATGAGCAGGATTGGACTGGGGTTACCAAGGGAATCCAGTTCTGGGGATCAAGCTTTGTTGCTGGTCCGCAAGGGGAGTTGCTCTATGAAGCAACTCGGGATAAGGAGCTTACGCAAGTAATAGAGATTGATAAAAACAGGACAGAGGATGTTCGTAGGATTTGGCCGTTTTTTCGGGATAGGCGAATAGATGCCTACGGTGATATTGTAAAAAGATATAGGGACTAAAAAGGAATGATCTTTATTGGTTTTGAGGTTGTATTTATTTTCGTATTCTTTCTGATAATAAAATAAGGTTTTTTAAATCATGTATGGAGTTTGCTTGTTTCCAGTTTTTTATAAATTTTGGATTCTGCACAATTTGAGCGATAGCAATTAACGTTTTAAGATAGAAATTTCTTTTATCTTTTGTTCCGGCTAAGGCAAAAACTATATGTGCAGGCGGTGAATTAGGAAATAAGTTAACTCCATATTTGGATCTTGCTACAGCTATATCAAACTTGTTATTTCCTTCAATAACAATATTAAGTATAGCAACTCCTTCATAAATAATAGAGTCAAATTTATCCTCTTCTTTGCGGAAAAGATCAAATATTTCTTTTGCTGAAGTTTTGAAATTCGCAGAAAAAATGGTTGATATTTCATGAAATAATTCTTTGTCACTTATTTCATATGGAAAATCAAGAAACTCAGCCTTTTTTACAAAACTATCAAACTTATCTTCTACAATGGCATCTCTTTCATAAAGAATATCTCTTAATTCATTGGTGAGGATTGAGGATTTAATTTCCCGGGTAGTAATGTGTTCAACAATTTGCAGAAGGGCAGATTGTTTTATGTTACGGTTTCGTGAATAGAAATAATACCAAAGAACAGAAAAGGCAACAAATCCTAATGTGATAAAGAATGGTACAAATCCCATTTCAATAATAAGAAGTATATAAATTGTCATTCCTACAAATTGTATGTAAGGAAAGAATGGTGATTTAAAGGATGGTTTGTATGATGATATTTTACTTGCCCTCATTAATATCACCGATAAGTTTACAAAAAAGAAAAGAATCAGCATCATTGTAGAAGCAACTTTAACCAGGTTTTCCAGGTCGAGGAATACTACAATTGTAATCATAAAAAGCGAAGTAACTAGAATTGAGCTGATGGGCGTTTTTAAACGTTTGTTTACTTTCGAAAAAAATGAAGGTATCAACTTGTCTTCGGCCATGGCCAGAGGGATTCTAGAGGAGGATAATAATCCTGCATTTCCGGTGGTGATAAAAGCCAAAATTGCGGCTATGGTTAAAAAGGTAAAGCCTATGTTCCCATCAAACTTATGAGCGGCAAGTGCTATTGGGTTAAGGGTGTTGCTAAATTCGTTACTATCAACCAGTCCTACGGTCACAAACAAAGTGAAAAAATAGAGACCAGTAGTGACAATAAACGCCACAAACATTCCAACAGGTATATTTACTTTGGGATTTTTAATTTCTTCGGCAATTGAAGCTATTTTTGTTAGTCCCCCGTAGGATATAAAAATCATACCCATAACAGTAAAAACAGATTGCCATCCATGTGGCCGGAAAGGAACATAACGGTTTACATCAATATAATGAAATCCTTTAAAAATAAAATAGGATAACAATATTATGATGCCAATAACTAAAACTCCCTGAAACAGACTACTTTCTTTTACACCAATTATGTTTATTATGGTAAAAACAACTATGACACAGACTGCAAATAATTTCATTAAGGCAGGGGAGGCTTCAAAAAACAAGGGTTCAAGTAACAATCCAATTCCCAGTAATGCAAATGCACTTTTCAAACTTAGAGAATACCAGGAAGCAAAGCCGGCAAAAACGCCCATGAAGGCTCCCAGGCTTCGATGGATAAAGAAATAATCACCTCCCGATTTTGGCATCGCTGTAGCCAGTTCTGATTTGGAAAATATGGTTGGAATCATTAAAAGTGCAGAAAGAAAATACGCAAGAAAAATAGCCGGGCCAACCTGCGGATAAACAATAGCAGGTAAGATAAATAGTCCGGAGCTAATCATGGTTCCAGAGGCTACACAGAAAACGCCAACAAAACCTGTTCCTTTTTTCAAACGCATATAGGCAAAATTAAATACCTTTATAATTTAAGAAAAAAAAGTGATAAAAACAGGTTTGTCATGAATCTGGGGGAAATAGAATAAAAAAAGCAGTCTGAAAAAGACTGCTTTATAATATTTAAAATGGTAAATCTTCGTTTGCTCCTGCTGGCGGAACTTCTGATTCTGCGAAAGGAGGTGGAGGTGTATCTGGTCCGGCTGAAGCTTGTACTTTTTCAAGTCTCCAGGCTTCCAGATTTGAAAAATAGTTTACTTTTCCATCTTTTTCCCACTTACGTCCCCTGATGTTAAAAGATACCTTTACTGGTTCTCCTAAACTAAAAGGATCTAGTTGAGCACATCTGTCTTGGGTTAATTGGAATTTAATATAATCATTCCAATCTGAGTTACGCTCATTCATTACCTCAACAACGAATTCTCGTTTTTTAAAAGATGCACTTATTGACTGCTCGTCATCTTTCACAATTAAATTTCCTGTCAATTCAAAATTCATGGACTATACTTGTAAGTGGTTATTCTTCAATAATTTTTATTGTTTCAATGGCATCTCCAGCCCTGATGTCGTCAATAATATCTACACCTTCGTAAACTATACCAAAGCATGTATGTGCACCATCAAGGTGAGATGTATTGTTACGGCTGTGACAGATAAAGAATTGCGAACCTCCTGTGTTTTTACCTGCGTGAGCCATCGAAAGAACCCCCCTGTCGTGATATTGTCTGTCTGCATTAGTTTCGCAGTCAATACTATATCCTGGGCCACCTGTGCCAACTCTTGGGTTGCTCATGTCTTTAGAAAAAGGACATCCTCCCTGGATTACAAAATCCGGAATTACACGGTGGAATGCTAATCCATCGTAAAAGCCCTCTTTGGCAAGCTTTACGAAATTTTCAACAGTTTTTGGTGTCTCTTTTTCATAAAGCTCAGCTTTCATAACACCTTTTTCGGTAACTATTTCTGCCTTGATCATAATTTTTGTATCTATTTATTTTGGAAGAACAAAGGTACAATTTTTAGTTTAGATGAAAAGGAAAAATACGGTTTAATAGGAATTGATTTTTTTCTAAAAAAAAAGGAAGGCAAATAGGCCTTCCTTAAATATTCTGAAGATCTTTAATCTTCAGGCTATGTTCTTTTGTTCTTAGTTTATTTTTCTTCTTTTTTGATGATGTTGAAAAGTTCAACTTCAAAAACAAGAGTTTCCATAGGACCAATTTTTCCACCTGAACCTCTCATACCATAAGCTAATTCAGCTGGAATATAGAACTTGAATTTAGAACCTACGTTCATTAATTGTAAGCCTTCTACCCATCCTTTAATTACCTGAGTAACTCCAAAGGTAGTTGTTTCTCCTCTATCAACAGAGCTGTCAAACACAGTTCCATCAATTAAGGTTCCATGATAGTGAACTTCTACCTTATCTCCAGGAACAGGTTTGTCGCCTTTGCCTTGTTTAAGGATTTCATATTGTAATCCACTTTCTGTAGTGATCACTCCCTCTTTTTTTGCGTTTTCAGCTAAGAATTCGTCACCTTTCTTTTTGTTTTCGAAAGCAGGTTTGCCTGGCTGAAGGGCTTTTCTGTCCTGGGCTCTTTTATATGCAGCCTGAAGATATGCATTTCCTGTTGTTTCATTAAAATACGATTTAGCATAGCCTACTTCATTTAAGAAAGCAGATTTCATGATATCGTAGTTAATAGAATCAAAGCTACGCTCAAAATTCTGTTTTGAGGCTTCAGAGAATTGTGATTTTGCTAAAGCCATGGCAACATCTTTGCCATAAAGTGTATCGAATTGTTGAGATAGCTGTTGTTTCATTTGGGATGCAATTACATATCCTAATGCATAACTAACACTATCTGTTTCGTTTTTCATTTCTACTTCGCCAGCACCAGGAACTTTGGTACAAGAAACAGCTGCAATAGCAACTACAAGTAGTCCTAAAATTAGATTTTTAAGTCTCATTTTTTTTATTTGTTAAGTAAATTAAGCAATTTCAAGTAATTCTACTTCAAACACTAAGGTTGTGTGAGGTCCGATTTGTTGACCGGCTCCCTGTGCACCATAGGCAAGATCAGAAGGGATAAACAATTTCCATTTAGAACCTACAGACATTAGCTGTAATGCCTCAACCCAGCCTGCAATTACACCATTTACAGGAAATACAGCAGGCTCACCTCTTTGTACAGAACTGTCAAATACGGTTCCGTCAATCAATGTTCCATGGTAATGGCATTTTACACTATCTGTAGCTTTAGGTTTATCGCCATTTCCTTCCGTCATTATTTCATATTGAAGACCGCTTTCAAGGGTTACAACACCTTCTCTTTTTTCATTTTCAGCAAGGAATTTTTTTCCTGCTTCAATGTTGGCTTCAAATTGTTTTGCCTGTAGTTCAGAAAAGAATGTATTTATGATTTTACCAGCTTCTTCTTGTGATATTTCAGTAGTAGCTCCTTCCATATGGTGTTTTACACCTCTTGCAAATGCATCAACATCTAATTCTGCAACACCTGAGTTCTGAAGGTTTCCGGCTATGCTCAGCCCCAATGAATAACTTAATTTTTCCATTCTTGAATTATATCAATATTTTAAATAAACGGTCACGAAGATAGTTTTTTACCCTTAGGAAAGCAAACCTCCCTCAACCCTTTAACGAGAGTTTAACTAAAAACAGATGTTCAATTTGGGATGTATTATTGCCTGGCCTATTGGAAATTTTTAATAATACTGGTAATAGATAGGAATGATATTAGTGTTTTATCGCCCTGATCATTTCTCTTTTACCAGGAGGGCCGGGGATTCTTTCAACTTTAAAACCAATTTCCTGCATTAATCTTCTAACAACTCCTTTGGCACAGTAGGTAGTTAAAATACCGCTTTTGTTGAGAGCATCGTATGTTTTTTGAAATATATCTTTACTCCAAAGTAAAGGTTGTTTTTCCGGAGCAAATGCATCAAAATATATTAGATCATATTTTTTGTTGAATAAAGCATTTTTAAAGTCGCACTTTGTCTTTAATAAACGGAAGTTTTTATTTATATCAGTTTCTTTTTCCCATTCAGCCTCATGAAGCCGGATGAATATATCTGTATATTTTCCTTCAAAAGCAGTTTTGTAGTTTAATTTATTAGCCGTAGAAATATCAATGGGATATTTTTCTAGAGTATGATAGTAAATTTTTTTGTCTGCCGAATTTATTGATGTTAAAAATGCGTTTAAACCAGTTCCAAACCCAAATTCCAATATACTTATTTCTTTTTTCTGTATCTGTTTTAACCCTGCTTCTATAAATACATGCATCGATTCCTGAATAGCTCCATGTGTAGAATGATAATGCTCATCCAGATCGGGAACAAATATGGTATGCGAACCATCTTCAGAGGTGATTATTTTTTGTTGTTGAGACATTAAATTGATTATATACTTTTTTCGATCTGCAAAACTAATAATTATTTGTTATTGATGTTTTATGGCTTATTAATTCAATATCCTAATTTTAATTAAGAGAACCTTTTTTGCATACTTGCGTAATTTATTTGAATGGGGAAACTATATTTGTCCTGTAAATTTTATACAACACCTATTTATTAGGTACGGTAGGTTTAGTGTAGTATTGTTGTTGTCATTACCTATAAGATGCAAAAAAAGTTTTTTATTTTAATTGTTGCAGTTTCATTAATTGGAATATATTTCTTCGCGGATCTGCAAATTTCTCAAAAAGAAAGAAAAAAAGTTTTATCTGTTTCGTCTGAAGATATTATTCAGCAACAAATAGACAGGAAAATTGAAAGAAGAAAAAATGGTTACGCAAAACCAGCCGATAAGCCTGATAAGTATGTAGAGTATAAGCAAGCTATGAAATCAGGCTTTGGCAAGCTTGAATACCCCAAAAATTATAAGGCCAAAGAATTGAAAGCCGCTATTGCCCATAAATCTTCATTAAAGCGGACTACAGAAGATTTGCCATGGGTTCAACGAGGGCCTGGTAATATTGGTGGAAGAACAAGGGCAATTGTTGTTGATCATTCAGATGCAACTCAACAAACATGGTTTGCTGGTGCTGTTTCCGGGGGAATCTGGAAAACATCTGATGCAGGATCAAATTGGGAGTTGGTTTCTCCAGATATTACCAATATGAGTATCAACAGTATGGCAATGGCACCTTCAAATGCTAATGTTATCTATGCCGGAACAGGTGAAGGGTATTACAACCTGGATGCTGTGCAGGGGAATGGAATGTATAAGTCTGTTGACAATGGGGTTACCTGGAGTCAGATTGCTAAAACAACCAATACTTCCTTTTTTCATTATGTGAATGATATTGTTGTTTCCCCTTCGGATGAAAATATCTTGTATGTAGCAACAAACAGGGCTGTTACTAAATCATATGATGGAGGAGATAATTGGAGTAATATTACTCCCCAACAGGGTGGCGATGGTCGGTACCAACGACTAATCATGCATCCTTCGGATGAAAATATTTTGTGGGTGACATTAAACAACAAGGGAGTACTTAAATCTACCGATGCCGGAGCAAGTTGGTTCCAGGTGCTGGATATTTCGGGAGAAGGCAGGATTGAATTGATGGTTTCCAAAGTGGATGCTGATATGTTGTATGCATTAAACCAGGATTCAAAATTGTATTATTCAAATAATGGAGGCGAAGACTGGGCCGAGTGTGTTGAGGGCTCTACTACAAATTTTTTGGGTGGACAAGGATGGTACAATAATGTGATTGCTGGTCACCCAACTGATGAAAATAAAGGATTTATAGGAGGGATTGATTGTTATAGTTTTACTCTGGGATCAGATATTTCCGGATCAGGGAAGTTAGCTTATTCTCTGGTAAATGGTATGTCTTCTCTTATTGAAACAGGTAATTTTTATGGGACACATGAAAACGGTGGACTTAAGATTTATGATGCCTATTCAGGAATCACTGATGATATAGAAATACAATTTGGATCAGGGCTTACTCAAAAAGCACACCGTTTGAATTCAACTTCATATACATACGATATAAGTACTGATTTGCCATCGTTAGAATATAATAACTTCATTGATGTGCCCTTTAAGGTAATAAGAACTGATGGTACAATTAATACGCAGTTGGATGCTTCTTTTATAGATTCAAATGATAATGGCATTTTTGACCTGACTGCAGCTGGTTATGAGGTTATTATAATTCATGGATATTCCTATTCTGGTGTTGCTAATACGAGTGTTGTTGAGAATAATGGAAATTCCAGTGTGATGGTTGCTCTTTATCCTAAGTTGGTGGATTCAGCAGTGTGGGATGAAGCTTCTTTACCAACTTCAAATATAGAAATAACTCCATTTAATTTGTATAACAGGAGTTTAAGTACAGATCATCTAACTGTTTGGCATACATCTGGTGCCAGCAATTATTCACATGCCGATCATCATAATATTACCATCCTTGATGGTGTGGGTTCTCCATTTTCAATATTAGTAGGTAATGACGGAGGGCTCTTTTATTCCTCAGATGCTGGAATAAACTGGTCTACTAAGTCACAAGGATATATAACAACACAGTTCTATGGCATAGCCCGACATCCGGAACAAAATATATATTTTGGAGGGATGCAGGATAATGGCTCGTATATTTCATCAGCAAATCCATCAGTAAGTAGTGATTGGGATGAAGTACTTGGAGGAGATGGATTTGATGTGGTATGGCATTCCAGGAATCCTGATAAAATTATAGGATCGATATATTATAATGATTTATCCAGATCGTCGGATGGTGGTGCAACCTGGGAGGATATTCATAACAATATCGGTGATAATACAGAAGAAACAGCTCCCTTTTTAACTAAGATTGCCAGTTCAAAAATAAATCCTGATTTGCTTTTTGTAGCAGGGAAGTCCGGATTGTGGCGATCGGAAAATTTTGGTACTAACTGGGAAAATATTTCCATCGGATCCGATTGGGGATGGGGTGGTGGAGGATACCCTAAGATGGCCATTAGTGAAGCTAATCCTGATGTTGTTTGGGCTGGGATTATCATGAATAGTGATGGTACAGGTGGGTATACTACTGGTACTATGCATGTATCAACTGATGGTGGCGGAACTTTTTCCAGCGCAGTAAATGCAATGGACTTGGGGGCGGTGTCAAATATAGTTACGCACCCCAATGATGCCAATACAGCTTATCTTTTGTTCTCTTATTCTAATTGGCCAAAGATATTTAAAACAACTGATCTGGGGCAAACCTGGGAAGATATTTCCGGCTTTCACACAACTGACGGTGAAGGCAATGTTATTTATGGGGCTGACTACAGTTTTAGTGGTTTTCCGAATGTGGCAGTAAACACCATGTTGGTTATGCCTTTTGATGAAAATGAATTGTGGGTGGGTACAGAAATCGGTCTGTTTATTTCATATGACGGTGGAGGATCCTGGGCACTTGCCAATAATGGAATTCCTGCTGTTTCAATTTGGGATATGAAAATTGTTGGTGATGAAATAGTGGTGGGCACACATGGTTTGGGAGTGTGGACGGTGCAGCGGTCAGGATTATCTACTGTTGATTATAATCCATATTTGAACGGGATCGGGGTCAATCCAAACGGGAATTATACATTAGAGGTAGATTGTAACGTGGCCTATGACAAACTTGAGTTATATGTTGATGAGGAGTTGATGGAAACTTATTCTGGTGTTGAAGTTGGTATACATCAGTATGTTATTGATGCCAATATGTTGGAGGGTAAGCAACGGGTTAGAGTGTTGGGCTATGTTGAATCGGATTCTTATTCTTCAAATTCGTTGGATATTCCTGAATCACAATTGCTTGCTGTAAGAACAAGTTATTCAAATACTTTTTCAGAAGATTTGGATGATTTTTATGGGAATGGCTTCGCCATAAATGGAAATGGGCTAAATAATAACAATGCCATTGTTACAGATCATCCATATCCCGAAAATACGGATTTGTATTATACTTTAAAATATCCCATCACAGTTTCGGGTGAGCAGGCTATGGCATTTATCAAGTACCAGGACATTGCCTACGTGGAAACAGGAGAAGATGGAATAGAATACCCAGATACAGACTTTTATGATTATGTGGTAGTTCAGGCATCAAAAGATGGTATAAACTGGGTAGATCTGGCGCCAGGATATGACTTTAATTATAACAATGTTTGGAATTCCGGAGGTAGTCAATATTCAGATACCCCAACTTATGCAGATTACGCAGACCATACTATTGATTTATGGGATAGCTTTAATGCAGGAGATGTAATTATTGTGCGTTTTAAATTGCATTCAGATCCTTACACAGTAGGATGGGGATGGGCTATAGATAATTTAAGAATCCAGGAAGATATATCCTCAATTTTCTCGAACAAGGGATATGATTTTAGTTTGGATATTTATCCAAACCCATCAAAGGGTAATATTAATATAGAAGTGGAAGAGACTTATGTTGGAATGGTTAATATAATTGTTTATACCATTTCCGGTAACAAAGTAGCAGAATATTCAGAATACAAAGAGTCAAGAATATTTAATAAAAATATCTCATTGGATCATCTTTCAAAAGGTAGCTATATTGTTAAAGTTGAAATGGGGAAAAAACAAAGTTCAGAAGTGTTGGTCATAAAATAATGGAAAATATTTCCTTAAAAAAGGTTGTCAGCTTCGATATCCTTTTTTTAGAATTAAGACAGCATTAATTTGTGGATAAAATGTTGTAATTTAGACTGGAAGAAGAGGCGGTGGGTTAACTGTCATTAAATCAGTTATTAGTGCAAAATGTTATTTAGAATCAATAAAAATAAAACAATAAAAGATGTTAATGTCTTTTGTTTGTGTTTCTGATCTTTTTATATTTGTTAAACATTAAGTGAAAGAGAAAGAAATTGGTATAAACGCGCAATACATTACACCATGACAACAATGCAATTCAATGAGAAATTATTGAGCCTACAGGATAAACTCAAGTATTTTGCACTAAGTTTGACTGCCAATGAGGAAGATGCAAATGATTTACTTCAGGAGACAACCTTAAAGGCTCTGACATACAGAAAGCAATTTGTATCTAATACAAATTTTAAAGCCTGGGTGTTTACAATAATGAAGAATACCTTCATTAATAATTATAGAAGAGTTCAAAAAACACGTAGTACTTTTGAATCTGCAGAAGATGCATATAGGGTTGCGTTTAAAGGCAATTATGCATCAGAAACACCAGAAATGGTGCAAGCTGTTAATGAAATGAACCAAAGTATAGAAAAACTGGATGATGAATTCAGGATTCCGTTTACAATGCATACCTCTGGATATAAGTATAAAGAAATTGCCGAGGAACTTGATTTACCAATAGGTACTGTTAAGAGTAGGATATTTTTTACACGTAAAAAACTTCAGAATATGTTGGAAGAGTAGTATACTTACTTATAAAGAGATATTTATTTATAGGATATGCAGGATAGGTTATTATTACTTATCTTGCATTGTTTTTTTAATATAGAGCATATGTCTGCAAAGATTTCTAAATATCAGAGGTTGTATAACCAAATCAAAGAATTAACAGCACCCGTTAATAATCCGGTTTCGCGTATGGCTACCATTAGTGCAATTTTGCATCATAAAATGAAGGGTTATTTCTGGACTGGTTTTTATTTGTTGGATAAAGGAGAATTACATGTGGGACCTTATCAGGGGCCCTTGGCATGTTTGCGTTTAAAAAAAGATACCGGCGTTTGTTGGGCCGGAATTAATGATAAAGAAACGGTAATTGTAAAAAATGTAGAAGAATTTCCGGGACATATTGCTTGTAGTTCGTTTTCAAAATCAGAAATTGTAGTGCCATTGTATAATCAATCTAATGAGATAGTAGGGGTGCTTGATGTAGATAGCCGGGAGTTATCGAGATTTGACGATGAGGATAAGGAAGGGTTGGAAAAAATTGTGGAATTGGTTTATCAATAACAAAGTAGATAGGGGGCTAAAAACAAGGAGGGAGTTGTAGATAGGAGGCGGGGAATGTTTTTTTACTCCTGAAATTTATTTAGAGAAACACTCCTTAATGCAGAAAGAAATAAAAATATGCTTATTGGTGATTTTTACCTTTTGTCTGCCACTGGTTTTACTGGCAGAGGAATCGGTATTAGATAAATTGCATAGAAAGCTAAAGAATGCATCATACCCTGAAAAAGTAAAGGTGTATAATCAGTTTTCGCGCTATTATTTAACAACGGATGCTGAAAAAGCAGTTAACTACGCTCAATTAGCTCTTTCTATAGCTAAAGAAGTTAACGATAAAAAGGGTGAAGCAACAGCCTACAGTAACCTGGGGATGGGTTATTATTTTTTAAGTGAGTATGAAGAGTTGCTGGATTATTACAAAAAATCATTAAGTACTTATAAGTCAATAGGTGATCAGGAAGGGATTAGTACGTTAGCTACAACTTTTTATCGACTTAGGAATTTTCAGCAATCGCTGGATAATTATAAAAGGTCATTGCTTATTTTATTGAGTGAACAGGATTCTCCCAAAGAACAGGTTGTTGAAACCTATGAGAATATAGGTAATGCCTATAAAAACCTGGGCGATTATCATCTGGCTTTGGAAAGTTATACCAAAGGACTTGATATGCTGAATGATTCAACTGATGACAAAACCATTTTATGGGGAAAGATTGGTGAAATTTATTTTAATCTCGAAGAATATGATAGTGCGCTAGAGTATTTCATCCTGCTTTACGACCAAAAAGTATTGAGAGAAGACCTTCCCGGGATTTCTGAAGTGCTCAACAGGATGGCAAGTACTTTGTATTTGAAGAGTGATTTGGTTAGGTCAGAGAAGTTGTTCGATGAAGCTTTGCAACTGCAAATATCTTTAAACGACCATTTGGGAGCATCTGTTTCGTTTATGAATTTGGGAAAGATATCTAAAGACCGCAAACAGTATCTTAATGCTATTTCTAACTATAATAAAAGTATAAAGCTAGCTCAGGTTATTAACAATAAATCGGTATTGCGTACCGATTATATGGAGTTATCAACTCTTTATATGTTGCAGAATAACTATAAAAAGGCTTATGAATATCAGGTACTATATTCTGATATATCGGATTTTTTATCTCAGGAACAAAAGGTAGAGGAGTTTACCAATACTTTAGTGGTGAACGACCTGGAGAAAAAGAATCAGGAAAATGCAATTTTGCAGGCTAAAAATGAAAACTACAGATTAAGGCTTGAAAAAGAAAACCTGTCTAAGTGGAGGATGTCGTTTGGCTTTACCATTTTGGTTATTTTAATATTGGTTTTTATAATTTATTACCGATACTATTTAAAAAGAGTCGAAAATAGGAATCTGGAGCATAGGATAAATGAAGCACTGAAAAAACAAGAAGAGCAACAGCAAATAATAGTTCACCAATCCAGCCTTTCTTCGTTAGGAGAATTGGCAGCAGGAATTGCCCATGAAATCAATCAGCCCATCCAAAATATTTCATTGTCTGCCGAAGGGATTAAGTTTGAATTGTTGGAAAAACAACCGGACAATGCTTTTCTGAAGCAATCTATCAATGAAATATTTGAGGATATAATTAGGGTAAGGGAGATTGTTGATCATATCAGGGTGTTTTCGAGTGGCCAAAAGGAAAGTGTTTACGAAAGTTTTTCGGTGTCGGATTGTGTGGAGTCTGCAGTATCGATGATTAGAAGACAATATCAGAATCATAATATTGAGTTGTCGCTTTTTCTTAACCATAAAATTCCCCAGGTAGTCGGAAATCCTCATAAAGTTGAACAGGTTGTGCATAATTTGTTGTCGAATGCCAGAGATGCTGTGGAAGAGCGGTTTGGGAGAGAAAGTGGTTTTGTGAAGAAAATCAGTATCAAAACCGGAGAGGAAGGTCAAAGGGTTTTTATTGAAGTTAGAGATAATGGAATTGGTATTCCGCAGGATAAAAAAACAGATATATTTTTACCTTTTATAACCAGTAAACAGTTGGGTAAGGGAACCGGTTTGGGACTTTCTATTTCTTATAGCCTGGTAAATGAAATGAAAGGGAGAATCGAAGTGCAGAGCCGTGTTATGGAGGGTACCAGCATGAAAGTTGTTTTCCCTGTAGTCACTTCAAATATAAACAAGTTTGCACCCAAATAACATACGAATCAAGCTCTATGGATAATTTGAAAATATTAATACTCGACGATGAAGTAAGGATTACAGAGAAACTTAAATATCATCTTGAAAAGAGAAACTTTAATGTAAGTACTGCCAATACACCCAATGAAGGTTTTGAAATGCTGGAGAAGCAGCGTCCAGGGATTTTAATATTGGATATTATGCTACCTGGTATGAACGGACTGGATGTGTTGGAAAAAGTTAAAGCAGAATATCCCAACACTGAAGTTATTATGATTAGTGGTTATGGAGATATGGATATGGTAATAGAGGCCATGAGAAAGGGTGCTTCTGATTTTATCCGTAAACCATTTCAGGTAATGGATATTCAGGTGGCAGTAGAAAGAACCAGCAAATTTGTTGAACTGCAAAACAAACTTGAAAAGGCAGAAAATCATGGTTCTCTGGTTTCAAAAGAGTTGGAAGGGATAATTGAAAAGGATTTAATTGGAGAGAGTGATGCCATAAAACGGGTTTTGAAAATTGCTTTGAAAGCAGCAAACGATAAGGATGTAAATGTATTGGTAACAGGGGAGAATGGTACGGGTAAGGAGATAATATCCAGGATTATACACTACGGTAGCCCCCGGAATGAGCAGGTGTTTGCCCCGGTAAATAGTTCTGCTATTCCCTCAACATTGTTAGAAAGTGAGTTTTTTGGTCATGTAAAAGGGGCTTTTACAGATGCCAGGGAAGATAAAAAAGGTTATTTTGAATTAGCAAACAACGGAACCTTGTTTTTGGATGAGATTGCGGATATGCCTTTTTCGTTACAGGCCAAATTGTTAAGGGCTATTGAGGAAAATAAGATAAAGAAAGTGGGTAGCAATAAAGAAATACCAGTTAATGTAAGGATAATATCAGCTACCAATAAAAACATAGAAAAGTTAATTGAGGAAGAAAAATTCAGGATTGACCTTTATCACAGGATAAATACTATCGAAATAAATATTCCCCCTCTGAGAGAACGGCCTGAAGATATCGAACCATTGTTGATCCATTTTGTCCAGTCCTTTGCAAGAAAGAAAAAAATGGAAGTGCCGGGAATATCAAACGGATTGATAAAAAAACTGCAAACCTATCATTTCCCTGGTAATGTTCGTGAACTCAGAAATATGGTTGAAAGGGCTTTGATCCTGTTTGAGGGTGATGAGTTGCTGGCGGAAGATTTTCCTTTAAAAGGAGAGGGAAAAAAGCAACCTTTAGTAAATGAGAACTTAAGTTTGGACCAAAATGAAAAATCGTTGATCATTGAGGCTCTTAAAAGATGTGCTTTTAATCAAACCCAGGCAGCAGAATTATTGCATATATCAAGGGATGCATTAAAAAGGAAGATAAAGAAATATGAGATTCTAATTGATAAGCAGATTGTTTAGCTCAAAGTTTGATGTTTTTTTAACTACCATTGTATAGGTTCCAGTCCTTTGCTAACTAAAAAATCATTGGTTTTACTAAAGTGCTTATTTCCTAAAAAACCTCTGTGTGCAGATAGTGGCGACGGATGTGGGGATTTTAGAATATAATGCTTTTTGTCATCAATGTACATTGACTTTTTGCCGGCATAGGCTCCCCATAAAAGAAATACAATATTCTCCTTTTCCATGGCCAACCGTTTTATTACGCTGTCCGTGAATTCTTCCCATCCTTTTTTTTGATGAGAGCCAGCCTGATGAGCCCTAACGGTTAAAGTGGCATTTAAAAGCAAGACACCTTGCTTCGCCCACCGTTCCAGGTTTCCGCTTGCAGGAGGAGTAATTCCGCAGTCGCTATTGATTTCTTTGTAAATATTTACCAGCGACGGGGGAATCTTAATCCCGTCATTAACCGAAAAACATAGTCCGTGAGCCTGGTTTACATCATGGTATGGATCTTGTCCAAGTATAACCACTCTTGTTTTTTCTAAAGGACATATGTCAAAAGCATTGAATATTTTTGCGGCAGGAGGAAAAATGGAGTGAGTTCGATACTCGTCTCGGACAAATTCAGTAAGCTTGATAAAATATTCTTTTTCAAATTCTTCCTGTAAAAGTTGTTTCCAACCTGCTTCAATTTTTACCTCCATTGTAATGCTGCTTTAAAAAGATGTTCAAAACTAATAGAAACGATTAAAAGAGAAAACTAATATGATGATTTTTCATAGGGTATTCTGTTTTCTTATTGTTTTAATTTAGAGGAAAACCTTATTTTAGCAACAAATTGAAACTACATGAGCCGATATTTGTTAGTTGTTACTTTGCTTTCGTTTTGTTTTTTAACAAGTGCCCAACAAGAAGATTGGTTTGAAGAACTGGATAAGGAATTAGAAAAGGAGTGGTATTATGTGCAGCAAAAGGAGCAACGAATAGACTCGTTAAAACGTCTTATCTCTGTAAATAATACAAATGGTAAAGAGTGGGAGCGTTATCAGTTGTTACGGAAAATAGCAGATGAATATACGGTATATGTTTTCGATTCAGCCATGTATTATTATCAAAAAGCAATTGAGATGGCGTACCGGATTGATCACCGGGGGGCTATAGCCGAAAGTTTATCTGAGTATGGACATTTGTTGGTTTCAGTAGGGTATTACAAGGAGGCTATTGATAGCTTGAATTCAGTAAAGGTATCAGATCTTGAAAGAAATAACCTTCAGGACTATTATAGCTATCGGGTAAGGGCTTATTATGATTTGGCTGATTATATTCAGGATGGATTTTATTCACCTAAATATCGTCAAATGGGGCATGCTTATGTAGATTCGGTGCTTAAATATAAGGATGATGCAGATTTACGGCCATTAATGACTAAGGCATTTATGTTTATGGTACGATGGAAGCCTGACTCGGCGAAATATTATTATCAGTTGGGTTTTGATCATTTTAATCCGGATATGCACCAACAGGCCATGCTTTATTGTAGTTTGGGGTATATAGAGATGGAAAAGGGGAATTTTGACCTGGGGATTTGCCATCTGGTGAAATCGGCTATTGCAGATATAAAATCTGTTACTAAAGAAGCTACAGCATTAAGGACTCTGGCAACTTATCTTTATGAACAAGGAGATATACAGCGTGCTTATAAATACATTTTGATCGCCAAAAGGGATACTGAATTTTTTGGTTCCAAGCATCGGAAGCTACAGGTTTCAGATGTTTTTCCATCCATTGAGGGAGCTAAGCTTTTGTATGAAGAAAAACAAAAAGAAAAGGCCATAAAGTATGTGTGGATTGTAACACTATTGATAGTTGTAGTTACGTCGTTTTTAATAATAGTCTACCGTCAATTGTTCAATGTAAGAAAAATATGGGTTTCAATAAGTAAGAATAATACGGAACTAAGAGCTTTGAACGGACAGCTGCAGGATGCTAACAGGATAAAAGAAAAGTATATTGGTCATTTTTTTAATACAAGTTCCGGGTATATTCTAAAGCTTGAAAATATATCAAAGGCCTTAAATAAACTGTTGGTTGCAAATAATCCTCAAAAACTAAAATCAGTACTTAAAGAAATAAATCCAAAGAAAGAAAGAGATCTGCTATTTCATAATTTTGATGAAGTGTTCCTGTCGCTATTTCCTGATTTTATAGGTGAAGTTAATACTTTAAACAGGCCGGGGGATATATATATATTAAAAAAAGGGCAATTACTAAATACCGAACTAAGGATCTTAGCACTGATAAGGTTGGGGATTGATGATAATGAAACCATAGCAAAAGTGCTGGATGTTTCTATCAATACGATTTATACATATAAAACAAAAGCAAAGAACAAGTCAGAGCTTTCTACCGAGAATTTTTATAAAAAACTGAATGAAATAAAAACAATCCAGGTGAATTGATCTGTAACGCATAGGTTTGAACAGATGTAGAAGAGATTCGAAATATTTACATTTTTTCACATTTAATTACATATTTCTAATTTTTTGAATATCTTTGTCTTCGTAAAGTCTCAGTAAATCTAAAATTTTTTAATATGGGAGTAATAGGTATTGTAGCATTACTAGTTGGAATTTTAATTGTAAGGAGAGAAAGATCAAAACTTGTAGAAAAGTTACAAGCTATGCAGAACCATTAATCTATTTTAATGCATACTTGGTAAAACAAGGAAAAATAGGTAAGAAATTGAAAGAGGGCCACCCGAATACGGGTGGCTTTTTTTGAATTTTAGAATCTGATTTTTACAGAGTAATCAACTCTCCAAACAGGTCAGCGTTTTCCGCCACTTTATCTTCATTTCCATAAACACAAATTGCATCCTGATTTAGTACATCTTCAATCATTTTCTTCATGTCTTTGATATCTTGTGCGGTTGTTGTCAATACTGCAGAACGTTCGGCTTTTAACTCTTCCGCACTGGTTTTTTCAAAATAATATTGAATGGCTAAATCCCCTTCTTCAGATGCCGTTCTCGGGCGGTCCATTCTAGAGATTGTACCGATGATAAAGCGAGTCATTTCTTTGTTGTCGGCATTAAATCCTTCAAGGAAACCAGGTGTGTTATTGTAATTTTCAAGAGTTTCTTTAAGGTTTGGATCCCGGTATGAGGCAAAATAAATGTTACCACTGCTGGCAATGCCGCAAAAACCTCCATAAGCACCACCAATAACCCTTACTTGGTTTTGTAGCCAGTCTCGTGATAAAATCTGATCCAATACTTTCATTTTACCCGAATATTCATACCCCAGTTTTTTGTAATTATATCCCTTAATAACATATTGCACTTTAGATGCAGTTTTCATTCCTTCATTCTTTTTTGCAAAAGTAAAATTCCAGTTATTGTGTTTTAGTTTGGAAGAAGGAAGGGATGCAACAAAATCAGATATGCTTGCTGTATATCTTTCCAAATCTTTTTGGTCGCAAGTTACTGCACTAATTAGGTTTTCCCTGGTAAATAATAAAGCCGCCGTTTTTTTCAGGTTAGCAACTATTTCTTCTGATTTTGATTCAAAGTTATCCGACAAGTCTGTTATAAATCTATAATAACTTAATCCTCGTGTTTTTTCACTATACATGCCGTTTGTTGAATAATATGATTGCAAACGGTACATGGCATATCGGATTCCATTGTTCTTGATATCGGCATCAACACCAGCCTGGTGACGGGTAATCAATTCTTTTAATCTGGCAATATCGTTTAGTTTTGTATTATTGATTATTTCACCGGTTAACTCAAACATCTTTTCTACCTTCTCGTTAGTGGCTTTGGCAGAGAATGTAAACATTGGTAGTATGTTTTCATCCTCGTGCTCCTGTAAAAATGTTTTCAGGGGCGTATGGAATCCTCCGGTATGTATATTTAGTGCATTGTCAAGTTCTCCGTAAGTGTAATTTTCAGTATTCATCATGCCTGTAATGTATGATAATAACCTTGCGTAAGGAATAAGATCCTCGGGAAGTGTGCGGACATCGAAGAATAGGTTACTATAAACAATGTTGTTGGTGAAGACATTGTGGTGTAGTATTTTTGTGTCATCTATCAATTTTTCTTCCATGCCAAACCATTCAATATCATTTTTAATGTCGGTAAGTTCAAGCATTGGAATAGTTGCCACTGCTTCCGGGCTGTCTTCTGTTTTTTGATACTCTATTAATTCCTTGGTTTGTTTAATGAGTTGTTGTTTCTCCGTATCGCTCAAACTTTTTTTGTATTCCTTTAATTCAGCTATGGTTGCATCTTCAATTTTAGCTTGCAACCCTGGTTCTGGTTTTAGAACCATGAGCAGCGAGTGGGTGTTGTTTACAAGATGTTTTGTTATAATTGATTCTAACAGGTTTGTTTTCAGTGTTTCCTTTACTTCAGCCAAAGGTTTGCTAAATTCTAAACCAAGGAATGGGTTGTTGGCAAAGAACCAGGGCTGATAGGTCATAGAGAAATACATAATCCCTTTTTGTGAGGAGTCGCCTTCTTTAAGGTTAAACTCCATCCTGTTTAAAATTCCTTCAACCATCTTTTTATCAAAACCTTCTTCAGCTACCTTTTTCATCGTGCTAAAAACAATTTCTTTAAATCGGTCTTTGTCCTCAGGATTTGCATTTTGAACGGTTATCTGAAAAGTATTTTGTTTTGCTTCACTAAGATATGCACTAACGTCACGACCAATTCCTGCTTCCTGAAGTGCCAGGCGGATTGGGGCTGTTTCATGGTTGACCAAGGCGTCAGAGAGCACATCAAAAGCCATAGTTAAAGTTCGGTCGGTACTTTGTCCTGCTACAAAGCTTAAGCTTAAAAAAGTTTGGTTTTCTGTTGGTGAACCTTCCTGAACGGCATAAGTTTTCTCTGCTTCCTTCATTCTGTCAAAAGGTTTTTGTAAAGGTATTTCAATTTTTTCAGGAGAGATGGTGTAATTAGAAAGGTATTTTGCATTGATAAACTGTAGTTCCTTGTCCAGGTCGGCATTTCCATATAACAGAATATAACTATTCCCAGGGTGATAAAACTTTTTGTGGAAGTTGATAAATTCTTCATAGGTCAGTTGGGGGATGGCAGCTGGGTGACCACCTGATGATGCACCATAGCAATTGTCTGGGAAAAGGATTTTGTTTATCTGATAGGAAAGTTCTCTTCGAGGATTTGAAAAAACGCCTTTCATCTCATTGTATACAACTCCCTTATAAACTATATCGCCTTCCGGGTTATCCAGTTCGTGGTGCCATCCTTCTTGCTGAAGTATTTTTGGATCTTTATAAATTAATGGGTTTAAAACGGCATCCAAATAAACATGCATCAGGTTAAAATAGTCTTTATCATTCATGCTTGCAACCGGATAGGTTGTTACATCAGAGCCGGTCATCGCATTTAAAAAAGTGTTTAACGAACCTTTAGACAGTACATCGAAAGGACTTTTTACCGGGAAGTTCTTTGATCCGTTTAAGACACTATGCTCCATGATGTGGGGAGTTCCGCAATCATTGTCGGGCGCTGTTTTAAAAGCAATGTTGAACAATTTGTTGGGATCATCTGCTGCTATCTTTAATAATTGTGCACCACTCTTTTCGTGCTTAAATAGTAAACATTCAGCATTTACTTCGTTAACAAACTTTTTTTCTATTAGAGTGAATCCATGGTACATTTGGCCAGTTTTAAAGTTTTCCTTAGGTGAGCATCCTGTTATAATGGCGATAAAAGCCAACCACAAGAAAATGGTTAATTTCTTCATAAGTTGAAAAATTTATAAGTTTTTTGTGAATTGAATAGTGTATTTATATATTAGGTTCATGCAAAATATAAAAAATATGCGAAATGCTACCTGTTTAATATCATGTTGTTATAAGTAAAGCATGAAGTTGATAAGTTGGTGGCGATATTGGCTTATGGATTTTTCCATGCAGATTTATATAAGTAATATTTATCAGGAGGGGACTGTATATCATGGCTAGGTGTCGGCAGATTGATGGATTTTCCTCCCAATTTGAATGATATGTCGAGGTGGACAAATAGTACTGGTTGTATTTTTGATTAATTATAATAATCCGTATTTGCTGAATACAAGAGCAGTTAGTTGTTTAAAATTAAATTAATATATCAGGCATGAATAAAAAAAGCTACTTATTTTTGATTTTGTTATCTATGATACTACATCCGATATGGAGTCAAAAAAAATCTACAGAGAATAATTACGAAGGATATCTTTTTGCCTATTTTGAAGGATCAGGAAATAGGGCTAAACAAGAGCAGTTGCGTTATGCAATTAGTTCTGATGGTATTAATTGGGTAGCACTTAATAATAATGATCCCATTGTTAAGTCAAGTGAGGTGACCCAAACAGGTGGTATACGTGATCCATATCTGTTAAGAAAAGAGGATAATACCGGTTATTACCTGGTAGCTACCGATATGAATACGGTAAAAAACGGATGGGGGAATAATCCAGGTATTGTTTTAATGAAATCTGCAGATTTGGTTAACTGGCAAAGTACTGTTATTGATTTGGCAAAACTTTATCCTGAAAAGTTTAAGAATGTAAAGTGGGTATGGGCACCTCAAGTGATCTTTGATCATAAAGCAAAAAAGTATCTGGTTTATTTTACTGTAAGATTCCATAATGATGATAAATTAGATTTTTATAGTGCTTATGTAAATGATGATTTTTCTGAATTTGAGAGAATTCCTAAACTCATGTTTAGTCCCAGGTATGGTGGAATAGACGGTGATATTATTTATAAGGATGGTGTGTATCATATGTTTTTCAAAGGAAATACAAAAGATGAAAATGGAAACGAATTTGAAAATGGAATCAAACAGGCAACAAGCAGGTCATTGAAGGGGCCGTGGAAAGAGGATTTTAAATATTTAGATGCCTATGCGGATACATCTGTGGTTGTAGAAGGTTCGAGTGTCTTTAAATTGAATGATTCGGATGAATATATTCTTATGTATGATTTGTATAGTGCCGGGAGGTATGAATTTCAGCGCAGCAATGATTTATATAACTTTACAGTTAATCCTGAATCGTTTAGTAAAAATTTCCACCCGAGGCATGGCAGTGTAATAAGTATTACAAGAGATGAAGCCCGAAAGTTGCATCAACATTGGCCGGAGGTACCAACCTCACTTCTGCAACCAGGTAAAGGCGGTGATACTTTTTGTTTTAAGAATGAGGGCAACCCTTTAATTAAACATCATTATACTGCTGATCCGGCAGCTTATGTAGAAGGGGATACTCTTTGGTTATTTGCAGGCCATGATTTTGCAGGAGGTCAAAAGGGGTACAAAATGAAAGATTGGCTTGTCTTTTCTACATCAGATATGCAAAACTGGACAGAGTATCCTGTGCCATTGAAAATTACAGATTTTAATTGGGCTAAAAGCGGAGATGCTTATGCCGGACATGTAACTAAGCGTAATGGGAAGTATTATTGGTATATCAGTACAAACTGGTCCGGGATTGGTGTGGCGGTAGCAGATAGACCAGAAGGCCCTTATCGGGATGCGCTTGGTAAACCATTGTTAACCAATAAAGATTGTTTTGATTCAGACCATTCTTGGGCTTGTATTGATCCGGCAATTTTTATAGATGAGGATAATGTTCCCTGGATTTTCTGGGGTAACAGGCATTGTTATTATGCAAAACTAAAGGATAACATGATTGAGATTGATGGTGAAATACAAAGAGTGGATTTTGAAGGGATGAACTTTACAGAAGCACCATGGATTCATAAGTATAACGGAAAATATTATTTGAGTTATGCAACTGAGTTTCCTGAAAAAATTGCTTATGCTATGGCAGATAGAATTGAAGGGCCGTACGAGTATAAAGGGATATTAAACGAAATTGCCGGAAATAGCAATACCAATCACCAGTCTATAGTAAAGTTTAAAGAACGGTGGTACTTTATTTATCACAATGGTGGCCTTAACACAAATGGAAGTAGTTATAGTCGTTCAGTTTGTATTGATCCTTTGAAGTATAACCATGATGGAACTATCCAGAGGATAATAATGAGTACCGAAGGTGTATCAGAGTAAAATGCTGGATCAGAGACTAGATAAATAGAATATATATAAGAAAAACAGAGGAAAGATGAAAAGAAATCAAATGTTATTAATGCTTATCGTTTTAGCGTTTTTAAGCTCTTGTGGAAATTCCACAAAAAATTCAGGGAAAGAAAATATTGAAGAGCAGGATATGTACCTGTTGGCTTATTTTAAAGATGATACCCATAGTTTGCATTTTGCTTTAAGTTCAGATGGTTATACTTTTTCAGATGTAAACAAAGGAAAGCCTGTGATTGCAGGTGATACTATTGCCAGTCAGAAAGGGATCCGTGATCCGCATATCACAAGAGGGGCAGATGGTGCTTTTTATGTGGTGATGACAGATCTTCATATTTTTGCTAAAGACTATGGTTTTCGTAATACTACATGGGAGCGACCTGAAGAAGAGTATGACTGGGGTAATAACCGAGGTTTTGTGCTAATGAAATCTTTTGACCTGATAAACTGGACTTATAGTAATTTTCTTTTTGATGAAGCATATGAAGATTTGAAAAATATTGGATGTGCCTGGGCTCCGCAAACAATTTATGATCCAGAGGCTAAGAAGATGATGGTTTATTTTACAATGCGCATAGGTCATGGATTAACAAAAATGTATTATGCTTATGCAGATGATGATTTTACAAAGTTGACTACTGCTCCAAAATTGTTGTTTGATTACCCCAAAAAAGATATTCAGGTACTGGATGCCGACATTTCGCAAATGTCAGACGGAAGATATTGTATGATGTATGTGGCTCAGGAACGACCAGGAGGTATTAAAATGGCATTTTCTGACCATATTAACAGGGGATATGAGTATGTAGATGAGTGGATAGACAAGGAACCCGGATCGTGTGAAGCACCAAATGTTTGGAAACGTTCAGGAAGTGATAAATGGGTGTTGATGTATGATATTTTTAGTATCAGGCCTCATAATTTTGGGTTTGTTGAAACATCAGATTTCGTTCATTTTGAAAATCTTGGACATTTTAATGAAGGGGTAATGAAAACAACCAATTTTACTTCCCCTAAGCATGGATCTGTAATTACAATTAGTTTGAAAGAGGCCCAGGTGTTAGCAGATAATTGGGGGATGGATATCAATATAAAAATGTAATTGCCCAAATATGTACATCTTTTAGGTAAGTTGGACATTATACCGGAGCGATTTTGCTGGATAAAATGATATGTAAGGATTCAATAAAGAGTAGTCTAAAGATCTTTATATAAATAAAACAAATTTTAAAACTACCTTTAGTCAATAAATAGGATGATAATATGGCAAGGTTTTTAAAAGATCGCTCCGGAGCCAGTGGGTTAGCCCCCGGATCACTGGTTTTTATCGGCAAGCAAAAAATGGAGCAGCCTGTTCTTCAGGTAATCGAATATAATACTAAAGGTTTAAGCGAAAAAGAAATTGCCTCTCCTAAAGAAATTGAAGCTGAAGTTTATAGGCCTGGTGTAACATGGCTTAATATTTACGGACTTCATGATATAAAGTTGATTGAAGAACTTGGGGAGGTGTTTTCAATTCCTGTTATGTTGCTTGAAGATGTACTAAATACAGATCAACGACCAAAATATGAAAGTTTTGACTCTTTCGATGCCTTTATATTAAAGATGATTCGTTATGATGAATCAGCGCAGAAGATAATAGCTGAGCAGGTGACTTTAATCTTAGGGCAGCATTTTGTGATAACAATTCAGGAGAGAAAGGGAGATGTGTTTGCTCCTGTACGGGATAGAATAAGGAATTCAAAAGGACGAATTCGGGGTAAAGATAATGACTATCTGGCCTATGCTCTTATGGATGCTATGGTTGATAATTATTCAATAGCCGTTGAAACTATTGGTAAGAAAATAGATGATTTAGAGCATAGGATATTTCAGTCTAAAGACGCAGGATTAACAGAAGAGATTTATAAATTAAAAACAGAGCTTAATTATTTACGAAAATCTGTTCGTCCTGTAAAGGAAGTAATTACCAGTTATTTAAAATCGGAAAGCCCTTTCTTTCATGAAAAAAACAAGGTGTTTCTTAGGGATTTGAATGATTTGGTAACCCAGTCTTCTGAAGCAATTGAGTTGTACAATAACCTGGTATCCGACCAATTGAATATTTATAATACAAATATGAGCAACTCTTTAAACCAGGTAATGAAAGTGTTGACCATATTTGCATCTATTTTTATACCTCTTACCTTTTTAGCAGGTATCTACGGGATGAATTTTGAATATATCCCAGAGTTGAGTTATCGATATTCATATCCTATATTTTGGGTAACAGTAATAGCTACCGGTATTGCATTGTTGATATATTTTAAAAGGAAGAAATGGCTCTGATAGAAGGGCGGGTTTAAAAAACTTTTATTTTTTCAATGTTTTATGTTGCATGATAAAATATTTTTCTATCTTTGCATCGCCTTTGGAAAAAAGGCATAAATGATGGTCTCGTAGCTCAGTTGGATAGAGCAACAGCCTTCTAAGCTGTGGGTCGCAGGTTCGAATCCTGCCGGGATCACCAAAGCGGGGATTTTGTCATTATTGATGAAATCCCCTTTTTTATGTCCTTCTCTGTACCTTGCCAGTTCAGGGATTAGAGAGAAAAAAGAATTTACACGAGGGGTTCGAACTTGGTTGTTTTCGTGATTGTAGTAAATTCCTTCGGGGAATAGCATTTTTTGGAATACTTTCTTACTGTCAATACTAAGTGATTCCCACATATTCAATAAATTAGAACTTATTTTAGTGACAAATTTCAAAGCTTTATTGAGGTTCGAACTATAATTGCCCATTGAATTTAATTCTTGCTCAATTTCGATGATTTCTTTCTCGAATTTAGGCTTAAACTTATCATATAAGGAACGGTCTATTTCTCCGATAACAAATCTTTCTTCGATTGCATCCAGTTTCTTTTGTACCTCACTTCTTTGTGCTTTAAGCTTTTTAGAATCTTCACTTTTCGATTTGAAAAACACATTCATCTGTTCTGATAGTACTACCTTGATTACTTCTTGCTCATCTTTGTCGATATGAAAAGCAGAAACTAAATTCTGAAACATCTGATGCAATGATTTGGCACTTTTATTCACTCTGCAACCTTTCGTTCTGCATTTGTAATAGTATATGCCTTTTTTCTTTACTAAATATCCTGTCATTGGTGTTCCACATTTCTCACACTTGGTAAATACCTTTAATGGTAAGTTCTCATTGTCTTTATCATGCACAAAGCCATGTACCCTATTTTCCTGACGAATATTATTTACTTGTAAAAATAAATCACGAGTTACCATTGGTTCATGCCGCCCCTCAATAACCTCTCCCGGTAGCATTTTGCTTGTAATTAAACCACAATAAAACGGATTTGTAAATAGGTTGTGTAATCTTTTCTCCGAAATATCAACGCCCAATGTTTTTAATTTACGAGATATTTCTGCATTAGGAGTTTGTTTATATGCTTTCCATTCGAAAGCCTTCTTTAATATTTTACCTTCTTCATTTACTACTAAGTTACGCTCAGTTGCTTTTCCTTTATTCAGGTCAGTATAACCTCTTGGAGCAGCCCAAACCCAATGTCCTTTTATTAGCAGTTCTTTCATTCCGGTTACTACCTTGTCCCGCCTCAATTCATTGTCCATTTGCCCTACAAGGAAAAGAATATTTTGTTGAAACGAGCCAGCTGGAGTTGTTGGGTCTAATTCTTGCGTAACTGCCAATGTAATAATCCCATGCTTTTTGATTAAGTCATTTGCAATAGAAGCTCCATTAATACCTGAGCGAGAAAAGCGTTCATAAGAATATACGATAACGTAATTAATGCTTTTCGACCTCTTTACAAAGGTTAGCATCCTATTGAATTCTTTACGGTCATCAGTTTTTGCTGATTCGTAAGTTCCACCAAAATAGCCTACAACATTTAATCCCCTTCGTTCAGCAAATATTTCGCAATGCTTTTTCTGTGAACCAAGACTTGTATTATCTTCCTGGTCTGCCGATGAAACTCTTGTATAAATCACGGCATTATTACCTTCCTTGAATTTTTCAGGGACTTTTGGTGCAAATTGTTGAAAAAGGGATAAGTTGCTCATAAACTACATTTTTAGACTTACTCTCTACAAATATACTGATTCCCTGGATTTTACATAATACTACATCTCTTGCTCTACAACTTCTTCCTTTGATAAGGACTCAAGAATTAATAAAGAAAAGGTTTCAGCGCAATCAAAAAGGTTATTGTAATCCTGTTCTGTAATATCTTTGTATTTATTTCTTCTTTGCAGTTCCTCTATAGGAAGGCGTTGTTTTGCCCTCTGAGTAGCTTCCTGAATAGTATGTGAATCCGGCTTTTGCATAATTGCTATAAAAATTATGCTACAAACCTATACCTATTGCGTAGTCTGCTCTGGCTGGTTTTGCTCAGATTTTTTTATAATTGTCTTGAATATGTTAAATGTGGTTATTTTTGTTTGTATTTGTCTATTTGTAAAGTTGCCAATAGTAACTTGATGTGTGAATTTGCTAAAAGAATTGGCCATTTTATCATATAAATCATTGGTAATATAGCAAGAATTATAGCTTAAGGACTATAAAGAATATTAGAATTAGAACTGTGTGAATACTAAAAAGAAATTATTTTTAGCACTATTCAATCCCTTATAACTCATTCAAGATGTCCAATATTTCATTTAGCACATCTTTTTTTATCAAAGAATTTGTCGTTGTAATCTTCCGACGTAGATAATTTTGTGGCACTTGCTTTTTAATAAGCACCTTTGCCAATTTCCCCAAATTAATCAACAATTCTTTTTCAGGTGATTCACTTTGAAAAAAGTCATTGAGTGTAGCCTTTGAAAAATGACTACTAACGGGATTGTGACATTCTTGCAATCTTGAAAGTGTAATTCTATATTCATCCTGCATTTTTTGAAACTCAAGTACAGTTCCCCCGGCATCAGAATGGAGTTGCTTTGCTAAATGACGATAAAGTAGTTTGGCTTGCTCCACATTAGTAATACCCTGAAAATACTTCATAGCTGTTCAAATTCTTCAAGTGATATACTAAAGTGTTCCAGGATTAAAAGGAGTTGTTGTTTGTTGTAATAATGGCATCTGGTATTTCCGGCATTTGCAATTTGTTCTTTTAACGGAGGGCAAATTTCAATTTCACATCTGAGTTGCTGCATTGCCGACCTTACAGAAATACTATTGGGATATAACTTTTTTACAATGTCTTGTTTTAATATTGTTCTTCGTATTATCATATTTGAAAAATTTTGCGAGAAATGAATAATTTTTTGAAACAAAAAGCATTTTGAAAAGCATGCGTGGAATTAAACAGGATTTTATTACTAATAAAACAAAGTATATCGTAATAAATCAAAAAACACAAAGGGTCTATAAACACGAAAAGCCTCTGTAAGAGGCTTGTTGCAAGTGTTATATGTATTTTTTTAGGCACAATTCATTGTATTACACCCTTTGGTAAACCGTTCTGTAAATATATTAATTTGGAATTAAATTGGAAAATATTTTCATTATTGAAGGCCAAAACTAACTTTGAAAACCAAATACTCAAAAAAACACGTTAACCGTGTTAACTTTGTTAACTATACTTGTAAATAACAGAAATTCTGTCATTTAATGGTTAACAGGCTGTTGATCTCTATGTTAACCTGTGTTAACCATTAATTATGCGAAAAAAATGTAATAAACGAAAAAAGTCGGCTATTCACCGACTTCCTATTTTAGAGAATAAAAGCTTACTTTTTTAACACCTTCTTCAAAACTTCGTCTTTATCTAGCTTCTTGGTACAGAAGAACCAATCCTTACAATCTATTTCACTATCTTCCATTCTATCTTTTGCTGTACCACATGAACCCGCTGGGCTAATAATCACATCGTCTCCTGGTCTCCAATCAGCAGGAGTTGCTACTCCAAATTCATCAGCAGCTTGCATTGCAATTAATGCACGGTATAGCTCATCAAAGTTTCTGCCTAAACTTAAAGGATAATAAATGATAGCACGAATAATTCCTTTTGGATCAACAAAGAAAACGGCGCGAACAGCTTTAGTTGAATCTTCATTGGGTTGAATCATGCCATATTTCTTAGCAACATCCATTTTAATATCTTCAATCAAAGGAAAAGTAACTTCTATGTCTTTCATCCCTTTATATTCAATTTTTTCTTTAATGGTGCGTAGCCATGCAATATGACTGTACAAGCCGTCAATAGAAAGACCGATAAGCTCACAATTAGCTTCATTGAATTGCTTCTCCATATGAGCAAAAGTCATAAATTCTGATGTACATACAGGTGTAAAATCAGCAGGATGGCTGAATAAAATTGACCATTTGCCTTTATAATCTGAGGGGAAATTGATTTCACCTTGTGTGGTTACTGCTTTAAATTCCGGTGCAGGGTCACCAATACGTGGCATACTCACTGCTTGTAATTCTTGATTTTCTTCCATTTTTTAATTTTTAAATTCAACATTTATTAAAAGTTCCATTTATTTGCAATACAAAATTTTTTAGTTTAAACCCTTTAATGTTTTTTTTCTTGAAATAATCAGTTAACAGCTTGTCAAGTTCTTTATCGTTGTAATCCTCTATTAAATCACACTCCACACAATACAAATGATGGTGATTTTCCATAATTCCATCGTATCGCATAACTCCATTATCTGTTGTAACCTTCTTGACAAGTTTATTTTCGATTAGCGTATCAAGCACTTTGTAAATTGTACCCATCGCAACATTGGGATTTTCCTTTCTCACATATGCGAGTATGTTATCCGCTGTTGGATGATTATTAAGCTCATAAACAGCTTTTAACACAGCCATTCGCTGAGGGGTTACTTTTAATCCTTCGCTTTTAATCTTTTCGCTTATTTGTTCTGTCAACTTCTTCATTATATAATTTCTTTGCGGAGAAATATTCTTATTAAAGAACAAATAAAATTACGAAATGTTTACGATTTTAATAAGAAAACCGATTTATTTTTTTAAATATCCATTTTTTAGAAAACATTTTAGATTATTTGCTTTTTACAATTCTTTTAAAGTAGGTTGTTTCGGTAATTACGCCACAGAGTTGTTGTTTGGCATCCTTGACCAGCACCTTGTACACATTATTATCTTTCATTTCTTTTCCAATTAATATTAATGGGTCAGTTTCATTGAAAATGAGGATAGGTTTAAGGTCAATATCCGATATTTTCTGAGAAATATCTGTGCTGTTGTTTATTATATGGTCAAACAAGTTTCTTGTATTGAGTATACCTATTGGCTTATTAGTTGAGTCCATTACTACTAAAGAATGAATATGTTCTTCTTCAAATAATTCAATGGCTTCCTTAATACTTTTATCATAATTTATAGTAAAGACTCCTTTACTCATTACATCACCAGCTACATCTGGTGGTGCTTGTCCAAATATTACATTGGTAAATTTAACATACCATGCAGCCGATTGCGTTTGAATAATATAAGCTACAGCAATTATTAGCGCAATTTCCGAACCCTCAGAGCCGAACACAGTCATTGCAATTGCCAATGCAATAGAAAGGTTACGCAAAACACTTCCATATACCAAGGCAATTCCATTTGCACGTGTAAAGAAATACTTTCCAATTAGAGTACTTATAGCAAAGTTTGCAATATACAATATAGCTAATGGGATGGCATACTTTATTAAAACTGTTGGGTCGGCAACTATTGACTTTGCTTTTAATGCCATTGCTACAAATACTATACTTAACACTCCAAGAGTAGATATAGGTGGAAATATATTTTTTATATCTTTTTGGTATTTAGCCATTCCATACTTTTTTATGATGAATTGCTGAGTTATGTAACCAAATAGCATTGGAAGAAAAACAACCACTATAATTTGTTGAAATACTTTAGCCAAAGGAATTTCTATTTTTGCACCTAATAAAAGTTGCAAATACAATGGAGTAATTGCAGAACCTAAAATAAGACCTATTACTGTCATTTTTACAGCTTCTACCATATTACCTTTAGCAAATCCTGTCCAAGAAATAGTCATTCCTGAAGTAGGCAATAAAGAAGTTAACAACAGACCCAGCATTAAAATTGGATTTTCAGGAAAAAATAAACGACCAAGTATATACCCAATAAAAGGGATTAATATAAAATTAACAAGTTGAGTTGTAACCTGAACTTTATTGTCTCCTTTCGAAAAGACTTTTTTAATATTCAAGTTTACCATCATCGGATAAACCATGAGAAATGTCAACGGAAGTATTGTTGTTTTTAATCTTACGGCATCTATGTTTGCACCATATATTAAACCAAGCACCATAAAAGCGGGAATCGTAAAAACCAAGTTTTTTTGAAGAAATTGTAATATTTTCATATCTCTCTATTTTTATAATTTATCACAAACACATGTTTATTACATTTTTTTGATACCTTCAGAGTTACTTTTCTTTCTCAAATGGCCATGCTGCAACTCCACCTTCAAGCACTTTTACATTAGTGTATCCATGTGCTTGTAATAAAACTGCTGCTTCATAACCACGTAGTGAAATTTTACAATAAGTGATAATCTCTTTGTTTTTATCTTCCGGTAGTTCATTTAGCCTTTTACGGAGCATTCCTATCGGGATTAATGTCTCTCCAATACCTAAGCGTGTTTGTTCGTACTCATCAGCCCCACGGACATCCAGTATAAACAGGTCTTCTTTGTTATCCAGTTTTTCTTTTAATTCTAATGAAGATATTCCATTAAAAATACCGTGCATTTTATTTTGTAATATATGTGCTGATGCTATGCTATGGTCAATAGCTAAAGAAAACGGAGGTGCATAGGGAAAGTCGGCATTTACCATGTCATCAACCGTTAAACCACCTTTTATGGCAGTAGCCCAAATAGCCAGTTGTTTGCTTACATCGCCTGGGCCAAGGCATTGCGCTCCCAGAATTTTGCCAGTAGTTTTTTCTGCAAGCAATTTGGTTATTAGTAATTTACCATCCATAAAGCCTGGTTTATCAGGACTAGCATTTACAACTTTCTCAAAATCCATTCCTGCTTCCTTTGCTTTGGATTCTGATAATCCGGTTATCCCAATACCATAATCAAACAGTTTACAAATACCTGTTTGTTGTGTTCCCGGAAAAGTAGCAACATTTCCTTTAATAACATTTTCGCCAGCCACACGTCCCTCAAGGTTTGCAAGGTCGCCATAGGGAGCAAGTACGCTATTTCCTGTAATGATATTTTTAATTTCGCAACAATCTCCTGCTGCATAAACGTCAGAGGTAGACGTTTGCATGTGTTCATCGACAAGAATACCACCTAATGCTCCAATTTTTAGCCCTGCCTCTTTTGCTAGTTTAACATTGGGTTTTACACCTATGGCTACCACAGCCAATTCGCACGGGATTTCAGTTCCGTTTTGAAGTTTTACACCTGAAAGTTTACCATCCTTTCCAAGAAATTCTGCTACACCATTTTTGGTAATAACATTAGCCTTAGTCTTGAGGTAGTTCTCAACCAACTTAGCCATTTTCCAATCGAGAAATGTAAGAAGCTGAGGAAGCAATTCAATCATGGTAAGTTCGATGCCTGCTAAGTGTAAAGCTTCAAGTGTTTCAATACCTATTAATCCTCCACCAATAACAACGGCTTTTTTAATCTTACCTTCATCTCGGATTTTGCGCAAGTAATCAGCATCTTGCATCGACTGTAAAGTTGTTATCCCATTAAGGTTTGTTCCTGGTATTGGAGGCATATTTGCTGTCGCTCCTGTAGTAATGATTAACTTATCATATTCCTGAGAGCCTTGTTCTCCACTTGTTAAATCCTTAAATTCAATCTTCTTGTTTTTGATATCTATTTTTGTAACCTCGGTATTTACTTTAGCTAAAATACCTTTGGCGTTCCAATAAAACTTAGGGTCGCGAACCGCACCTGTGGGAGTGCAAAGTAATTTGTTGCGGTCATCGAAAAAACCTCCAACAAAATAAGGGTACCCACAGGATGCCATTGATAAATCAGGGCTTTTCTGAAATATTGTTATTTCTGCATTTTCGTCCATTCTTCTTGCCCTTGCAGCTGCTTTGGGGCCGGCAGCTGACCCACCAATTACAATTATCTTTTTTGCCATCATATTAACCTTTTTTATTAATTACTGTTCCTTTTATTTTAAAATTTGAATTCACAAGTTTCAACATCGTTTAATTAAATCTATCTCAAAGTCATGAATGGTTCTATGATTTAGTTTGTGCCGATTATAATTAATTATTTTACAGAAAGAAAACCATGTTTCTCCCAAATTTTTAATCCTTTTTCAGAAGTAATATATTCATAAAGTTTATTCACTTTCGGGTTATCGACAACCATATAACTTATAAATTCAATAGGCTTATGTGAGTTTTGAGGGAATGTACCAATAACCTTAACTTTTGTGGATTTAATAGCATCAGAGGCAAAAACAACACTTGCGCTTACCTCACCCAGCTCGGTATAGCTTAAAGCTGCCCTAACATCTCTGGCATTTATAAAACGACCTCTAAAAGCAGAATCCCAACCAAAGTATTCCAAACTTTGCATTAAGTATCTGCCTGCCGGAACTGTTTCAGGATTACCAATGCCAATTTTACCCTGAATAATATTTGGTAAATCTGTTTGTTGATTAATTTCTATGGATTGCAGCTTACTGTTTTTAGGAGCAACTAAAACAAGTTCGTTCTGTGCTACGGTATAAGATGTGCTATCTATAACTAATTGCTTTTCCTCTGCATAGTCAGCCCATTGTTTGCTGGCAAATATTATCATATCAGCAGGTGCACCCGATTCAAGTTGCCTAACAAGTATTGCAGAACTTGCCAGACTTAACTTAACTTCAATGCTAGTTTCTTCTCTAAATTTTTTAGCGATTTCCTTTACGGCATCTGTCATACCAACTCCGGCGAAAAGTATAAGGTTTTCGCATGGGGTTTGTTTACACCCTGTAAGTACAACTATTAACGATATGCTTATAATTAATCTTATCATATTAGTTTTAAAATTTTAAAATCATCCCTGTTTTAATTTGAGGAAAACTAAATTCCTTGCGAAATGCAATTAGTGCATCTAATTGTGTACAATGCGCTGGATATATGTTTTGAATATTCTGATTCTTTAAAAAGCGAATGGTTTCTTTGGTCTGTTTATTGTCTGTTTTTAGGTGGAAACCGCCTATAACTGCTTTTACTTTTGTTATACCTGTTACTTTTTGTGCATGTAGGATAGTATTACAAATACCTGAATGTGCACATCCGCTAATAATGATAAGTTCATCATTTTGCACTACGACTATGGCAGAATCATCTGGCACATAATCAGGTTGATTTTGTTTATCAATAAAAGGAGTAGTTTTTGATTCAAATTCAGTTAGTCGTGGAATTTCACCAAGAAAATAAATATCTTTAAAAACTATATAAGGTTGCTCTGTGGTTATCAAGTTATATTTGTGCTTAACTTCACCCTCTGTTAAGCCTAAACCAATATAACTGTTATCATTTCCTCGAAACCTTTCCATAAAACATAAAGGGTGGGTGATTAGAGCTTTGTCTTTAAGGTTTGCTAATCCGTTACCGTGATCCCAGTGTCCATGACTTAGAATAATGGTACTTACTTCTTTATACAAATCAATACCAAGCTTTGTTGCATTTTTGAGAAATACATCGCTGTGCCCTGTATCGAAAAGAATTTTATGCTCTTTTATTTCAATAAGATAAGAAAGTCCATGCTCAGCAAGGAAACTTGCTCCTGCATAATTGTCAGTTAATACGGTTAATTGCATGTAGTTTTTTCATTAAGATGAATGTTTAAAGCTTCTTCAACGAAATCAGGTACACCCATTGGATACCAGTTTTTACTATCGACAAAAACAACAGGCGAAATACCCATCTTTCGTAGTAATTCAGAACGAGCCTGATGGCAATAGCTAACATAATTGGCATGGTAAACATATCCCATCTGGTCAACCTCTCCATATCTGGGGCGTAATTGTATTTCGTCTGTTATCATAATCATTTTAAAATTCTATTCCTTTTCGAGCTTCAATGCTCGAATTATAGTAATGTTTAACTTCTTTCATTTCAGTTACCAGATCGGCAATAGCAATAATTTCTTCGGGGGCATATCGTCCAGTAATTATTATCTCTGTTTCGGGAGGTTTAGATTGCACTATTTTAATCAAATCCTTTACAGAGAAAAGGTTGAAGAAAAGTGCAATATTGGCTTCATCCAATACGATTACATCATAGGATGCTGCTTGAATAAATTTTTTGATTTCCTGTAATCCTTTTTGTGCGCTTTCAATATCTGCTTTTGTTGGCTCTTTTTCTATAAAACAACCTAAACCGTATTGTTTTAGAGTAATTGTAGGCGAAAGCTTTTGCAGTACAGTGATTTCAGAATAAGGCTTGCCTTTTACGAATTGGGCAAAAAACACCTTTTTCCCAGCGCCAACCGCCCTGATTGACAAACCTATGGCTGCGGTTGTTTTTCCTTTTCCATTGCCTGTATAAACCTGAATAAACCCTTTCATTGGCTAAGTGTTATAAGTTCTCGTGTAATAATTAAATCCATTAAAACTCGACTTCTTTATTTTACCGTTTTGTATAAGTTGTTCAAGTACAGAGTGATCAGCGGAATCTTTTTCAAGTAATTCGTCAATGGTATCTTCCCTTAAAGGGTGAACGGATGAAATTGTAAGAATATCTGCCTGAGCATCGCCAGTGTATCCTGTGTCTGTCCCTTCAAACCCCGTAAGGGTTTCTACATTAATGTTGTGGTTTTTAAATATCTGCCATGCTTCCGCAATCCGAGCCTCCGAAACAGGTTTTACTCCCTTTTCAACAGGTGGACGAGTAGGGATTGATATATATGCTTTATTTGGTTTTAATCCTGAAATAAATTTTGCGGTATTCTGAATATCAGATATACTATCGTTATACCCTTCAACTAGCATAGTCTCAGTGTTTAAGATTCCTTTATAATCATTGCTAAAGATTTTAATCCCTTCAAGAATTGCATCAAGATTTAGCCAAATATACGGGCGGTTAATTTTTTTCCAGGATGCTTCATTAACCGAATCTATTTTAACCGAAACCCAATCGGCATTATATAAATCGTTACGGGTATGTTCTTTGTCTAATAAACTTGCATTGGTAATTACCGCAACAGGCAAACCTAATTGCTGCAATTGCCTGATTAAAGTACCCAGGTTTATATCAAGGGTAGGTTCTCCATTGGCAACAATGGTAAGGTATTTCGGTCGGTGTGTAAGGTCTATTTTTTTTAAATGCGATTTAACTTTCTCGTAAATGTGCTGTGGTTTGTAAAGTTCAGTCCTGAACATCGACTTATTGGAGGTTTCTCCAACCTGGCAGTACACACAGGAATAAGAACACTGTTTTGGTGGTAAAATATTGTTAATTCCTAAACTTGTAATTAACCTTCTTGAAGGTACTGGCCCAAAAATTATCATAGCAAATTAAATAAATCGTTTAAACAGAGAAGTAAAAATATGACCTCCAAAGCCAAAGGTGTTGTTCAACGCCGTATTTATTTCTTTATTAACCGCTTTGTTTGGGGTTAAATTCAGGGCATTGTCTATATCAGGGTCGGTTTCGTTAAGGTTCATTGTTGGAGGGACAACACCTTCTTTAATTGCCATAACACACGCTACTGCTTCAACAGCCCCGGCAGCACCCAATAAATGACCAATCATCGACTTGTTTGCACTTACATGTAGACTTTCCAGGTTATTGGAAAACACATTGCAGATAGCTTTACATTCGCTTAAATCACCCACAGGGGTTGACGTTCCGTGTGCGCTGATATAATCAATGTCAGAAGGTGCAAGCCCGGCTTCATTGATGGCATCAAGCATTGCTGTAACAGCTCCTTCACCTTCGGGATGTGGTGCTGCAATGTGATAAGCATCGGAACTAAAACCACCTCCGGCTAATTCGCAATATATTTTTGCTCCTCGCTGTTTGGCATGTTCCAGTTCTTCTAATAATAGTACGCCTGCACCTTCACCCATTACAAAACCATCACGGGTTTTATCGAAAGGACGAGAAGCCGTTTCGGGACTGTCGTTTCGCGCAGATATAGCTCTCATAGAACTAAAACCACCAATACCAGATTGTGTTACACAGGCTTCTGAACCACCTGCAAAAATAGCATTGGCCTTGCCTAAACGAATAAGGTTAAAAGCATCAATTATGGCATTATTACTTGATGCGCAAGCAGATGTAGTAACATAACTAACACCTTTTAAACCATAACGTATGGAGATATACCCGGCTGCCATATTAGAAATAAGCTTGGTAATAAAGAAGGGACTAAACCGTGATATCTCCGGGTTACGGTTAAAGCTAGTCACTTCGTCTTCGAAAGTTTTTATCCCTCCTATACCCGAACCCCATATTACCCCGGTTCGTTTTAAGTCTGTTTCGTCTAATTGAATTTTTGCATCAGCCAAGCATTCTTCCATAACTGCAATGGCATAGTGTACAAAAGCATCTTGTTTGCGGACTTCTGCTTTTTCCAGATATTGTAAAGGATCGAAATTTTTTACTTCTGCTGCAATCTGTGTTTTTAAATTAGAGGCATCGAACCTGGTAATCTTTGATATTCCGTTTTTACCTTTAATAAGATTGTTCCAAAAATCGTTTACATTATTACCAATTGGCGTTAATGCTCCCATACCTGTTACTACTACTCGTTTCATACGTGTAATTTTTACTATTAATTGTCATATGGAACCCATAAGAATTTTCATAGCCTACTTAATAAATTTAGAATGATGATAATTCTTATGAGTTTTATAATTCAATGTTTTGGTTTATACTATTTTTTCTGCCCCGGAGAAAATTTCCTGTACTTCAACAACAGCAACACCATAACCTGGCAAATCAGCTCTGTTCCATTTTTTCATGTCGTTGAACTCATCGCCTTCCGTTTTGTAACACACGCTTCCTTTTAATTGATATGATTTTGTCTCTTTTGTAATAAATAATACAGTTACTTTTTTACTGTTTTCAATGCTTTCAAGTGTCTTTTTAAACTTGTTATTCGCAATTAGTACTTTGTTATCATTGAATAATGCTGCCTGTGTAGCATAAATTGAATTTGGAATACCTGCCTCAGAAACTGTAGTTAAAACTATAGCATCTTGTTTATTGCTCCATTCTTTTTTTATTAATTCCGGTATTGTTATCATTTTGTAATTTTCTTTTAGTTATAATGTTCTAACTCTTTAATTGCTTTTAAAGAGTTGTGTTTATTGGTAAAGTCCTTGTCGAATAAATTGGTTACTAAACCTTCGGATAGTTTACTAAATATCATATCGTGTCCTACACACAATCCCATTGAAATGTTAAGTTCTGTTTTATGATTATTTAAAAAATCAGCCTGTCCGGCAGGATTGCATAATATACGCTTACTTTCACCTCCTAACAGCTCCTTTTTAGTTAGGTTGCCGTATTTACAATCAACAGAATATACGTTGAAATATTTTGATAAATAATCACTTAACACTTTTGCTTCGTGAGAAAAAGAAATGCAATGAGCAATACCTATCCGTTTGAAATTAGTACTTTGAGCAAAGTTTTTTATTTCTTCAATTCTGTTTGTTCTTAATTTAGAGCAATCGGCATTTGATTGCATGATTGCCCTAAATTCTTTCGTGTATAATCCAGTCATATTTATTCGTCCGTTATTTTAAGTCTGTTGGTAAATGCACATCCATATCACCATAATCAAGGTTTTCGCCTGCCATACCCCAAACAAAAATATAATTAGAAGTACCGGATGCGCTATGGATTGACCATGCGGGAGAGATTACAGCTTGTTCGTTTTTCATCCAAATATGCCTTGTTTCGTCGGGTTTACCCATATAATGGCATACTGCTTGTTTTTCAGGTACTTCAAAATAAAAATAGGCTTCCATACGGCGGCTATGTGTATGGGCAGGCATGGTATTCCAAACACTTCCCGGTTTTAATTCGGTCATGCCCATTTGTAATTGGCAGGTTTGCACATTGCTGTTTACAATAAGCTTATTAATTCTTCGAGCATTCGATTCTTCCAATGAACCTAAATCGATACATTCAGCATCATCAAGGGTTATTTTTTTAACCGGGTACGATGCGTGTGCAGGAGCTGAATTTAAGTAAAACCGGGCAGGTGTCTTCTTGTCAGAACTTTTAAATATAACCTCTTTATTTCCTGAACCAATATACAGCGCTTCTTTGAATTTAAGTTCGTATTCAGTTCCATCAACACTAACAACACCTGTTCCTTTTCCTACATTTATTACGCCAAGTTCCCTACGAGCTAAAAAGAATTCGGCTTTAAGTGCATCTACTGTTTCCAGTTTCAGTTCTTTGGAAATTGGTACTGCTCCGCCTACTATAAAACGGTCGTTGTGGGAATATACAATGTATATCTCATCATCTTCGAGAATGGTTTCAAGAAGAAATTTATCCCTGATTTTTTGGGTGTTATAACCTTCAAAATCTTGCGGATCTGTTGCGAATAGTTCTTTAAAATTCATCTTGTAAATATTTTATGTAGTTAATTATCATAAGCCCATTTTAAGTATATCGAACCCCAGGTAAAACCGCCTCCAAAAGCTGATAAAATAAGCTTATCGCCTTTTTTTAGGTCTTTTTCAAGCTCCCACAAGCATAAAGGGATAGTGGCAGCCGTAGTATTGCCGTAACGTTCAATGTTTATTTTAATCTTATCTTTCGTTAGCCCCATTCTTTTACCTACAGCTTCAATAATGCGGAGATTTGCCTGATGTGGAACAAACCATGCCAGTTCTTCAGCACTTATATTATGTTTTTTCATCATACCAACAGAAGTATCAGCCATACTTGTAACAGCAACTTTAAAAACCGATTTTCCTTCCTGGTATATAAAATGTTCTTTTGCATCGACAGTTTCGTGTGAGGCGGGTCTGAGAGAACCTCCTGCTTTCATATACAAAAAGTCTTTTCCTGAACCGTCAATATGCAAATCGTGGTCAAGTACCCCTGTTTTTTCTTCAGTGGGCTCTAACAGCATGGCAACGGCAGCATCGCCAAATAAAACACAGGTTGTGCGGTCAGTATAATCTGTTATTGACGACATTTTATCGGCTGCCACAAGTACTACTTTTTTGTGTTTGCCAGTTTCAATAAATTGTGATGCTGTTTGAAGGGAAAAAAGAAAACCCGAACAGGCAGCACTTATATCAAATCCCCATGCATTTTTTATCCCTGCTTTATCAGCAATTAAACAGGATGTTGACGGAAAAAACATATCGGGAGTAACGGTAGCGGTAATTATCAAGTCAATTTCTTCGGCTGATGTATTGGTTTTTTGTAGAAGCTTTTTAACGGCTTCTGCACCCATATCGGATGTTGCCAGACCTTCTCCTTTTAAAATCCTTCGTTCTTTAATACCAACCCGTTTGGTAATCCATTCATCGGAAGTATCTACCATTTCACTTAGTTTTTCGTTGGTTAATTTGTAATCTGGCAAGTATGCCTCTATTCCTGAAATTTTTGCAGTTATCATATTTTGTCTCCTATTGTATTTTTATCATATTAGATTAAGTACCTGATTTAATATTGTTCCTACAAGTATGGCAGTAATTAGCATGATTAGAACAGACTTTAGCATATCCTTAATACCCAACTCTTTAATTAAAACAGAAAAGGTTGCTACACATGGAAAATAAATTGCCAACACCACCGAAGCCACAATGAGTTGATTAAGTTCTAGTTGTAATGGGATTAACATACCAACAGCCAGGTCTTTTCTCAACAATCCTAATATCAATACGCCAACAGCCTCTTTGGGCAATCCTAAACAGTGCACGAATAATGGAGATGCGACTTTTTCAATGCCGTGTAAAATGTTAAAAGCATATAGAACATTAGCTAGCAAAACACCAAATAACATAAAAGGGATGGCTTCTTTAATAAACCATTTTATGCGCATAAACACTTTTTTAGTAATCCCTTTAAAATATGGCAGGCGATAAGGCGGTATCTCCATAAATATTTCGGGAGAAGTGCCTTTGACCGTATGTTTTAATATGTTTCCAACAATAAACCATACAATCACAAGAGTGGTAAACACAATTAATAAACCTTTATAGCCATAACTACCTAACAAGCCAAACAGCATTGCCTGTAGAGCCATACATGGTATTGCTATTGACAATAATGTGGCGGTAATAAATTTCTCTTTACGTGTTTCAAGAATTCTTGTGGCAAGAGCTCCTGGTACATTACACCCCAACCCTAAAAGCATAGGTATTATTGAAAGGCCGTGTATACCTGCCTTATGCATGGTGGTATCCATCATTACAGCCACCCTTGGCAAATACCCGGAATCTTCCATGAGTGCCAGAATGGTATAAAAAGAAAATACATATGGCAATACGATACCTATTGGGATATATAACCCTGTTGTAAGTAAGCCGAAAGATGTTTCATAATTTAGTACTGTATTAAACTCACCAAATAATAGTTTAGATAACAACTCATTGTTTTGAAGTAGGGCAGACAACTTACCCAAAACGGGTGTCCACAAGGAATTAAACAACGGATTTGATATATGCTCAATTATGCCCTCGCTAACAAAACGAATAGATAAGAACATTAACACCATGATTATAAGTAAAATAGGAATACCGGTAACCGGTTTAATAGAATAATCACGCAGGGCTTCTAAAAAAGTATGATGTTTATGCTTGATATGCTGTATTTCCTGTAATATATTTCCAATTGTATTCCAACGATCTTCATTATCAAAGTCAAAATCAGACACTTTAACTTCTTCTAATGAATTAACAAGTTTACTAATCCCTACCCCGGTTAACGCACAGGTTGGTATGCATGTAACATTAAGAATACACTCAAGCTTTTCAACATCAATAAAAATACCTGTGTGTTCAGCTTCGTCAAACAAATTAAGGGCTGCTACAAACGGAATTTTCTGCTTTATAAGCTGAAGGGTAAGGTTTAAGCTGCGCTCCAGATTAGTTGCATCGATAACGTTAATAACAACGTCTCCTTCTTTCAGTAATTCAACGGCTATTTCCTCTGCTTTGCAAGTAGGTTCAAGTGTGTATGTACCAGGAACATCAATAAGTTGATGCCTTTTTCCGCTAATTGATAGAAAACCCCTGGTGTAATCAACAGAAGTTCCCGGGTAGTTCGATGATATTACATCAACCCCGGTAAGCCTGTTAAAGATTACGCTTTTCCCGACATTCGGATTACCTATTAGTAATATGTTCATCTGTTTATTTAATATTTTAATTTGCCAGATGGAACTTCACATAATCAAATAATTATTATGAATATCTTATTAATTATTTGGCCATGTTTCGTTTCATTTTACATCAACTATTATTTTTTGAGCAATTCCCGAACCTATGGCTACCTGAGTGTTTCCTAATTTCACAACTACCGGGCCCCGTTTTGATTGTTTTGAAACCAATTCTATTTCTTTTCCTATATAAAGCGAAAGACTGTCCATTCTTGCCAACAATTCTTTACCACCCCTAATTTGCTTTATAATGCCTTTTTCAGCCCTCTGCATTTCACTAAGTATTTTTGTCATCTCTATTAATTACTGGTCAATTGTTGTAATTCTTCTTTATTTGGAAAGTCGTTATGATGCCCTTTTTTGATTATTGTGCCATCCTTTATTAATACCAGACCAGGATTCGACCGCACAATCGTTTTAAGCATAATGTCATCTGCTGCATAAAAGTGAAAAGGCAATTGATATTACGAAGTGCAAAAGTCAATTTCTTCGCTTATCGATGCTGTTGCCAAATAAAAGTTATAGTTGTGTTGTCTGCTAAAATCAAAGTTGGTCTTTAGTTTTTCCAGTCCTTTCATATTTGCTATATTTAGTTTGTGAGAGATAGCAAGAAATACATAAGAGGAATTGTGTAAGATAGAATCTGTAATATTTTCACCTTCGTTATTAGTAAAATAAAAATCATGAATTGGTGGGTGATATCCTCTTCTTACCAGTTTCGATTTGGTTTCTACCCATTGCCAGGTAGAATCAATACTTGCAATATCTTCGAGGGCAAATTCTCTAAGTTGATCACCTTTTTTATACATAACAGAATATGTAAAAGAATCGGTTGGCATTCCTTCCGGAATGGTCATTGCATCAGGAATAAAAGTTCCTGTTTTATAAGGGCGGAAGTCGATATAAGGAAGGTGATGATAGGTTTGCGCTGAAATAAATAAAAACCCGGTAATTGCCACTCCTGTAATTACCCATTGTTTTTTTAACCCTAATGAACTTATTAATTTGTTTCGGTTTAGAAAAACAGGAAAGAGAATAGCAACAATAACCAGATTTTTGAAAAAGGTTTGCCAATTAGTCATAACAATGGCATCCCCAAAACAACCACAATCAGTAACAGGATTATAAATGGCTAATATGAAAGTAAGCGGTGTAAAAACAAGCATATACACCGATACCATCCATATAAAAAAACGTTGAAAAACACCAAATACCAAACCTACACCTAACAGGAACTCCGACATATTCAGCAGGATTGAGAAAGCCAAAGACAGAGGTTCAAGAAATCCCAAGTTAAATGCATTAAAATAATCTATTAGCTTGTATGTTGTTCCCAAAGGGTCTATACCTTTCACAAAACCGGAAAACATAAATACAAGACCTATAAATATCCGGCAACCAATTAATAGTAAATTTAGTATGTTATTTATCCTCATTTTTACTTATTAAATTTCTAAAATATTATACAGATGATTCATCCGTTCCTGTTTGGTATTCATATATTTTTTATTGTATTTATTTGGTTTTATAACCAAAGGAATACGCTCAACAACTTGTATGTTATTTAATTCAAGTCCCGATATCTTTTCTGGATTATTTGTAAGCAGGTTTACCTTCTTAATCTCCAGCAGTTGAAGAATTGAAGAAGCGATGTGGTAATTTCTTTCATCGGGGGCAAAGCCCAGTTGAATATTAGCTTCAACTGTATCTAAACCCTCTTCCTGGAGTTTGTAAGCCTTTATTTTGTTCATTAAGCCGATGCCTCTTCCTTCTTGTTGCAGGTAGAGGAGTAGCCCTTGTCCATTTTGTTCAATTATAGTCATGGCTTTTTCGAGCTGTTCTCCACAATCACACCTGAGCGAGCCAAATAAATCACCTGTTGCACAGGCAGAATGGATTCGGGTTAACACAATATCATTTTCCACAAAGGAGCCTTTTAACAAGGCAACATGCTCAAGTCCTGTTTGCTTCTCTAAAAAAGGAATTAACCTAAAGTGGCCATACTTACTAGGCAACTCAACACACTCTCCTTTTTCTATATTATCATTCATTTATCTACCAGTTTTATATCCATCATTTACTTTATATGGTTAGATTTTCTCAATAACCGCTTTAATGTCTGCCGGAGGAGCAAAATACATCCATGATGTAACCAATACTTCTGCACCAGCTTTGGCATATTCAGCAGCGTTAGATGCATTAACACCTCCGGCAGCAATAATGCAAATTGATGGATTTATCTTTTCGCATTCTTTTTTACAAATGGGAAAATCATTCGGTGGAAGCTTATCCATTTGAATTACATCAGCTCCTGAGCTTGCAATTAGTTTAGCTTCGGAAATATTATGTGCTTCCACAACTATCTTGCGTTCTTTTTGCTTGTTCCTGATTTTTGTAATTACGTTTTCAATATTTTCATATCCCCCTGAAAACAACAGGTGTTCCCTGAAAATAAGGATTGTATCAGATAAACCTGTACGATGAGGTATTCCTCCGCCCGCCATGAGAGCCTTTAATGCAATTTTTTTTAGATACGGTGGATGTTTCCTGGTTCCGGCTACCTGAATATTCTGGTTTACAGCATGAGCTGCCTCAACTAAGGAATTGGTTCGTGTAGCAATTCCAGATGCAAATTCAATCATGGCAAGCCCTGTGCGCCAAATTAAGTGAATGGCTTCGGCATTTCCTTCCGCTTCAAGCATTTTATCTCCTTCGGATAATTTTGTCCCGGAAGGAACACTATGCATTATTTGTAAGCCGTTTTTCCGATACATTCTTTCTGCCTCTTCAATGCAGCATACAACCATGGAGTGACGGGCAAATAATGAAATACGTCCTGTTTCTCCTTTAAAATCCATTAAATAAGATGTCATATCGCCAGCAGGCACATCGTCTTCAATTAAACGGTCAATATCTGTTTCTGTGAAATAAATCATTTGTTTAAGTCTGTATTAAATATTTACATTATTATTCGCATCCAAAACACGAAATGGGTTTATCGGGCACAAAATCTATTATTTTGTAATTCAATTCCTTGGAGACACTTTCAGTAGATTCATTAATGTTGTTAAATACCAATGAATTGTCACCAAATACTATTTTTAGGGGCGATATAAAAAAAGCATTCTCATTGCAATAACTTGTTACAAGTTTGGGTGAAAACCTTTTGTATTCAACACTACCTTTTTTAACTACTATTTGGTTAGATGAGGTGATAACACTTTGTACAGAACCGTCTTCGTTCAAACATAAAGAATGACTTTCTGCCTGAATGCCGTTTGGGTCGGGGTCAAATACTTTTAATTTGCCAATAGGACTGTTAACGGCAAGTTCTTCTAGGGGTTCAAAGCCTTTTACCTTTCCGTTTTTATAAAAAGAAATACCCTTTCGAATAAGCATTTCGCCCATATCTGTTGTTATTTTCACATGCTCATTAGGCCAAAACAGTAAGCTTTCTAGCTCACCTGTTTCATAAAACTGCAAATAGATTGGTTTAACTTTAATTTCACCCACAGCCGTTTGTATATCAATGATTTCTGCCAATTCACATTCATTCTCTTCCGTCCAAAAACCAGTAACTTTTCCATTTAAAGGGAAGGTACGATACAAAGCACCGCTTTTATAAAATATTACCAACTCGGATTTTATAGTTCCAACCGAAGTGGGTATTTCTGTTAACTTTTCTAAAGGCAACGATTTTAATTCACCTGTTTTATAAAATTTTACAGGGGCTTCCTTTTTTCTCCCAGAGTCATCATCAAGGGTATATCTTGGAATAAGATTTCCGACAGATGTTTCAAGAATTATTTCTTCGCCAACTAAAACGGTATCAATATTTCCATTTTTATTCCTTGAAATTAAATGGCTTTTCGATGAAAATTGTTGTTGCATATCCATTATTTGATGTTTTAGTTCATTTATCATTCCTTCATGTTTTTGCTCTCTATGTAATCTCGTATATCATTTAACTGAAAATTATATTGTTTACGCAATCTTCCCAATCTTTTATTATTGTTACCAGTAGGTACATTAATGCTTTTAGCCAGTTCATGTGCAGAAACATTGTACTTTTCTGCAACTTCATTAATAGTCATGTTCCCATATATTTCGATATCTGATTGGTGAGCATGTTTGAGCTCCGTATGATGCTCTACATCTGGTATTTTTTCTTGGTCTTGTCCTATGTCAGGTTTTGCTTCAACTTTGTTTTTATATTGCCTTTCTTCAAAAGAATAGCCTTTACCATGCTTACTATTGTGAGCATGGTTTAAGACACTTTCATCAACTTCGGGATTAAGAAAAAAAGGAACAATACCAAAAACAAACGTGAATAATACCAATAATGAGCCTAGGATAACTCGCAATGCTTTTGCTGGTACCATCTTTTTAAAAATTCCAATAATCTGTTTCCAATGAAATACAATGTGAAGTACCAATAAAAAGAGCAGGACAAAACTCAGGATTAAATGAATTGTTCCCCACTGGTGTCGGTCAATACCCCAATAGTAAAGTTCAACATCACGTCCATAAATATCATTTCGTTTAAAGCCAGGAACAAGCACGTATTTAATCAGAAAACCAATACCAGCAATTGGTATTATTAACATAAACATGAGTATGTCTATTGATAAATTTAATTTTGGTTTGTTGATTTTCATAGTATTAATCTTTAATAGCTCCAACAGGACATTCTCCTAAACATAAGCCGCAGTTACGACATTTCTCATTGTTAATTTGCGCTTTACCATCAATTAATTCTATAGCGGCCATAGGACACACCTCTACGCATACACCGCAACCAGTGCATTCTTCTTTATTTACTACCGGATACTCCATAATTTTAATTTTTATGTTAACATATTATTTGCTTATTTTATTTACCAGCTTTTCAAAAGCCTGTACAATTAATTTGCTGTTTGATGCAAATACCGTTTTACCAGTATCACCAAGTTCGCAAACATCACTTACAAGCGGTATTTCAGCCAACAAAGGACAACGAAGCTCTTTGGCAAGTTCAATACCTCCTCCATTTCCAAATAAATAGTATTTTTCATCGGGATGTTTTTCGGGTGTGAACCACGACATGTTTTCTACAATACCCAATATTTCAATATCAATTTTTTCGGTTTTGAACATATTGGCAGCTTTTCGCCCATCAGCAACAGCCATTTGTTGCGGAGTAATTACTATAATAGCCTTTGCTTGTGGCAATTTCTGTGAAAGGGTAATACAGATATCTCCTGTTCCTGGAGGCATATCAATTACAAGGTAATCCAGTTCGCCCCAAACGGTATTTTCAAGCAACTGTGTTAAAACTTTTGAAGCCATTGGCCCACGCCAGATTATAGCATCTTCCTTTTTCATTATCAGACCAAGCGACATGGTTTTTACACCATATCTAGAAATTGGTATAATTGCTTCTTCCTCTTCTTTTTTTTCTACTTGAGGGTGTTGGTCACTTACGCCAAGTGTTAAAGGCACAGATGGTCCATATAAATCGGCATCTAAAAGCCCGGCAGAAAAGCCTTCTCTTGTTAATGCAACGGCAAGGTTAGTTGCAACAGTTGATTTTCCAACCCCTCCTTTACCTGACGCAACAAGGATTATGTGTTTTACTTTATCTAAATAATTTGCCATAATTACTTCTACTTATCTTTTATTTCAAAAGCTATATGCTGTAACATGCTATCTGTATTTTAAATATTGAATGGGATAATCGGTTGGTATTTTGCCTTGTTTTATTTGCTTAAGTTTATTTCTCGTAAGTTTTTTGTTTAAAGCAGATAGATGGTCAATAAAAAGCAAACCTTTTGTGTGGTCAAATTCATGTTGAATAACCCTTGCCGTATAGCCGGAAAACATTTTTCGATGTAAAACAAAATCTTTGTCAAGATATTCAACAATAATATCCCATGGTCGTTTTATATCTTCACTTATTCCTGGGATACTAAGGCAACCCTCGGTCAGTTTGTTTGTTTCTTCGGAATATTCTAATATATTGGCATTTATAAAAACTTCTTCAATACCCTTGTCGCCACAAAATAACTTCTTACGGTAATTTGTTTCCAGTTCATCATACATTAAGGTACTTTTTACAACAAATGCGTTAAGCTGGCTATCAATTTGAGGAGCAGCTAACCCAACTCCACCTGATATTTCAAGCGTATTCCATAAATCCTCAATAAGTTTATCTACCAAAATATCCCTATCGTAGATGTTCCGGCTTTTTTGCCTCAAAACCGGATTACCATAGGCTATAATCGGTAAGGATTTATTTGTTAGTTCATCAATCTTTTCCATACCGTTTTTATGATTTCTGTAATTTCTGATTCAGGTTGATATTCAACGATAGTTTGTCCTAGAGTCATCGCTTCAACCATTTTTTCATCAAAAGGAATTTGAGCTAACAAAGGGATATTACTTTCATTAAGAAAGGTTTTAATTTCGTTTACAACTTCCTTGTTAATATCAAATTTGTTGATGACGGCATAAGTTTCGATATTGAACGAGTTAATCAATTCTACAAGACGAACAGCATCATGCAATCCCGATTTTGTTGGCTCAATTACAAGTAAAACTAGGTTAGTACCAGATAATGAAGCTATAGTTGCACATCCAATTCCGGGAGGGCCATCGTTAATAATAAAGTCACCATTAAAATTCTGGCTGATTTCTTTTGCTTTTTTACGAACCTGACTAACCAGTTTGCCTGAATTTTCTTCACCTGGCCCCATTTCAGCATGTACTAATGTTCCAAACCGAGAGTTAGAAATAAACCAATGATTGCTTGTGTTTTCAATTGAAGATATTGCGTCATTCGGACATACACGTTCACATAACCGACAACCTTCGCATTGCAGGGAATTAATATATATTTCTCCATTGTCATGCTGATGAATCGCATCAAAACGACAATGTTGTAAACATAAACTACAGGCATTACATTTCTCGCTATCAATGCTAACTGCCCACCCACTTGAAAAATCGTATTTTTCCTGTATTGTTGGATTGAAAAGCAAATGAAGGTCGGCAGCATCCACATCATTATCGCAATAAACAGCATTTTTAGCTACCGAAGCCAAAGCAGCTGCAATGGTTGTCTTTCCTGTTCCACCTTTACCACTTAAAATAGTTATCTCCTTCATAATTCATGTTCATTTCATTAGTTTATGTGATAAATTCTCAACTATTTTTTCATAACTGAGTTTTATGTTATCAGGTGTGTTTTCAACAATATTTCCTTTTGCGTAAATGCTTGCATAGTCCCGACTAAAAGGCAATTCACCCAAAAGTTTAATGCCTTCATTTTTTAAATATTTATATACTTCATTACTGCCTAAACCAGCTTTGTTCACAATAACCCCAAAAGGTATTTCTACTTCTTTCATAAGGTTTACCATTAATTTTAAATCATGTAAACCAAAAAGGGTTGGCTCTGTGACAAGTATCACGTAATTTGCATCGCTAATAGTTTCTACCACAGGACAGCTCGTTCCCGGAGGGGCATCAAAAATTACAATTTCATTATTTTCCGACACTCTTTTTTTGAGGTCTTTAATCAGCATAGTTTGCATAGCAGAACCAATTTTGAGCCTGCCTTCTTTTAAGCCATTGATATTTTTTGTCCGGTATGAGTTTACCCAGCCAATTGTTTCAGGATGCTCAGTTATTGCGTTATGCTTGCAAGCAACCATACAAGCACCACAGGAATGGCACAGGCTTTTGTTTACTTCGGCAAAATTTACAGGTGGTATTACAACAATGGCATTAAACTCGCAATAATCAACACACTCACGACAAAAAGTACATTTATCTGTATCAATATGAGGTATTAATTGAAAAACCTCTTCCTGTTTTTCCTTAATCGCACCCTCAAAGAATATAAGATCATTGGGTTCTTCCACATCACAATCAACCAGTTCTATTTTATTGCCTAATACTTTATGTAGCATGGCATATAAGTTTACTGCAACTGTTGTTTTTCCGGTTCCGCCTTTTCCACTTGCTATTGCAATTTTGTATGACATGTCAATATTAATTTAACTGAGTTACTATAAGGTCATTCATACTACACCCCAGCATTTCTGCCATTGGTTCACATTTTGCCATAAGCAGAAAAAATGTGTTTGGGTGTTTCTCGTTCATTAATCCCTCAAAATTGCCCTGGCCTTTTGAAATGATTAAGTCTGCACTATTATATGCCAGTTTAAATTCATCAGAACAAAACTCCAACAAAGTTGATGGTGCATCGAACCCATTATCAATTATCTCGCATATATTATCAATACCAACCTGTTTGGCGTCTTCTATTGTAACATCGTTAATTACAGGCGCTCCTCTTGTTACAAAAGTTACTTTAGGATGACGTATAGTTTCAAGCAGTAATCGGTCGAAAAATACTTCCCCGGCATTGTCACCTAGATATAATATCCGTTCAGCTTTATCAATAGCTTTCTTGAACTCTTTTGATTTGTCAATAGCAAAGGGAGTGTTTATTAAATCTTTTATTTGTTCCTTAATATCTCCATTTACGCTGTGCGCCCCATAGTCTATAATATTTCCTGCTACGGCAAGTCTAACTGCTGTATAAAAAGGATTATTACTGTTGTCGATATAGTTCCTCCAATACTCATAATCAGCTAATAATATTTTATTAGCACTTAATTTCTCACTAGCATACAAATCTTTGGTATTCAACTTTTGTTTTGCAAAGCGTTGAATATTAGTTGCTAATTTGGGATTAATCATACTGCGATTATCCCCCAATATTTCATGCACTGAAAAGATGAAATCCTCCGAAACAGTTTTTGGAGGATTAAACTTAGCAAGCAGATTTTTCACAGTTTTTATGTGACAAAAATAACACTCTGGTCTCATTCAAATTTTATATTAATGTCCACCACATTCATGATCTGCATCATGATTGCAATAATTAGCCGTAAAATTTAATGTACCGTCTAAGTGTCCTTTCACTAATTCAATGGCATTTAGTTGGGGCGCACCAACAAAAGCATTTACTCCGTTTTGGTTAAACAGTTGAATAGCTTTTTGACCCATCCCTCCGGCTATAATGTCTGTTACGCCTTTCTCACCTAACCATTGAGGTAACAAACCAGGTTCGTGTGGGGGAGGCACAACTTTTTCTTCTGAAATAACTTTATCGCCATCGGTATTTACCAATGCGAAAAACTTACAATGCCCAAAATGAGCATCCAGTATTCCTGTTTCGTTAACAGGCACAGCAATTTTTTTTGTCATGTTTAATAAATTTTTCTAATGTTATAAATGATTAACATACCTGTTAAAATCAGGCTTACTTGTGCTAAAGAATCTTTGAAATTGGTTTTTCTGTGTATTTGCGGTACAAGGTCTGCCAATGTTATATAAATAAAGCTTGCTTCGGAAAAAGCCAATACATTAAGAATTGGTTTATTTGCTGCTTCAGGTTTAGAATATGCTAACAACCTACCTAAATAGGTAGTAACCCCGATAAAAGATTAAATGTCAATGCTTTTACCTTGGAATACCCGTTGTTTGAATTAAATAATCGCATACCAGAAGGATACACGATTATCTAAAACTGAGTTTTAAACTACTTGAAATCAAGCGTTCCCCCTTTCATTCCTTCTACCCAAACCTTTACCTGCACCTCTACCTGTTCTTCTGCCAAACCCTCTTCCTAATCCACGAGAAGTTTCATTAACATCAATTTGTTCGGTAGTTTCCCGATTGTTGGGATTACATTTCCCCATTTTACGGCCTGTCTGAGAACCTTGTCCCTCTGGGCCTGTTCTATCAAATCTTGGCATAATTCTAATTTTTAAGTTTTTTAATGATATTTTCAATTGTTAAGTTGTCATCTTGTAAGATGACCATTTGAATTTCAAACTTATCCAACAGCTCTTTAGCTTTTGGGCCAAAGTCGCCTGAGATTATTTTTTTAACATTTAATTCAATAGCCTTTTCAGCCGCCTTCGTACCTGCACCATTAGATGCATTGAGATTCACGTTTTCAATGAACTCTGCTTCTCCGGTTTGTTCATCGTAGATACAAAACCATGCAGCCCTACCAAAACGCTTATCAAAAACCGCAGTTGTTATATTTCCAGATGATGTTATTATTGTTTTCATATATCATTTTTTAAAAGATTAATATTAATAGATGAACACATTGCACAGCAGTGCTTGTTTTGTGTTTTAGGTATAGTAAATCGTGCATTGCATACATGGCATTCATACCAGTTTTTATCTAATAATGCGTTTCCATAAACCGTTCTGATTTCTTTTACCTCAACCATTGCCTTTGCAATTTTTCTTCTTGCACTTTCGTAAATTCTTGCAAAGGTTGGACGGGAAATGCCCATCACTTTTGCTGCTGTTTCGTGGTTCATAAAATCATAATCCGACAATTTTATAGCTTCGTATTCTTCATAAAGCAATTCAATAAATTCATTTTTAGAATGATTTGCCCCATAAGGTTTATATCCTTTAAATCCAGGAGGAGCAATCACTTTTCTTAACCTTCTACGCCTTGGCATACAGACAACTAAATATTTAAACGAGAATATTCTCATTACAAATATAATGAGATATATCTCATTATGAAAATTTATTGATTCTTTTTTTTAATTCTATATTACATTGTCTACAGGTCGGTACAAAGGGAAATATGTTAACCATGTTTACCTCATGTTAACCGATAAAAGTTTAATATACAGTAAAATAATATATTTGGTTAACACGGTTAACATAGTTAACAAAGGTTTTTATTCAACATCTTTGCAAGTTTAAAAAGGACAAAAAAAATACCGATTAGAACGGTATTATAAGTTCAGTTCAACATCATTTATTATTATCCCCATACTTTCGGGTATATCTTCATATTTAAACCGATAACAGCTCCCTAACGGTTTTTTATTAATTGCTTTATCTCTCGACTTCTGCGTTGTATTTTGAATAAAAGATGTATTGCCTTTTGATGTAAGCAATGATTTCAATGAGTTCGCATCCAAATCGTTTAAGCCATTCTTTTTTACATATTCCTTGTAATATGGAAACAGGAGAGGAAATTTAATAAACAGGTTCTTATTTACCGGGTCTTTTAAGTAATGCGTGTTTACTTTAATCTCACTTTTTGGTTGGCTCAGTTTAAAAGCAATGGCTTCCCAAAATATGGAGACATCTTTAATGGTACTGGCCATCTCATTTTGCTTAATTGTATTCTCAATAGCGGACTGTTTGTATGTTGAATAATCAAATGGAAGTTCCAAACTGTTTTTTAATAGCTGGACCGGAGTTAGCAATAAAGCTATGTGCTTAATCTGTCGGTCAGAAATTTCAGTAACAGCTGTTATTTCCGGTTTAAGTTCGTAAAAAATAGAATCAAACACCGTTTTAAACTTCGTCTCAATTACATTCCGGTATTTTAGAAGTTCCCTGGTTATGTTGCAAAAACCTTGTTCTTTTTCTTTTATAAGGGTTTTATAAGCATGGGTGCTTTCATCTGAAAACTTATTGTCCTCAAAATGTAGTACTATCATTCGGGCAAACAGTGCAGCTTCAGATGTGGGCAGCTCGTTGCCATCAACCATACAGGCAGAACTAATTTCAAACGTTGTGGTTTTATTATCGTTACTTTTTTGAGCCATAGTGTAAAGCTCTCCATCGTAACCTGTTTTAAAAACATCAACAGTTTTCTTATCAATTGCGTTAGTGTATTCTTTCAGATAATAAAGTGCATTATTTCGTTGAGTAAGCGAACGAGAAAAACCTTTATCAGTTGAGTTTAGTAATGATATGCCATGATTCGGTTCGCCAAACAGATGTAGAAAAAAGTTGACAAAATTTGATTTACCAGCACCCTGGTCTCCAAACAGAAACAGGAATGGGAAAAAGCCTGTAAGTTCAAGTATAAAATCACGATACAAAGCAAGTATGATGAAGGATATACCAATTGCGCCATTAATACCATAAGCATTATAAATCAGTTCCGACCATTCTTTAAAGTTCAGGTTTCCTGCTTTGTATGTAAATTTACGTTGTCCGGAATAACTTTTATCGTCAAGGTTTGTGTATGCAAATGGAGGCAAATAATAGGCGGATTTGCCATGATTTACAATGCCGAGCTTATCAGGATAAAGCAATTTATTATCATGGGTTATTGTAGCATCTGCAAAACAATAGGTTTTTGATTCTTGCTGATAACCCAGCTGATTTACAGTAATGGCATTTTTCTCATTATCGTACAGGTAAGTAAGGATAGTGTCAAGATTTTGTGTGTTCCCAAAGAAAGTTAAGCCACGCCCTGATATGCTACGAATTACTTTCTTAAACTTATCGAGGTTAAGCTCCGAACTTGTTATTTCATTTACTGTAATCTCTCCTGTATTTCGTTGAAACTTAATTAACCGTTTCCTTTCTTTTGTGCCATCCATTAAGTGATAAACCGAATCCATCAGGAAGTTGGATAGCTTTCTTTCAACAGGTTTGCTTTTATGAAACTCATTGGCATAGTAGCATCCATTTTTCTTATAAAAGTTGTATTCTTCGATGTCGGCCAGTTCATCAATGCTGAATTTTGGAATAGGCTTATTAATAATATCTTCCCAAAGCAATTGGTAATTGTTCATGTTTTGAAGAAAATCAACAATTGTTTTGTCTTGAAGTAAATCATTGGCATCCTTATTCTCCGGTAATATTAACCTACGTAGTGATTTAATGTCAAATCGGTTGGATAAAATATAATCTTGATAATACTCTGCACATTTATTTCCTGCACTATCGTTATCCATTGCTAAAACAACGATTTTCCCTTCAATATACTTTTGAAGGATTTTAGGATTCTTGATTTTATTCTCTGTGGAAAACAAAGCTATGGATGAACAGCCTTTCATTGATAATGCATTTACAACGCCTTCCTGTATGAAAACAACATCATAATCGGGATTATACATTTTATCATAGATGCTGCCATTTAACGTTCCGTTATTTTTGGCTTTGGGCTTACCTTTTTTAGGATTAATCATCCTGCGGTTAATGAGTTGATTATTGGCATCAATAAAAACAATGGCATCAGCGTGTGAATCGTACCAATAACTATTGTCAGGCAAATCATCTATAAAACTAATTCCACGAGATTTTAGGTAATCAGTAGCAGTTTCTTTAGGATTGTTTTTTATCGCAAAAAGCATTTTGTCGAAAGCACTTGTTACATTCTGTGATGGTTGAAACGTCTCTTTAATGCCGAGATATTCCTCCTGTAAATATTTGATAGCCTTATGTTCGTTCCAACCTGAATTTAGAGAAATCAAGAAATCAATGGTGCTGCCACCGGAACCACATGAAAAACATTTGAAGAAATTGTTTTTCTTTTTAATGCTAAAAGCCGGAGAATGATTCGTGCCTTTACCGCTACCACAAAAAGGACATTTTTCCAGTTGATTAGTTTTATTGAAGCAAGTTCCGGTTTCCTTTTCAATAAGTGCTTTTATATCAATTTGCTTTACTTTTTCAATTGTTTGCATCTGTATTGTTATTGAGCCATAACCTGGCTGTTTAAATCCTTTTATTCTTCTTCCCCTGCGCTTTCATCATCTTCCTCAATGCTCAAACGTTGTTTTTCCTTTTCGAGATGCTGAACCATGCTCTTAGTCAACTCTTTGCTTTCCATGCAATTGCCAATTATTGTTATCATATAAATAGCAAATTGAATATCGCTTTGTTTTAGTGCTTTTGCAGTATCGTTTATGGCATTAAAGATTTGTTTTTGCTGCTCTGTTTTTGGGATAGGCATTTCTTCTATGTCAACATCGTGTTGGGTTATGGAAGAATGTCCATGTAGTTCTTCATCCTCTTCAACAAAACCCAGGGCAGCTTGTAACTCATCTTTTGATAAACCCATTAATTCGGCAGCCTTTGGGCTATTTCCAAGTATCTTGCTTCCAATTCCTGAGAGTACACCCGTTGCTACACGTTTTAATAGTTCTGTGTTTGAATACCCGGCAAGTCTGGTTTCAAGCTCTGACACCTCTGTTTTGTACTCAGAATTTGCCTTTTCTAATTCTTGATTTTGTTTTTTGAGGGTATCTCGTTCAGAAGTTATATCAAGTAACTGCTTTTTCAAAGAGTTGAGTTCGGTTTCCTGTTTGTAATCGCTGAATTTTTTCTCAAACTGCATTAAAGAATTTTCATACCGGGAATTATTTACTGCTCCCAATAGTCCTGCTAATCCGCTTAAGGCATTTCCGTTGTTTTCTTTGTCGGCATCATTTCCTGTTAATGCACCAAATAACAAATTGAAGTTTTCAATACTTCCCAATCCACCTATATTATTATTCAATTGGTATTTTTTAATTGCCATATCAACCGCCTGCTCTATCTGCGCCAGATTTGATACAGGTTTCTCAGCTTTCCTGTTCTCCTCTAAACCAATGTTGTACCGTGTAACTAATCCTGCTTTTGGACTTTTACCACGATAAATATCGACTTTGATATTGCCGCCGTCTTGATTGACAATATCTTTAGCAGATTTCATATTCTCATTAAAAGCTTCAATATTATTGGTTCTTGGTACAATCAGTATAAGTCCTGAATTGTCTTCGACTAATATTTCATAAGCGTAAGTTGCGTTTTCTTGCAAATTCCGATATATGGCATCTTGCAAATTGCTATGTTTTTCCTTCATTGTTGCATTTTTTTATGTTGTACTTAATTCTTATGGTATTAAATGCTATTGGTCAGGTACATTTTTTTATAAAAAGCTATTTCGACCAACTTTGCAGCGATTATTACCTATTGTGAGCAATAAAAACCTATCAAACAGCAACATATTTAAATGTTGAAGCTATTAAATAGTGACTGGTCATCTATTATTTTTAAAAACTCCATTTGTGATTTTCTCTTTGACTTACTTCTAATAGACTTTTCAATACTATTGAGCAAAAGAGAGGGATTCTTATCCTATTAGACTTAGGCTATGGGTTGTTTTTAGTAACCCATAGCTTACCATTACCTTACTCATCATCTTCTTCCGAGTAATCATCATCCAGGTCTTCCAAATAGTCAATCATTTCAATAATAGCCTGGCTGTGTTCCTCTGGTTCGTATTCTACTTTAACAAGGATTTCATCATCTTCATTTGTGCCAATGATTGCACCTTCAAGTTCATACTCTCCCAATAATCCGGCAAATTCAACCATCAAATCTGCCGAAACATTAAATGTTCTGTTTTTCATATTTATTAGTTTTTAATGAAACAAAAATTTATCTGTGCTTAAATAAAAGCTATTCAATTTTCGGGTGGAGTTTTATTGATTGCTTTGATAAAGATTACAGTTCCTCAAATTCTTCTGGCTCAACACAGAAATGTTCGAGTATTAATAAAAGTTGCTGCTTGTTGTAGTAGTGCCGTTTAGTATGACCAGCTTTCGCAATCTGCCTTTTTAAATCGGGGCATGTGTCTATTTCACGCCTTAGATGCTGCATGGCAGATTTAATTGAGACACTATTAGGATATAACTTTGTTACTAACTCTTGCTTTAATATTGTTCTGCGATTTATCATAGCGATGAATTTTATTTAGATAATTGATTTTTTTTAGAGGAATTGATGTTGAGAATAGAATACAACTGTAGAACCTTGATATTTCGCATAATAAATCGAAACATAAGGCAATAAATCAAAAAACACTTAGGGACTATAAACACAAAAAGCCCCTGAACGGAGCTTGTTTTAAAAGAATCGACATGTATTTTCGGCATAATTATAAAAATTATACCCTTGACAATTAGCAAAGGCAAATATATAATTTTAGCTGAAAATTGCTGAAAGTTTTCGCTTGAATTTATTTGTAGCGGATTAATTAACATATCTCGAATTCTAATAAGTTAATCAAGTACTCCGCTACGGATTACAGTAGAAATTGCCTCTAAATCTTCAAGGATATAGTTCGAAATTTGACCGCTTGGGTTCACACCTTTCAGGTAATAAAGAAGTTAAAAGCTTGTAAATCGTATGATTTACAAGCTTTTTTGTTTTTTAGTAAATTGATTTAAATCAATTTAATTTAAATCTCAGGTGTAACTTGAGTGTAACTTGGAAATTTTCTATATTTGGTTACACTTGAGGGTGTGCTACTTGTTGATATTGAGTGTGGTACGAGCTTGAGGTGATATTGATAGCCATTGAATTTGATTGATATTGATTGTGATTAGGGTATGTTATACAAAGTATGACTCCTGTTTGATTTTTTTATACACAATAAAAAACAATTGCAATGACTACAAACCAGATGCTTTATGTGAAATTTTTCACAAGGACTACTAAGAAGGATCCTGAATTAGGAATGCTTTATTTGAGAATAACATATAATGCAAAGCGTGTTGATCTTTCATTTAACCATAAAGTTAAAATGAGAGCATGGGATTCGGATAAAGAATTAGTAAAATCTGCTGATAAGAATTATCATAAACTAAATCAGGCCATTAATTCAGCCAGGACAAAAATTTTCAGTATTTAGTCAATCCTTAAAAATGGAATAGATTGTTGATAACCAGTTAATAAGCTTTTATTCTTAAGTTTATAATTCTGCAAGCAAATGAGTATTT
>NZ_JAPDPI010000029.1 GCF_026013615.1 Plebeiibacterium marinum
TTTTTATAATGTGCTGATTCTAAATACATTGAATAATTTATGGCAAAATTATTATCTTATTGATTTTAAGCGAATTGTAAATCAGTCTAATGTCTCTTATCTAAAATCTAACGATCTGTTAAAATAATATTCTACAATATAATCCCTTCCGAACCACCTTCATTCGTATTCAACTTATAAACATACTGGGGTAATAATCCTTCTTCTTTTCTATGCGACACATACAATATTGCGGTTTCACTTTCTTCTGCTATTTTCTGAATCAACTGAACCATTAACGACGCATGTATATCATCTAATCCGGTTGAGGGTTCATCTAAAACCAATAATGGGGGATGTTTAATCATAGCACGGGCAATCAATACCATTCGCTGGTTTATCTGGGATAATTTATAAAATCGTTCGTCTTTTTTGTTGAGTAACCCAAGTACTTTTAACCATTGTTGGGCCAGGTTTCTTTGCATGTCGGATGGTTTTAGGTACAAGCCTACACTATCCACAAGTCCGGATATAACCATCTGCTCTACTGTTTGGCTACTATGAAAGCGTTCAGTCATTGAGGGTGTAAAGTAGCCGATTTTTTCTTTGATATCCCAAACGCTTTCTCCACTGCCTTTCTTGTTTCCAAAAATATATATGTCCTGACCAAATGCCTTTGGGTTATCTCCGTAAATCATGGTAAGCAAGGTGGTTTTACCTGAACCATTAGGGCCAATCAGGTGCCAGAACTCTCCTTTGTTGATTGTCCAGTTGATATTGTTTAGGATACACCTGCCATCATAGTGCACCGTTACATTTTGTAATTTAACCAACTCATTTGGTGTGTTGCTGAACCGTTTAATTGGAGCGGGAATGGAGCCTTGCAAAAATGTAGACTCCAGGTGCAAGTGTCTCTTTTTAAATTCACCTATCGTGAAAGAATTGATCAGTTTTTCTTTTTCAATGATTAAAACATCGGTAACAAATGGCATCAGGTCGCTTTTTCTTTTAAAAAGCTGAATTAGCGGAAGCTGTTCCGATATTTCAATTAACTGTTGTTTTAGTGCTGCAACCGATTCCACATCCAGGCAATCGAAAGGGTTATCCAGAACCAGGAAATCGGGTTTCTGTTTAAAAAGGTATTGCAGTAAAGCTTTTCGTTGTTCACCGCTGCTATAAGTCCTGATGCTTCTTTTGGGGTCGGATGTCAATGCAAAATCATCATGCAAAAACTCTTCTTCAATCATCTTTTCTAAAGTAATTGTTGAGAACAATAATCCTTTCTTTCCCTGAAATTCCGGTAAATCAGTGTTTCGTCCTTTCAGTAGATGTTTTATCCAGTTTCCCTTTACCGAGAAATTTTGGCTTTCTATGGCGTAGTGTTTCAAAATAGTATAGCGTTTGATGAGAACAATGCTGCAAATTTAAACTCTTTTTTGAATTCTGATTTTAAATAAAAAAAGTTGCAGTATAGTGCTGCAACTTTTCTAATGTTCTTCTTTTTTTAGGCTTACAAAGAAATGCTGGTTCCTATAAAAAAACCTTGTCTACTAGAGTCATCATCAAAATTAGAAAAACCTTTAGTTGTTTTTTGATAATTATAGCCTGCCAAAAAATTAAGTCTTATTAAGCGGCTTAGTTTTATTTTATAGCCCATTCCTCCTAAAAACATATAACCTTTATCTTCAGTCGATGAGAAAGTGACCTGGGGCCCTCCTTCTGCTAAGAAAAATATGCCTTTAGGTTTCCCGTTAGGGGAGTATTTTATATTTAATACAAGAGGGGCTGTATTGATGCCATGTGCATTAGAATAGCCATCTAGGCCTAATCCTACATTTATATTAATATGATTGTTGATATGATAACCCAATAGGAATCTAATAGAGTTTCCAATAGAGTTTTCATCTTCAAATCCATAATTTGGAGCATTAATATTTGTAGCCATAATTAAATTGTATCTCAATTCTGCATTTATTTTATTTTGAGCAAAAATGGTATGACTGTACAGAATTAAAAATATGGAAATAAAAATTGTTTTCATTTTTAAAGTTATTTAAGGTTTATGAAGAATCGTAACAAAGCAACATCAAAGATGTTTGATTAGCAAATAATTTGAAATTTGCGGTCAAATATTCAACATTAATTAAGTATGTAGAATGCATCAATGCGTTATAGGGGTTAGAAAAGGTTTTTCTGTTCTGGAAACAGAGTTTGCTTAGTATATATTGACATTTCCTATTAAAAAAGATTAAAAACGCCTTCGTGGCCCCTTTAAAATGCAAATTATGTTTGGATAATTGGTATTTTTGAAGTTTCAACCCCAAAATAAATGATTATGGATTACCTGGAAGCTACTGTTTTTTTAAAACAACTGATAAAAGAAACCAATAACGAATTGCTGGCTGTAAATAAAAACGGACTGGTTGAAAAAAACAGGATGGTAATCCGCACCAATTTTGGGAAAAGTATTAGTACCAAAATGGAGGCCTTTACCAATGAGTATGTATATAAAAGTTTGGGCGAATATGAATCGGAGGCTTTTGTAATTACTGATTTGGTTTCGGCAGAAGCAAACGGACAGGAAATAACCTATTTTTTATACAAAGGGTACCATTCATTGTTTGATAAAGGGGTAGTTTATTTTCAAATGGTAGATAAAAATACACTTGCTCCAAAAGGAGAGTTGGATTTTAGTAACCTTGAAGAGAATATTTTTTATAAAGTTGAATTTCCCGATGTGGAGGAAAGTTCGTGTAATGCCATAGAAACTGCTGAAAATACTGCCAAAAATCCAAGTATTGCCTTCTTAATTGGCCACATGAACGAAGAGCGTTTGGTTTATGATATTAATCGTTTGATTTTTGATACGGCCAATAATGTACAAAAGCATAAAAACCGCCATTTTAAATTTACCATCCAGGTGTCTGTTTTTGGAAGTAAGCCATCTGCCAATCTGTTAAAAGAGATAGAAAATATCAAGCAAACGCTTAAAACTTCCGTACATCCGGCATATCCTAATTCTACTTTTGTTTTTGATGTTGATAATGAATAAATAATCAGTTATTCTTTCGATTATTTAGTCTGAATTTCCCAATTTTGCAGCCACAATTTTAAAAATATGGCTGAAGGAAAAATTATGAACCTGGAAGAACTGCATTTTCTGGGTATAAAGGTTGTTTATAAAGATTTGGTGGATAAAGGATACGAAGTCCTTAATGTGCGAAAGGAACTGGATGTAAATCCTCAGATTCTGGCCAAAAAGGATGATGAGTTCCATATGGTTGTAGTTAAAACCGGTTATTATCCTGAAATGGGAATCATACTTCCGGAAGTAATTGAGCAGGTAAGGGAATTGGGTAAAAAGCACCATTCAAAATGCTGGTACGCCAGTGTGGGTATTGCCAATGCCAACGGACAAACAGAGGAGGAGATGGCTAAGCCGGTAGTTGGTGGCGAATTTTATATCAATTATAAAGGGATCATGGCCTTTCCGGAAATTAAAGTTTCAAAAGATTCTTCAGAGAAAAAATCATGAGCAGGCAGTTAAATAATTTTCTTGATTTTTTTAAGAAAAACAGGATTATCATATACGTTATGCTTGGTTTGGCCCTTATGATGCAGGTATGTAGCAGGGGTGCCGGCATACAGGAATCCATGCCTGAAGCTCCGCAATCAGAAGTAGTATCCCCTCAAACATCTGATTATCCTTCGCAAGCCCCGTCTGATGAGGCACCATCAGGAGATGGTGGATTTGTTTCAATGCTGTTGGTAACTATAATTGTTTTAGGCTTTTTTGTTGCCAAACGGTATGGCTATCTCGATAAGTTGCTGCCTAAAATAGTTATATTCCGGGTTGGTTACTATAGGTTAAAATCCAACGGAAATCTTGCCTTGAAGGTGTATATCATCAACCAAACACAAAGAGATATTACCTTTAATGCTCCAACTATTTTGTTTTTTAAAGGCAAGGATAAAAGGGAATTTGCCATTAAAAATATTGGCGGACAAAATTATTTTCCGATTACATTGATGCCTGGAACAGGACATAAGTTTACTATTGATGCCCAAAAATTTTATAATAATGTGGATGGTTTAAATGATTATAAAACCATTCGCATGCAAATCTGTTCTAATTGCGGTAAATGTTATAAAAGTATGAAGTGGCCGGTTGGTTTAACTTTTAAAAAGATTTAAAACAAAACAATGAAGAAATTTTTCAAAGAGCAGTGGGAAAAGTACCGGAAGAGGAAAACAAAGGCAGGGATTGTGCTGGATTTCTTGTTTTTGATCTTGTTTATTTTAATCCTTAACCCTTCTACAAGGTTGCCGATTACTTCGTTTTTTATTAAATACACCATGACATCCCCAAAGGAGTCATCGGAAAAGCAAATATTAAACGAAAGCGATTATGGATGGAAATACCTGAACTTAAATCATGAAACAAAAGATTTTGCAGATTTAAAAGGAAAGGTGGTTTTTCTTAATTTTTGGGCAACATGGTGCCCCCCTTGTGTGGCTGAGTTTTCTTCAATAAATGATTTGTACAAAGAGTTTGGTGGTCAGGTTGAGTTTGTATTGATAAGCAATGAGGAGGCGGCCAAACTTAAAGGGTTTTTAGATAAAAAAGGATATGAAGTGCCGGTAAGCATCATGTCGCAAAGGGTACCGTCCAGCTTGTTTGGGAATACTTATCCAACTTCTTTGATTATATCAAAAAAGGGAGAAGTGGTGATCAATAAGGTAGGGGCAGCCAAATGGAACAGCGATCAGTTTAAAGCGCTTTTAAAGAAATTAATTGCAGAATAGTGAATATAGGTAATTTAAAGTTGAGAAAGCATCCGCTTTTACTTGCTCCAATGGAGGATGTTACGGATCCTTCGTTCAGGTTGTTGTGTAAAAAGTATGGTGCCGATTTAATGTATACTGAGTTTGTTTCAGCAGATGCTTTAATCAGGAGTATTGAAAAAACACAACGAAAACTTAAAATATTTGATGAGGAGCGGCCTGTTGGTATCCAGTTGTATGGCAAAGAAATAGATGCTATGGTTGAGGCTGCTAAAATAGCTGCTGAGGCCGGACCTGAATTAATCGACATCAATTTTGGTTGTCCTGTAAAAAAGATAGCAGGCAAGGGAGCTGGTGCAGGAATGTTGCGGGATATACCCAAAATGGTAGAAATGACCCGGCAGATTGTGGAAGCTGTGGAATTGCCCGTTACCGTTAAAACTCGTTTGGGATGGGATGATAGTTCCAAGGAAATTGTGGAAGTAGCTGAAAAACTTCAGGATACGGGTATTAAGGCATTGACAATACATGGTCGGACAAGGGCGCAAATGTACAATGGCGAGGCTGATTGGAGTTTAATTGGAGAGGTAAAGAACAATCCAAGGATGCATATCCCTATCATAGGAAACGGTGACTTAACGAATCCTGTAAAAGCAAAAAAATATCTTGATAAATATGGCGTGGATGCTTTAATGATCGGCAGGCCATCCATCGGGCGGCCATGGATATTTAAAGAAATCCGACATTATCTGGATACTGGTGAGTTGTTGGAGCTTCCTAAAATACCGGAGCATGTAGAGATGATACGAGAGAATTTGTCCAGTAGTATTGAATGGTTAGGTGAGAGGCGTGGGATTTTACATATGCGCAGGCATCTGGCTATTTCTTTTAAGGGGTTAAGGAATTTCAGGGAGTTGAAGATAAGGATGCTTCGAGCGGATACTGCCGAAGAGGTAAATCAATGCCTGGATGAAATAAAAGAAAGATATGCTGATTGTGTGTCAACAGTTGAGACGTATGAATAGCAGATGCTAAAAGAATTATAGCAGGAGTATGGTATTTAATTTTCGTTAAAGTATCTCTTAACAATAACCTTTACCGGGTATGATGCTGCAAAAAATCCAATGGTTGTTACTGTAAGCAGGGTGTAAAATATATCCATTGCCACCAGGGCAACCGGATATGCATCAACAACAAAACTACTGCTACCGCCAAATGTGATCACTCCAAAATATTGCTGGATAAGGACCAGGATAATGCCAATTGCTAAGCCACATATTACGCCAATCAAAGAAATAAGCCATCCTTCAACCAGAAATATCCTGGTAACCATCTTTTGATCCGCTCCAATGCTTTTTAATATTTTAATGCCTTCTTTTTTATCATAAATAAGCATTGACATGGTGCCGATGAGGTTGAAGGTTGCAATGATCAGGATAAAGCACAATATGAGATAGGCCACCATTTTTTCTACTTTCATCATTTTGTAAAAACTGGCATGTTGTTCGTGCCTGTTTTCAACTTTTAAACCGGCGCCTAATATCTTTTGTATCTTTTTTTGGGTGGCGTAATTATCGTAGCCATCTTTTAGTGCAATGGCCAGGGAAGTAACTTCAGAATCTTTATATTGGAATAAATCCCTCACCAGATCAATATCAACAAGTACGTATTTTGAGTCATAGTCCATTTGTTTTACAAGGAATATGCCTTTGGGATGGACATAATGGGTATTAAATGCTTCATTGGGGCGCATCAGATTGATCTTTTTATTCCGCTTGGGAACATATAAAAGCAGGGGCGTTAAAAATGATACCCGGATATTTAACTGGTCGGCCAATACATAACCTATGGCACCACCAAAACCCTGTTTATCCCTGAGGTTAAATTCCCCTTCGACAATGATGGAATCGAGTTGGCTGACTTTTGAAAAGGCGGCATTAACGCCCATGACAACAGCGGTAACCTGTCTGTCGTCATATTTTAGCAGGGCGTTGTCTTCAATTATCGGACAAATATAGGCAACTTCATCAAGCGCTTCTATTTCTTTGATATTTAACGAATCAGTAGAAAAGAACTTACCTTCAGTAGCTGATATTTTTATGTCCGGATCAAATGACCCATAGAGGCTGCCAATTAATCCGTGCAACCCGTTAAAAACCGAAAGGATGACCAATAAGGCAATGGTACCTACAGAAACCCCAACAATTGAGATGGTAGAAATAACATTTATGATGCCTTTTGATTTTTTGCCAAAAAGGAATTTTAATGCTATTTCGAGTATTAGGCGCATTGACTATTTTTATTTAAAAGCCTTTACAATCAAACCAGTTCCTTTGCTGAATTGGCCTTTCACATCCCAAATATTCAATATAAATGATATAGGGAAGGTAATTAAATAATAGAAAGGCAAAATAATAAAGAATACTTTGGATAAATTCAGCATGATAATGGGATACTTCATGGATAATTTCCATGAAATGTTGCCCGGCCATCCGTATGAGTATTTTACTTCAATATCTTTAAATCCGGCTTTCTGCAGTTTTTGTTTTATTTCCTGTTTGTTGTATCCGTCTCTTACATGTTCGTCAATAAATCCGGTTACGCCATCTTCGTGCTCTACTTCATGATGATGTGCATCAGAGCCTCCCTGATCACTGGGTGTAGAGATCAGTAGCATACCTCCGTTGTTCATGGCCATATTCAGGTTTCTGAACACGCCTTCATCATCTTCAATATGCTCCATTACATCAACAGAAACAACCAGGTCGTACAAGTTTTCTTCTCCCAGTTTGGTTAAATCAGCGTATTTAAAGCAAACCTGTTTGTCCCGCTTTATCTTGCCAAAAAACCTGTTGCAATCTTCAATCTGTTCCGTTTTAACATCAACGCCAGTTACTTTCCAGCTTTTGTTTAAGGATGAAATAAAATATACGTACTGGCCAAAACCTGATCCGGCATCCAGTACGTTGATGTCGTTGCCAATCTTTTTCGACCATGATTTTATTTCCTTCCGGATGTGCCATGCCCTTAATAGCAATAGGTCAAGCAACTTGTAAAATAAAATGCGCAGAAATGGAGAGCGGTTAAAAACTTTACCAAGACTTCTTTTTATAGGATCGTACTGCATTGCTATTCTTTTAAAAGACGGTCAATATTGTCAATGTAATCCAGTGAATCATCAATGTAAAACTGTAGTTCAGGAACAACCCTGAGTTGTTTCCCAACCCTTAATCCAAGATTTCTTCGCATCAAGGAATGGTGCTCTTGTATTTCGTTAAAAATATCTTCCTTTTTTGCTGATGGAAATATGCTGATATACACTTTAGCATTACCAAGGTCGGGCGAAATGCGTACCTTAGAAACGGAAACCATTGCACCTAGTGTATATGCTTTGGCTTCTTTAAGGAACATTTCACTTATTTCTTTTTGTAATAATCTGGATACCTTTTTTTGTCTGGTCGACTCCATATTTTTCTATTTAATTAACTCACGAAAATAAACTTTTTAATTGAATCTGCCCAATAATAAGGATTAAGGAACCGGGTCGTGACCGTGGCCACCCCAGGGGTTGCAGCTTAAAATCCGTTTTATGGCCAGATAGGCTCCTTTGAAAGGGCCGTGTTTTTTTAATGCTTCAACCGCATAAGCAGAGCAGGTTGGCGTGTATCTGCATGAGGCACCAAACATTGGCGATATGGCATGTTGATAAATCTTAATAGGTATTATTAAGATAAAGACCAACGCAGCTTTTATGCTGTTGATTGCCCATTTAATCAGTTGCATGGTTGCTGTTTTTATTAAGTGATAACTGCAATTTAGTTAAGGTTTTTTTTATTCCTTTTTCAATTACAGAGTAACCAAGTTCCTCTCTTGCTATATAAACCAGTGCAAACGTAATTTGTTGATTGTTCTGAGTAAGAAAAGAGGCAAATTCCTCCCTGTTCAAGCGATAGGCTTCCCTGCATCTTCTTTTAAGCAGGTTGCGCATTACCGCCCTTTTAAACCTTTTTTTTGATACGCTGAACAATACTTGCGAATGTATTGGGTCTGGAAGATTGGATTTTTTATAAACCACCCTGAAAGGATAACATACAAATGATTTTCCTTCGGCAAACAGTTGGTTAATTAGTGTATGGCTGCATAACCGATCTGATTTTGGAAAGGAATAATCCGAATGTGCCATTTGCAATTTATGTGTTTGTTAACCTTTAGTTTTGAAAGATAAAAAAAGGGCATTTTAAAATGCCCTTTTGTATTTTGAGTCTCTGTTGGATTCTATTTTTGAGCTTTGTTGTGCTTTTTGATAAACTGCTCCAATGCCATGGTCATTGATGGTGCTTGTGGCATAGGGGCTTGAATATCTAACCTGTAACCGGCCTCTTTAACAGCCTTTGCTGTAGCAGGTCCAAACGAAGCAATTTTTGTTTCTTTTTGATCCCAGCCAGGAAAATTTTGTAACAAACTGGCTATACCTGATGGACTAAAGAAAACAAGGATATCGTAATCAATATCTTTCAGGTCGCTTAAGTCGCTGCTTACGGTTCTGTACAATATGGCTTTTGAATACTTAATATTGTTTTTGTCCAGTAAATCAGGAATTTCTTGCTTGTGGATATCAGAAAGAGGAACCAGGTAGTTCTCATCTTTATGTTTTTTGATAACATCTGTCAAGTCAGCAAATTTTCCTGTAGAATGGAAAATTTTACGTTTCCTGTATACAATGTATTTTTGTAGATAATACGCAGTTGCTTCAGAAATACAAAAATATTTCATTGTGTCAGGAACAGTTACCCGCATCTCTTCTGCAACCCTGAAATAATTGTCAATTGCAGTGCGACTAGTGAAAATAACAGCTGAATGATCAAGGATGTTTACCTTTTGAGCACGAAACTCTTTGGTAGGCACACTCTCTACTTGAATAAACGGTCTGAAGTCAATTTTTACGTTGTTCTTCTCCGCCAATTCAAAATAAGGTGATTTTTCTGTTTGTGGTTTTGGCTGGGAAACCAGGATTCTTTTTATCTTCAAAACTATATCTCTTTAATTCTTACCACGCAATGCCTATTTAATTAAAATCTTATAAACAATCATGATAGGCAAAATTTCTAGGGCACAAAGATACAAAAACAAGTAAAATAATGAAGCTACATTTTTTAAAATAATTGCAAAACCCCTAAATAATTGCATTAAATAGAGTAAGGTGTATATAGAAAGGCCTAAATATATAACTCCCTGGATTGCTTCAGGCGAGATATATGGAAGAACAAGTATGATAGGTAAAATAGCAATGGCAAATACTTTGTTGTGCAGGGAGCTGAAAAACAGATATTCTTTTGTTTCGGGGATAGTGTCGAATACAAAGGCAACAAATCGGTAGAGCGCCATTTTTATTAAGCCAAAAATAAGTATGATCCCTATGATAATTGGGATGAGTATTAGGTTTTGACTGGAATAAGTTCTTATTTGGTAATGATTTATAACCTGGTATAAAAAGATTGAGGTGTTAAATAGAAACAGGCTATTAAGGATGAATGCCGGCTTTTGGTAGTGCAGGTTCACCGTTTTTAACATCTTCCTGGCATTCTGAGTATAAATTAGGGATGAGAACAACTCTTTTAAGTATTTAAAGTTAGTAACCCTTAAAAAACCCAGTATTGCTACCGAAATTAATATAAATCCAGACAGAATGTCTTTATTCCAATTGTGCTCGGGAGCTATGGCGTGTTGAGGATTGACTTCTGTATGTTCTTTTGTTTGTGTTCTACTTCCTTTTTGAGTGTCATTTAAACTGGTAGTTTTCTCCATGAAAAAAGAAGAATCAGTTTGGCTGCTTTCTGCTTGTGGCAGTGTGTTTGATATTTTAGTTTGTAATGTGTCTGTTACAGGTGCCGCATCGTTTTGTATGCCTGCCAATGATGGGTTTTGATTGATCCATATCCTGTCGCTTAAGGGTATCGGCGATAAAAAATCATCGACAATGTTCTTCTTTAATATCCCAAAGTCTTTTTGGTTCCGTTTTATTAGATTAAAGGATAAAGAATCTTCTGGTGATGCCTTAAATAATTCAGGTGTTTTTTTTGGGGGGGTGGCTTGTTTTAAAAATCTTTTGGGAGTTTCGGGAATGGATAAAGTAGAAGTTTGCTTTATATCAACAACGATTGAATCTTTTGGTAACGAGATCTTGTGGTCTTCAATTCTGTTTGTAGAATCCTGTTTTGTTGTATTTTCTGCGTTTATGTAAAGATCCATTGTTAAGTGATTTTTTGCAAAAATATAAAAACCATTGAAGAATTATAACTGAATTTTAAACGGCGGCAATCTTAAATGCTTCCATAGTCCAGGGGGTTGCATTTATAATTGCAGGAATTACATCTTCAGGTTTTTCAACAACACTCCAGATGTTTCGGTGTTCGTCCCTCATAAACTCCTCGTTGGCTATTTTATCAAGCATCTGGATCATAGGATTAAAGAAGCCATTTGTATTTAATAAAATTACAGGTTTTGTAAATAGGCCCAGTTTTTTGTTCGACAGTACCTCGAATAGTTCTTCAAGCGTGCCAGTGCTTCCCGGTAAGCAGATTACCGCATCTGTATTTTCTACCAATAACTTTTTCCTTTCTGCCATGGTGTCAACATGAATCATGTTAGCTACACCTTTGTGTTCCCATTCAACTTCAACCATAAATCGTGGAATAATTCCCGTAACATCACCCCTGTTTAGCAACATGCTATCTGCAATGGCCCCCATTAGTCCAACCGCACCACCGCCGTAGTTCATGCCGATACCTTTCTGAGCCAGAATCTTTCCAAGTAATACAGCGTCTTTGGTATAGCACTCTTTAACTTTTGAACTAGAAGCGCAAAAGACACATACTCTTTTTATTTCTTCCATGTGTTTAAATATTATAAACTGTCGCTTGTGCACCAGGCCGATGCCCCAAGTAAAATAATGTCCTTTAAAATAGTTTGCCCGGCTTTTGATAATTCAGGGAAGCCGTATCCTGTTTGCCATACAATTTTTGAAGTAAACAGTAGCGAAATGCTTACAATAAACATGGTGCAAGCTCCAATGCCACCCCACACCGACATCGGTTTTGATATGGGTTTGAGCATGAGAAAAATCCCTGTTACTATTTGCAAATAGGCAACAATATGATTTAATGCGTAAGGAGTCAGGTATTTTAATATCCACGACATGTATCCTCCAGAGATTAACTGGTGGGTATAGTCTGCTTCAATGTTCTTGAATTTTAAAAATCCTAACCAAATAATAACCAGTCCTAGTCCGTATCTTAGTATAAAAACACCTAGTGTTTTTACCAGTTTGCTTAAAAAGTTCTTCATCTCTCTTAGTAAGGTTTAACGTTTATATCTGATTTCCCTGCCAAATGGGGTTAATGCTATTGATGCCAATTTAAAGTGTTGTTTACCAAAGGGGATTCCAATGATGGTTATACATAAAATCAGTCCCCAAAAAACGTGTGACAGGGCAATCCAAATACCACCAACCAAAAGCCATAAAATATTCATGAATAGAGAGAGGCATCCATCAGCTCGTGGGGAAGCTACTGTTTCTCTTCCAAAAGGCCAGAATGCCAGGCTTGCCAGTTTTAGAGTCTGCAATCCAAAAGGAATACCAATAATGGTGACCATTAAAATTATGCTGGCTACCAAATACTCAAGCGCCACCATAAAGCCGCCAAAAATTAACCAGATTATATTTCCAAGTAGGTTCATGTGTTTTTGTTTCGAATATAACTAATATAACTGTAAAGTATTTTTTATCTCTATAAAATATTGGTATCTGCTTTTTGCACTAATTAAGTTCTCTTTGGCTCAGATATTTTATGTTGTAGCACATGGTAACTTATTTATTCGTCAAAATGTAGAATTTAATCATTTTTAAATTAGGTCGAAAATATTTAAACAATAACATGGAGAGTTGGAATTTGAAGCTTATGGAAATATGATGGGAACATATTAAGTATTAATTTGTTAACTTGATACAACTCATTAAAATATGGAATTATGAAAAAAGCTTTACTTCTGATTTTCGTTTGGTCAGTGATATCGAATTTTCTTTTTGCTCAAAGTTGGGTGCAACTAACAAGTGCTGACCTGGAGGTTCCTTTTCCTGAAACCTTGGTAAAACATCAAACCGATTGGTATTTGGGTACTCCCGGAGGGGTGTTTAAGTTGACCAATGGCAGTGATTCCTGGGTGTTGGTAAATAATAATTTAAATAATGTTATTGGACAGTTGCGAGTGGAAGGAATGGTATCTTCCGGAAACAATCTGGTTGTTGTAAATAGATGGTATGGCATTGTGTACTCAGCAAATGGAGGCTCTTCATGGGTTGCTTCTTCCGGATTGGATGGTTTTTATTATTTATCGAGAAATATTGTAAGTATAGGGGGGAGGTTATTAGTTGTTGCAGAGATTAATGACGGAACAGAAGCGTATGTGTATTATTCAGATGATAATGGAACCAGTTGGGAGCAGGGTATGCAGGTAACCGGGATTGATTACGAGCCTGATATATTTACCGATGGAACCTTTGCGTATATCACACATTCCAATACAAACAACACAGGTGAGTTTCTATCAAAAACTTCTAATGGTCAAGCTGCAGTAAGCCTGGGTTTTTCAGCTGCATACCCGGGAAGTTCTATTGAGAATACTACTATTGAGAGTCTTGTTAAGTCTGGAGATTATCTGATTGTTGGTGGAGAGGGTAGTTTATATCGCTATGATCAGGTTGGCTCAGAGGGGTGGACAAATATTGGTATTCCTCCATACTGGGAAAATGGGATAGTGTTTAATAACCTGTGCGAAAACGGTCTGGGAGAGGTGTTTGCTACATTTTTGGAAGGGGATATGTCTGTAGGTTTTTATAGTACCTTAAATCAGGGGGATAGCTGGACCTTGCATACAACCTCTTTAACAAAAGGGGCTCCTTTTGCTTTGGCATTTGATGCTGTAGGTAATGAAGTTATAGCTTGCTTTATTGATGATGGTATTCATTATACTCCAGATATTAGTACAACTGCAGTGTCTCCGCTTAATTCAGGTTTGTTGGCCAGTGATTTTCAAGAGTTATATGTGTCCGGAGATAACATGTTAACCTCCTTGTTTGTGTCGGGGATATATGGTTCATCTGATTTGGGAAGTTCCTGGAATGTATGGATGAATGGCTTTCCTGCGGAACAGCAGCTGGAGCGGGTATATGGTTATTTAAATAATGGCGCTTACCTGTTTGCCAATTACTCAAATAATCCAGACGATGACCCTGAGCCCCAGGATTTATATCGGTCGGTGGATGATGGTGAGAACTGGGAGAAAGTAAATTACCCGGCAACTATCGATAATGTCAAGGTCGTTGGAAAAAACGGTTCTGTTATTTTTGGAATGGCATTGGATGGAAGTGATATCCGGTATTATAGATCGCTAAATAATGGAGACGCCTGGACTGAAGCAACAACTATTCCTGCTGATTTTGTACCTAAAGTGATATCCGGAGATGGTGTTTCCGGAGAAAATAACTTGTTGTTTATGGCTGGTGTAAACACGTCCAATCTGTTAGAGGTATACAAATCTTCGGATGATGGAGAAACCTGGGCTTTAGCCATGGATGGCATCTCTACAGGAAGTTTGGAAGCTTTATATGATGATGAAGATGTTTTATTGATCACTCCTGCCGGTAAGGCATTTTTAAAGGTAAGGTATTCAAACTGGAATTATAGATTGCTATCCTGGGAGACTAATACATGGGTGCAAAAGTATTCTGGCGACCTACCTTACTATGATTTTAGTGCTATGGCTTATCACGATGGCGTGTTGTTTGTATCGCCCTATGATCAAGGGATTTATTTGAGTTATAATGATGGGGATAGTTATATCTCAACAAGTGGTATAAGTGCTGGTGTAGAGGTATATGATTTTGCATTTTACAATGGAGTAGCCTATACAACTACAGCTCAGGGAATATGGCAATTGACAATTCCTACAAATCTGGATGATTCAGAACTGTACGATGGCGCAGTTTTGTCACCAAATCCTGCCAGTGATATCGTTAACTTGAATATTGAAGCAAATAAAGTATCCATCTATTCGTTAACGGGAGATTTAATACATGTGTATAATGTTGTAGATAATGCTATTAATGTTTCTGATCTGAAAAATGGCATTTATATTGTGCTTGTTGAAGGTAATTCAAGATCTAAGGTGGTTAAGCTTATTAAAAAATAAGGTTGGAGCATTTTATTTTATGTGGGTACAAGATATAATAGGTGGGATAGTATCTTTTATGTATATCAACAATTATTAACAGAAATATCTCAAAATATTTTGGCACTTTTTATAATTTCGCAGCATGATTTACATAGTAGTGTTAATTTTGTTGGCTCTTATTGTGGCATGGTTTGCTTCAAACAAAACCAAACGTAAGGGTGAAGGGCAAGTAGAAGAAGAGGCGGTTGCAGTGCCGGATGATTGTTGTGGTGCACATGAAGTATGTGAGGCGGATAGTTTATTAAGTTCCAGTGCTGAGGTTAATTATTACGATGATGAAGAATTGGATAGGTTCAGGGGTACTGCTCCATCCGCTTATTCTGATGATGCCATTGAAGAGTTTCGCGACATATTGTATACTTTAAAAGGTATTGAGGTGGCAAGCTGGATGAAAAGCATTCAGCTCAGGCAGATTGAACTCCCGGAGATTATTCGTGAGGAAGCTTTGCTTATTGTAGGAGAGAGAAGGAATTTGGTTTAATTACTATAATTTTCAAAAATAAAAAGCCGACTATTTTTAGCCGGCTTTTATGTTTTATATCAATTAGAGATTATCCTATTACGGTAACCCAATTATGGGTATCTGGCTCGTCGCCATATTGGATAGCTCTTAATTTTTTGTATAGTTTCTGACTGATAGGGCCTGGTTCACCAGGTTCTCCATAATGGAATGATTTACCTTCTTCAACGTCGTCAATTTGTCCTACAGGACTAATAACCGCTGCGGTACCACATGCCCCAGCTTCTTCAAGTGAAGCTAATTCTGCAAATTCAATCGGCCTTCTTTCAACTTTCATTCCCATGTCTTCAGCAAGTTGTACCAGGCTCATATTGGTGATACTTGGAAGGATTGAATTTGACAAAGGTGTTATATAGGTGTTATCCTTAATTCCAAAGAAGTTTGCAGGGCCACATTCGTCGATGTATTTTTTTTCCCGGCTATCAAGATATAATACAGCCGAGTAACCTTTTTCATGTGCTATTTTACCTGCCACCATACTGGCTGCATAATTTCCACCTACTTTAATGTTACCGGTTCCCTGTGGAGCTGCTCTGTCAAATTTCCGGTTTATCATTAATTTTGTAGGCTTAAAACCTTCTTTAAAGTATGGGCCAACAGGAGTTACAAATACAATAAATGTATATTCGTCTGATGGTGAAACGCCAACTTTTGGACCTGAACCGATTAATAATGGACGGATATATAAGGATGCTCCTGACTCATATGGGGGAACATAATCCATATTGAGCTCAATTGCACGAATGACGGCTTTATTAAATAAATCAACAGGAACAGGTTCCATTAAAATACCCTCTGCAGATTTTTGCAGTCGTTTAGCATTTTCTTCCATACGGAAAACACGGACCTTGCCATCTTTCCCTTTAAATGCTTTAAGGCCTTCAAACGCCTCTTGACCGTAATGAACACATGTTGCCGCCATATGAATGGTAAGTTGCTCAGAAGTGGATTCTTCCAACTCACTCCATTGGCCATCTTTAAAATAACTACGAACGTTATAGTCTGTTTTTATATAACTGAACGATAGATTTGCCCAATCGATTTTGCTCATGGAGAAATGATTAAAATGAACTAATTTTTTTTACCGATATAAAACTATAACAAATTGGTGAAAGATTTTATGACAGATCGCAACTTTAATGGATGATATTTTATATTTTGACCTGTTTAGTTATTCTATTTCTGAATATTACGCGCTTTTAATTTGAAAGTATAAAAAACTATAATTTATTTTTAACGGATAAAAACAGCTTTGCGTTATTGCAAAAAAAAGCCGCATCAAAACGATGCGGCTAGCTGCTAACTCAAAAAACAGCAAATCAATAAATAATTTCTGTATTATTTATTGCTTTGCTAAACGTTTACGTTCGTGTTCTTCAAGATATATTTTTCGTATACGTATCGCCTGAGGTGTTACTTCTACGTATTCATCACCTTGAATATATTCCAAAGCCTCTTCTAATGAAAAGATGATTGGTGGTGCCAATTTAACCTTTTCATCCGAACTTTGGGTACGCATATTGGTTAATTTTTTTGTTTTTGTAATATTGATGGTTAAGTCACCATCCCTATTGTTCTCACCCACAACCTGTCCCTTGTAAATTTTTTCCTGGGGAGAAACAAAGAATTTACCTCTGTCCTGAAGCTTATCCAACGCATATGGAATAGCTGCACCATCTTCCATGGCTATCAGGGAACCGTTCAATCGTTTGTTGATTTCACCCTTATAAGGTTGGAATTCAACAAAACGGTGTGCCATAATAGCCTCACCAGCTGTTGCGGTAAGTAAAGAGTTTCTTAAGCCAATAATGCCTCGTGATGGAATGTGAAATTCAATAACAACACGTTCACCTTTGCGCTCCATATTCAACATTTCACCTTTGCGTAACTGTACCATTTCAATGGCTTTACCAGAGTATTCATCTGGCAGGTCAATGGTTAGTTCTTCAACTGGTTCGTGTTTAATTGCTGCAATCTCTTTAATGATTACACGTGGTTGACCCACCTGTAATTCATAACCCTCACGACGCATAGTTTCAATTAGTACCGACAAGTGCAATACACCCCTACCAAATACATTCCATGCATCAGCAGATTCAGTATCTTCTACGCGGAGGGCTAAGTTTTTCTCTAATTCAGCATCCAACCTGTCCTTGATGTGGCGGGAGGTAACATATTTACCATCCTGACCAAAGAATGGTGAGTTGTTGATGGTGAATAACATACTCATGGTTGGCTCATCAATGGCAATAGGATCAAGAGCTTCTGGTTCTTCAATGTCAGCAACCGTGTCGCCAATATCAAAACCATCCAATCCAATCAAAGCACAAAGTTCCCCACTTTTAACCAGGTCAACTTTCTTTTTACCTAAACCATCAAAAACATTTATCTCTTTGATTTTTGCTTTTGTAATGGAGCCATCGCGTTTTACTAACGAAACTTGTTGGTTTGTTTTTATTTCGCCTCTGTGTACCCTACCGATAGCAATACGCCCTGTGTACGGCGAGTGGTCAAGAGATGTGATTAGCATTTGGGGAGTTCCTTCAAGATATTCAGGAGCAGGAATATTTTCAATTACAGCTTCAAAAACGGCTGAAATATCTTCAGTCTGTTTTTTCCAGTCTGTACTCATCCATCCATTTTTTGCTGAACCGTAAATGGTTACAAAATCAAGCTGCTCTTCGGTAGCTCCAAGGTTGAACATCAGGTCAAAAACTGCTTCCTGAACTTCCTCTGGGCGACAGTTTTGTTTGTCTACCTTGTTGATAACCACAATGGGCTTTAATCCTAAGCCAATGGCTTTTTGTAGTACAAAACGGGTTTGGGGCATAGGGCCTTCAAAAGCATCTACTAAAAGAAGTACTCCATCAGCCATGTTTAAAACGCGTTCTACTTCGCCACCAAAATCGGAGTGACCAGGGGTGTCGATAATGTTTATCTTGGTGTCTTTATACATTACCGAAACGTTTTTAGAAAGGATAGTGATGCCTCGCTCTCTTTCTAAATCGTTGTTGTCCATGATTAACTCACCAACTTCCTGATGTTCTTTGAACAGTTTGCCTGCCAGTAACATCTTGTCAACCAATGTGGTTTTACCATGGTCAACGTGCGCTATAATTGCAATGTTTCTAATATCCTGCATAACATTATAAAAATGAGGGTGCAAAGGTAGCGTTTATTTTTGTTTTTGGATGAAGTAAATATTAAAAAGAGGTTTAAAAAGAATTGATTTAAGGGTTTTTAACCAAATTGATGGGTTGGTTTGAATTATCGGGTTTTAATACTGCATGGCCGTATTCCTCATTGCTAATTAGGTCAACGCTTAATCCTGCTAAGCGGGCTTCTTCTGTAATTTGGGTTCGGGTGTAATATTTTGCCCACATGCCGTTTTTAAACGATTCCCCAAGTTCTACGGTCCGCTTGTTTATTTTCTTTGCGATGCGATCAACCGTTTGGATTGTATCAGCATTTCGTTTTTCTGCCCAGAATGAGATGATGATCAAACCATTTTCTTTTAAGTTATGATTGATTTCTTTTAAGATTTCAACTCTTTTAGTTTTCCCTATAAAATGTGTGTATACACCCCAACCCAGCCAAAATACATCACATTTTGCACTTGGTATGGTATTGATTGGTAATTGGGTAAAGTTGACTGGCAGATTCTTTTCCTTAAAAAATGATTTGGCATAATTTGCCATAGCCAGGTCTGCTTCAAAAGCGTTTATCTGGCAACCAATTTTGGAAAGCATGTAGGCCTCCCTTCCTCCTCCGGCTCCTACAATAACAATGTTTGAATTTGCAATTGGATATTTATCAATGATTTTTTGCTCCCATGAAAATGGTCCCTGGGTTGTAGTCTCATCAGATCGGTATCTGGCGTTTTTCTGATAGAATTTTTGTAGTAAGTAATATAGTTTTTTTTCAGAAAGGACAGATAACCAAAATGCTTCAATAAGTATGTTGAGTTTATAGAACCAATGCCAAATAAACCTTAATATTTTAAAGTGTGCGTTAATGACTTTTTGTACGAACCTGATAAAGTAAAACAGCATGGAAATTTGTCTTTAAAAACCGATCAAAAATAGCTAAAACATTTATATAACTGGCATGTATAAACAAATTGAGGATACCCGATTATAGGTATCCTCATGAATAGTCTTTGTTAAAAGGAATTACTTTTTAGTGGTTTGCAACTGTTTTGCCATTGCTGCACCAATTAAGCTTTCCAATGGGGTGCCACCTTTTGAATCTCCACCGATTATCATGGTTTCGGGGAATTTTATTTTTGCAATTTCAGCGGCTACTTGTATATCCCTGTTCAGTTCCATTTGCAGTTTTACTTCAGGGGTAATACCGGCATGTACCTTTTTTGCAATTTCATATGCTTCTGCATCTGCGGTAACTTTCTTTTTCTGGGCATTTAATCTTTCTGTTTCCAGTGCTATGGCAGCAAGTTTTTTATTTGTTTCTTCCTGCTTTAATTTTGTTTCAATAGCAATAAGTGCCTTCACCTGTTCTTTTTCCTGATTTACCCGCTCTTCTGCCTTGTCCCTTTCTCCTTGGGCAACAATACGTTGTTGTTCTGCTTTTGCAGTTTCTATTTTTTGTTGCTCCAGTTGTCGTTTGGCTGATTCGTCTCTTTGGGCTTCCAGTCGTTTTTTAAATGTGGCTTCCAGATCAATTTTATCCACAATAACCTGTGAAACTATAATGTTGTTTTCTGATAGTTCATGAGGAATTCGTTTGGGGATGCCATTTTTCAATATTTTTTCAACGATATAGCTGGTCTGAATTTCTTTAATGGTTCTTTCCTTTTGAGTCATGTCTATCTGATGAAAGATAGTGTCTTTTACCTCAATTTTATTTACAGCATAAGTTCCATCTTTTAACTGCTCTTCAAATGTTTGGCGAAATGACTGAGCTTCTCCTGAGATGTAGTTTTGAGCTGCAAACATATAACCGGTATTGATTAACTGTTCGCGAACTGTGGGAATAATGGTGTTGTTTACCAGATTACTCATAGTTCGGTATTTTACGGCAAGGCTTACAAATGATTCTTCATCAGTAGGTAATTGAAAACGCAAAGATACGTATCCATTTGCTGTAACCTGGTCGATAAAGCGAATAGGAATAGGGTGCATGATACCTTCTAATTCATCTATATCTGATTCTGTTTGGTTGCTAACAACCTTTACGTCAATAAATTTTTGCCATTTATCAATTTTTGCCAATCCCCTCCATTTGATACCTTGTTCCATAACGGCACTCATTTTTCCTGTTGGCGATACTAAAAGGTAATTAAATCCGCGATCGGCAAAGAAAAACAGATAAGGTAACATTAACATAAAAATGGCCGCTAATACTAAAATATTGCCATGAGTAGTCTTTATGCCTTTTAACCATAAAGGTAGTCTGGCGTTGCTCTTGTCTATTTTAGAAATAACCCATGCTGTAAGTCCAGCAAGCAAAATTAAAATTCCCAAAAATGTAGTCATAGGTAATTGTTTATTTGTTTATAAAGAATATGATTGAATATAAATAATATTATTGTACTGAATATGCATATAGCAAATTTGAACTACTTAGAAGTAATTTGAATTTATTATAATGAATAAATAAAGGATTGCTCTTTTAAATATGGCGTAACGATTTGATATAATGAAGTGTGACATCATAGTTTATATTAAAGTTAATGTTTGATAATAACTTTTGGAAGTTTTGACTTTGGGTAAGTTAAAGCTTCCCGTGTTTGGTTTTGTAAACTTAATATTTCAAATGTATATATCCAAATTGAAAATTCAAAATATTGAAATTATTTTTCAATTTGAGTGTATTTACTCCGAATAGCGGTTGTTTATGGCAAATAGTCGTGGTCAATATGGCCCATGGATTTATATAGGTTGATGCGGGCCTGTGGGGTTATTGTCTCTAATTGATTAATCCATTCCCGGGCCGAGTTTCTTAAAGTGTGGTCTTCGAAAGGACATTCCTTTTTCAGTGATTTAAATTTTTTGATTTTTGCATACTCTTGCATTTCTTTGTTTGTATTGAGTATTAAGGGTCTGATCACTTCTATTTTGCCCTCAAACATAGTTAGGGTCGGTGGTATTGAAGAAATGTTTGCATGCATCACCATGTTCATTACCAGGGTTTCAATGGCATCGTCGAGGTGATGACCAAAGGCTATTTTTTTGAAGTTGTTTTTTCGGGCAAAATCAAATAATTCTTTCCGTCTGTTCCATGAACACGTAAAACAGGGTTTCTTATCTTGTTTTTCTTGTATGCCAGCGTGTGTTGTCAATAGGTGTAGGTGGATATTTCTGTTGTGGCAAAAGTCGTGTAAAAACTTCCTGTCTATTTCATAAGGTACGTCATCGGTAATGATGTGGATGGCATGTATTTCATAGTTAATGGGTAAAAACTTCCTTCTTTCATAAAGGATGTCAAGTAAAGCAAGAGAATCTTTGCCACCGGATACCGCCACTAAAATCCTATCGTTAGCTTCAATCATGTGGTGCTGATTGATAGCTTTTCCTGAAAGGTTGATGATTTTGCGAATAAAGTTTTTGTTTGTTTTTGAGATAGATTCCATTTTTATCAACAAAAAAAATCCCGGCACTGCATGCAGGCCGGGATAAATATATTTTACAGCGTAAAATTAGTTTCCTAATGCAAAACGCTTAAACTCAGTAACAGTTAAGTCTTTGCTAGTTTCGTTAAGATACTGCTTGATAGACTTTTTGTTATCTTTTACAAAATCTTGCTCAAGAAGAGTAGACTCTTTGAAGAATTTACCTAAGCGACCTTGAGCAATTTTATCAAGCATAGCCTCAGGCTTACCTTCTTCTTTTGCTTTTTCACGACCAATCCTTAATTCTTGCTCAACAATCTCAGCAGGAACCGAATCTTTGTCAACACCTACAGGAGCCATAGCAGCAACTTGCATAGCTACGTCTTTACCAGCTTGCTCTTCAAAGTCAGCTTGGTTGAAGCCAACAATTACAGAAAGTTGGTTACCTGGGTGAATATAAGGAACTACTGTTTCAGCGCTTACAACAGCATAGTCTTCAATCTCGATTTTTTCACCGATAACACCAATTTGCTCAGTGATAACATCTTTGATTGCAACACCATTTAATTCAAGTTCTAAGATATCCTCTTTAGTAGCAGCATCGCTATTTAATGCAACTTCAAGAATTGAATCAGTTAAAGCAACAAAGCTTTCGTTTTTACCTACAAAGTCTGTTTCGCACTTTAAAATTAAAACAGCACCTTTTTTAGCGTCGGCAGAAACTTTTGCTAAGGTACAACCTTCAGTAGTTTCACGATCGGCACGCTTGCTAGCCATTGCCTGACCTTTTTTACGGATAATTTCAACAGCAGCGTCAAAATCTCCATCAGTTTCGGTTAATGCCTTTTTACAGTCCATCATACCGGCACCGGTCATTTTTCTGAGTTTACTTACGTCAGCAGCTTTAATCGCCATGATATATCTATTTTTAGATGGTTAAATCAATTATTCTTTACCTTCTTTAGTATCAGCTTCTGTTTCGTCAGCGTCTACTTTAGCAGCAGCCTTTTTAGGCTCATCTTTTTTTGCAGCTTTGTCTTTTTTAGCAGCAGCTTCGCTTTCACGGTCTGCTTTTCTTTCGCTTAATCCTTCTTCCATGGCTTTTACCATGATGTCAGTGATTAATTCGATAGACTTAGTTGCATCATCGTTAGCTGGAATTACGAAATCCAGGTTAGATGGATCAGAGTTTGTATCAACTACACCAAACACAGGAATGTTTAATCTATTTGCCTCACGTACTGCAATGTGCTCTTTCATTACGTCAATAACAAACATAGCAGCTGGAAGACGAGTAAGGTCAGCAATACTTCCTAATGTTTTTTCTAACTTAGCTCTCTGACGAGTAATTTGAAGGCGCTCTCTTTTTGAAAGGTTTTTCCAGGCACTAGGATCAGCCATTAGCTTATCGATAGAACCCATTTTTTTAACAGCCTTACGGATTGTTGGGAAGTTTGTAAGCATACCTCCTGGCCAACGCTCCACAACATAAGGCATGTTAACACCTTTCATTTTTTCAGCAATAATTTCTTTTGCCTGTTTTTTAGTAGCTACGAATAAAATTTTTCGTCCAGATCTTGCAATCTGCTTTAATGCGTTTGCTGCTTCTTCAATTTTAGCAGCTGTTTTATGAAGATCGATAATGTGAATACCGTTACGCTCCATAAAAATGTAAGGAGCCATTGCTGGATTCCACTTTCTTTTTAAGTGACCGAAATGTACACCGGCCTCTAATAACTCATCGAAATTTGTTCTTGCCATTTTTGTTTTTTTTAAGTCGTTTACATTCTGTAAATATCAACCCTCAAGTAGCCTTTGTTAGTTGAAAGTATAAAGTTGAAAGTTATAAAGTAGTGTGTTGTACAAATACTTTATGAGCTTTGCCGACTTTAATAACTTTTTAACTCGCAAGGGTCTTGCGGATTTAGATACTAAACGCACCCGAAAAATATTAACGCTTACTAAATTGGAATTTCTTACGTGCTTTTGGTTGACCTGGTTTTTTACGCTCAACAACTCTTGCGTCGCGAGTCATAAATCCTTCAGCCTTTAAAGCAGGTTTATTTTCTTCGTTAACTTTTACTAGTGCACGGGCAACAGCCAATCTAATAGCTTCAGCTTGCCCTTTTACTCCTCCACCATAGATGTTTACTTTAATATCGTAGTTTTCAGCTACTCCTAGAGTATTTAATGGCTGAGTAACGATATATTGTAAGATTGGTGATGGAAAAAATTCCTTAAGGTCGCGTTTATTGATGGTAATTTGTCCCTTACCTTCGCTCAAGTATATACGAGCCACAGCAGCTTTTCTTCTACCTATTGCGTTTACTACTTCCATACTCTATTACTTATATAAGTTTAAATCAATAGTTTTTGGCTTTTGTGCCTCTTGTTTGTGCTCAGCTCCAGCATACACAAATAGGTTGCTGAAAAGTTGACGTCCTAAACGAGTTTTTGGCAACATACCTTTTACCGCTCTCTCTACAAGTCTCTCAGGACTTTTTGCAAACAATTGTGCAGGAGTAACATTTGTACGTCCACCTGGGAATCCAGTGTGATAAAAGAATTCTCTTCCTTCCCACTTGTTTCCGGTTAAACGAACTTTGTCTGCATTGATAATAATTACATTATCACCACAGTCAACGTGTGGAGTGTAGTTTGGCTTGTATTTTCCACGTAACAATTTTGCTACCTTAGAAGCCAAACGTCCAACTATCATGTCAGTTGCATCTACAACTACCCACTCTTTGTTAGCAGTTGCTTTGTTTGCCGATACTGTTTTGTAACTTAAAGTATTCACAGTCTTCCTTTGTTAATAAATTAAAAAAAATAAACAGTTTCAAACAGCCATAATAATCTAATTAACAACCTCTTAGAATCCAGGGTCCCATTCCTGATTCATAGATAAGTCATTCAATTCTATTATCTTATGCTGTTCGGCACGAATAATAATCGGGCGCAAAAGTACAGTTTATTTTTCTTATAACCCAAAAATATTCAAAAAAATATTAGATATTAGTTTGTTGATTTCTAAAATATAAGGTGATTCGTTGGGTAATATATTTGATTCTTATTTTTGTACTTTAGTTTTGGGGTAAATGGGTGTTTGAATAAACTTGTTATTTTTATGGTTTGATAACAGGTAGTAGTTTTAATATGATTTTACGTATATGATCGATCATAGGATGTTTATGGCTCGAGCCATTTTGTTGTCGGAGGATAATGTTAAAAAAGGAGGTGGTCCTTTTGGTGCCGTGATTGTTAAAGATGGAGAGATTGTTGCTGAGGGGTATAATCAGGTTACTGCCCAAAATGACCCTACTGCCCATGCCGAAGTGACTGCGATTAGGAATGCATGCAGAATTTTAGATACGTTTGATTTGTCGGGCTGCATTATTTATACTTCGTGTGAGCCTTGTCCGATGTGCTTGGGTGCCATCTATTGGGCCAGGATTGATAAAGTATTTTATGGTAATTCGAAAAGTGATGCTGCCAGTATCGGGTTTGATGATGATTTTATATATAAAGAATTGGAACGACCATATTCAGGCCGTTCACTTTCCTTTGTTCAGATCATGAAGGATGAAGCCAATAATGCTTTTAGGTTATGGGATGGTCTTGATTCAAAAACTGAATACTGATGCGATTGGGGGAGGAATTTTTTAAATTGGGAGCTCTTGAGCTGGCTCCTAAGTTATTGGGACAGAAAATTGTGAGGTGCTTTGAGGATGGGAGGAAATCGGAATTTGTAATTACTGAAGTTGAAGCCTATTGTGGTGAAGAGGATTTGGCTTGTCATGCAAGTAAAGGGCGTACAAACAGAACTGAAGTAATGTATCACAGAGGTGGAAAAGTGTATGTTTATCTTATCTATGGTATGTATTGGCTTTTAAATTTTGTTTGTGGAAATGATGGAGATCCCCAGGCTGTTTTGATTCGTGGGGTAGAGGGGGTGTCTGGGCCTGGAAGGGTTGGTAAGGCTCTTGGGTTGGATAAAACTTTTTATGGCGAAAATCTGCTATTTTCAGATAGGTTGTGGCTTGAAAGGGGTATAGATGACCTAAAAGTGGTTGCATCTAAAAGGATTGGGGTAGAATATGCCGGGCCCACTTGGTCAAATAAAAAGTATCGTTTTTTTGTGGATCAATAGTGGTTTTTATAGGATCTGTATTCTTGTGTGTTTTCCATGTAATTGGTAGTTAAAGGTTTTATGGATGCTAATCGTTTTTCTTCAAATGGTATTTTATTGTTGTTTGTCAGCATAAGGCACAATGTATTGTAGTTGACATCTTTAATGTGGTTGATGTTGACAATGTACCTGGGGTGACACCTGATGAATCCATAATGTTGTAACATGGACTCATATCTTCGTAAGGGTTCTTTTGTATTGATAAGTTTACCGGTTTTTAATGTGAAGTCTGATTTTGAATAGTTTGATTCCCCAAACACAATATTTGATATGGCAACCGAAAATATCTGTGATTTCGTTTTGAAAACAATGTGTTTTGGATTGTTTGGGTTGCTTGTGTTCTCAAAAAATGCCTGCATTTTCTTTTTGTAGCCCTCTTCAACAAGGCTGGTAATTACGTTGTCTACTACAATTAAAAGCTCACTAATATCAAGAGGTTTGTATATAAAATCAATGGATGCGAAACGGATGTCGTCAAGTGCATATTCCTGATAGGCTGACATAAATATAACTTTGTAATCTAAGTCAAAAGTCTGGCGTACTACTTCAATAGCAGTCCCTCCAAACAAATGGATATCAAGTAGTGCAATCTGTGGTTTATGGAAATAAAGGGCCTTTATAGTATCTTCAACAGTGTCTGTTTGTGCAATAATTTTTATGTTGCCAAAGTTTTCTACCAATATTTTTTCTATTGCAGTCCTGATTCTTATGTCGACGTCGGCAATTAATATGCTTATATTTTCCATAACTTATCAGATTAAAATGGTTTAACTTTTTTATTGAGCTTTGTTTTCTGATCGCGGCTTAATATGGGGAGTTCAAATTGTACCAGAACCCCACTTTGGTTAGGTGTGTTTTCTTGTATGTCAATAATTTTAAAATATGCTTTCTTGTGTGTTACTCTCCTGATTACATCTAATCGTTCATTTGTTATTTTAATTGCCATGGATTCGTGTTTCTTACCTATCGGAGGTGTTTTTTGTGAGGCTTTCCATCCAATTCCATTGTCCTCAATCTCGATGGCAAGGTTAGAGTCCATTATAAAAAATCTAACTTCAATTCTCCCGTTTGTACCTAGTCCTTTTATTCCATGTTCAACGGCATTTTCAACAAAGGGTTGGGTTATCATTGGGGGAAGCAGGATGTTGTCGGCATCAATATCTTCGGCAATGGTGATTTTATAGCTAAATGGGTGTACAAATCGCAATCTTTGTAGCTCGAGATAATAATCAAGCATTTTTTTCTCTTCAGATAAGGGCATGTACTCATATTGGGAACTTCTTAATACCTGTCTCATTAAAGAGGCGAAGTCGGATAGGAACAGGGACGATTTTTCCATATCGTTCTCTAAAATGTATACTTGTATTGCACTCAGGGCGTTGAAAATGAAATGGGGATTCATTTGAGTGCGCAACAAGCGCTGCTGCATAAGGATGTTGTTGTATTTTGATCGTAGTTTTATTTGCCGGTAAACCAAAACGGCAGCAATTATTAATACAATTGCTAATATGATAGTGCCGGTTATGGTCTTTTTTTGTTGTAGTATTAGTTTTTTCTGTAGCTCGGTTTTGTTGTTTAAAGCGGTCAATTGGTTTTGCGTTTGCTCAAATTTCCGCATGGTTTCCAGGGTGGTGGAATGTCGTAGATTTTCTTCGTTGATAATGCTGTCTTTGTATGCTTCGGCTATTTTAAGGTGGAGTAGTGCTTTTTTATTGTTGCTTAATGATTCATATATCTTTGAGAGCAGTCTGCTACAGGCTTCAATTTGATATTTCGATCCGATGTCTTCCGCAATTTTGAGGCCGGTGTTGAGATTGTTGATGGCATTAGGGTAGTCTTTCTTTAAATAATAGGTTTCTCCAAGTGTTGAATAGCTTACGGAAATATTGATTCTATCGCGGGATTGCTTGTTGAATATGAGTGCTTTTTCAAGGTGTTGGATGGCCAGGTTGTATTGCTTTTTCATGTTGTAGGCATATGCAAAGCTGTTGTGGTTTATGGCTTTGCCAACGGTAGAGTTTATTTGTGTATTGTAGTTTAATGATTTTGTAAAATAAACCAGGGCTGAGTCTACAAGATTCATTTTGAGGAGGGTTTCTCCGATATTGTTGTTGTTTATGGCCAAACCCAGGATGTTGTTCCTGTTTTGGGCAATGGCCAGTGATTTTTTGAAGTATTCTATGGCAGAATGGTAGCGTTTGAGGTTGATGTATATATTTCCAATACCATTGATGGCTACGCTGGTTTGGAAGGTGTCCCTGATATTTTCTGCAATTTTCATTGCTTCCATATGCAGATCAAGAGCGTGCTTGTTTTCGTCTATCCTGCGGTATACTACAGCAAGCGTATTTATATATTTTGCCATAAGGCTTTTATTCTCAATATCGCGTGCAATTTTAACCGCTTTGTCGTGATATATTAAGGCTTTGTTATATTCTGATCTGTTTCTGTGTCTTACACCAACAACATTATATATTTGGGACAGTTGTTCGTTAAAGTTGTTTTTTATCGCTATTTCTTCTGCTTGTTTAAGGTAATCATCGTAAGCAGTGGCCGTGATAATATTTTTTTCAAAAAATGTAATTGACTGGTTGATAAGGTTTGAAACTATGGTAGAATCGGTTTGGAGCAAGGGGGTGGAAAATTGGTTGTGATTGGCTTTTTTAATTGTTTTCTGACAGCTTAAGAAAACAACAACCAATAACAAATAGAATGAAATTCCCACAAACGCCTTCATGTTATAGTGTTTTGAGATGCAATTTAGTTATTTACAGTAATATACGCATGGAGAGGATTTTATAGTTATCAACTATTTATTAACATATGGTTTTCAATTAAGAATTTATTGTTTTAACAGGGGAAGTTATCGTTGTTGTTGTTTTGGATTTGAAGGATAAAGGTAACTTGATTTTAAAGGTTATATTTGTAAGAATGGAGATTTTGCTTTGCAGTTTTCTCTTTGTAATTCTAATTGTTTTATAGATGTATGTGATAAAGGAAATTCTTGCTTTTTTAATGTTGGCAATTCTTTGCCAGTGTAGTTTGGGTAATGATAAAAGCAAGCATAAAAACTATATAATAGAGCGTTTTTCGAAAAAAGAAAAATGTGATTATGATTATAATAACCCGGATAAGGTAAAGGGGCTGGATTGGTCCTTGTCTGAAATATCGGGTATGGCCTATAATGAAGCTCATCATACATTATTGGTGGTAAATGATGAAAAGGGAAATGTGTATGAGCTGGAAATTGATAATTTTGCTATTGTCAGTAAAAATATGTTCTGGAACACTGGAGACTATGAAGGGATTGGCTTTGACGGGGATTTTATTTGGGTCATTAAAAGCAATGGCAAACTATATCAATACAATCCCAACAGTAAGGAAACCGAGTCTTTTGATACGCCTATTTCGATGAGAAATGAGGCAGAAGGCTTGTGTTATAATGAAGAGACAAAAGAGTTGTTTGTGGCCTGTAAAGGAAATGCCCTGGATAAAGGTAAAAAATCGAAGGCTAAGGCTGTTTATGCGTTTGATGTGGAAAATAAAGTGTTTAAAGAAGATGAAGTTCTGAAGTTTCATCCTAAAGATATAATTGACTTTGTGGAAGAAACAAAAAAGGGGGAGATTGATAAAAACCTGATTGGTAGGATCAAGGTTTTTTCGCCTTCAGGGATTCAAATTAGCAGTTCATCTTCAGATCTGTTTGTTTTGTCGGCCAGGGGCAGTATGTTGCTGGTGATTGATTTAAAAGGTGAGATAAAGGAATTGGTCTTCTTTAATCCGAAGCATTTGCCACAACCCGAAGGGATTTGTACGGATGCAGAGGGTAACCTATATATTTCTACCGAAGGGAAAGCAAAAAAAGGAAAGATTTTTTTGTTTAAAAAAAAGAATAGAGAAAATAATTAAGTTGGTTTCATGAGGAATTTGTGTCTTGTTTTATTGGTGATGGTATTGGGAGCATGTGGTACTTTAAAGGCTCCATATTATTCAAGTGAATTTCAGGGATGGCAATCGCAAAATAAAACTTCAGATAAAAAAATAGTGCATACGTTGTTTCTGGTCGGGGATGCCGGGAAGCTGGACAGCGGTGAACACAACATTGTTCTGAATGCAGTAAAGAATGACCTGGAAGCTACTCAAGGCGTGTCAACCTTGGTTTATCTGGGGGATAATATATATCCTTTTGGAATGCCAAAAGCCAACGCAGAATCCCGGGTTGCAAAAGAAAAGGTAATCAATGCACAGCTCAATTTGGCAAAATATGTTAATGGAAACACATATTTTATACCCGGTAACCATGATTGGCTTAAAGGTAGAAAAGGGGGATTAAAGGCGTTGAAGAGGCAGGAGGAATATATTGAATCATTTTATGATAAGGGTTTTAAGAATGAGGTGAAGTTTTATCCCGGAAATGGCTGTGGCGATCCAAAAGTGAAGAAAGTCAATAAAGATTTAGTGTTTGTTTTTCTTGATAGTCAATGGTGGCTTGAGAATTGGGATAAAGTAAAAAAGATTAATAAAGGTTGCGACATAAAATCAAGGGGCGACTTGTTGGCAAAGATTGAGGAAATATTTATTGAGTATAAAAACGATCAGATAGTTGTCTTGATGCATCATCCTATCTTTACTAATGGTGTCCATGGAGGGAAATTTTCATTTTATGATCATGTTTTTCCCTTGCGCCATATTAAAAATCTATGGATCCCATTACCTGTAGTGGGTTCTCTATATCCAATTATTCGCCAAACAACAGGGTCGGTGCAGGATGCTAGCAATTCAAGTTATATTGAGTTGAGTCAGGGTATCAACCAAATTGCTGAAGATCTGGATGTAGATGTCATATTTGCATCAGGTCATGAGCACAATTTGCAATATTTTGATAAGGATAATGTAAAGTACATTGTGAGTGGCTCGGGAAGTAAAAAGACGTTTGCCATGGCTGGTGGGGATGTCGGCTACTCAAGGGAAGCAAGAGGTTATGCCAAGCTCCTTTTTTATGAGGACATGGAAACCTGGGTGGAATACTATACGGTTTCTGATAAAAATGAAATTCCCCAGTTGGAGTTCAGAACCCAAATTAGCAAACCCAAAGCAGGAACAGTGGATATTGCAAAAAAATACCCTCCGGTTACAATGTGTGATACTATGGTGGCTGCCAACAAGGACTTTGTGGCTGGAAAGGGGAAAGGGTTCTTTTTAGGGAAGCAATACCGCAATATCTGGGGAACGGATGTGGAAGTTCCGGTTATTGATCTGGAAAATAAACTGGGAGGACTTACTCCTATTAAAAAGGGAGGGGGCATGTCGTCAAATTCATTGCGAATGGAGGCGAATGATGGCAGGCAATATATTCTTCGTTCAATAAACAAGGATTATACAAAGCTGGTCGACCGAAAATACAGCACGCTTAAAGTGCTGGATATTATGAAGGATCAAAACAGTGCCAGTCATCCATATGGTGCATTGATGTTGCCTGCTCTATCTAAAGCGGCCGGTATTTACTACACCAGTCCCCAATTGGTATTTCTTAAACATCAAAAACAGTTGGGAAACTACAATGAACTGTTTCCTGAGGAGCTTTATTTACTAGAGCAGCGTCCTAGCGGAGATTGGAGTGATGCTGAACAGTTCGGCAAGTCGGATGATATTATCAGCTATAACGATCTGCTTGAAAAATTGCGCGAAAAAAAGAAACACTATGTGGATCAAAAGTGGGTGCTCAAATCCAGGATGTTTGACCTGTTGGTTCACGATTGGGACCGACATGATGACCAATGGAGATGGGCAACGTTTGAATATGGGGATAGCGTTGTCTATCGGCCAATTCCCAGGGATAGGGATCAGGTATTCTATAAGTTTGAAGGGGTAATCCCATGGTATGTATCAACCTTTGTAATAAAGAAGTTTAAAACCATGAAAGGCAATGTTAGAGATGTAAAAAACCTCTCATTTAATGCCCGATATTTTGATCGTTATTTTCTTAATGAATTGGACTGGAAGGACTGGGAAATAGTGATCAGGGAGCTTCAGGATAGTATGACCGACGAGATACTTGAAAAATCATTGAGTGCCTTGCCACAGGAAGTAACAGGCCTTAATGCCGAGATCCCTGAAATTTTGAAATCCAGAAGGGACAACCTTATGGCAATAGGTAAAAAGTTATATGATTTTATCTCTAAAGAAGTTGAAGTTACAGGAACAGATAATGATGAAGATTTTTTGGTTGAGAGAAAAAATGATGGGAGTGTAACCATTAGTTATTCAATTGAAAGAGAAGATAAAGGTGATTTGAAAAAGTATGAAAGAACCTTTTATCCCAATACAACCAAGGAGGTTCGGCTATATGGATTAAGGGGCAAAGACGAATTCAAAATCATTGGCTCAGATGTGAACAAGATCAGGATTCGGATTATAGGGGGAGAAGACAATGATAAAATAGTAAATGAAACCAAAGGAGGCGGCTTATTTGCCTATGATCTGAAAGACGGAATTAAAATAAAAGGAAAAGGCGTATGCGACAAAACAAAGGACGAGGATATTTGGGTTAATGATTACGACAGGAAAGGATTTAAATACAATAAGTACTTCCCCTTTGTTCGTTTAGGGTATACCAAAGATGATGGAATGTGGTTTGGGGCTTCGTATTCGATGACAACAAATAAATGGAGAAAATATCCTTACAGTTCAAAACAACGAATGTACTTTGAAGTAGCACCCGGAAACCAGGATGCTTTTAAATTTGGATACGATGGCCATTTCCCTGATATGATAGGGGGGATTGATTTTAAGCCAAGGATAAATGTCGATTTCCCAAGTATTGAAAACTTTTTTGGTTATGGAAACGAATCGGTTAATCCGGGAAGAGAAAAGGAATATAATTGGGTTACATTAACTGGGGCCAAGGTAAATCCCCTGTTTTCTTTGGAGAGCAAGAATCAGCATTTTATTTTTGATTTTGGGCCAGCTTATCAAACCATGGAAATTCAGGATAAAGCAGGGAGAGTGTCATTAGATCCTATATTAGGTTTTTCGGCCAAAGAACTACAGCGGAAGCATTTTGTTGGGGCGGAGTCACATTTTACTATGAAATCAATTGATCGGGAAGACAATCCATCAAATGGGTTTTTGTTATATGCAGGGTTAACCTACCAATACAATTTAACTGACGAAGATGATTTGTTAAGCCTTTCGGCTAATTCAAAGTTTTATTTGACTTTATGTAATTACCCCAAGGTGATTTTGGCCAATAATATAGGTTTTAAAACTATTGAAGGGAAGGCGCAGTTTTACCAAACGCCTGATATTGGAAATCTGACCAATTTACGGGGATACCGGAAAAACAGGTTCCGGGGGGAATCCGTTTTTTATGAGAATGTAGATCTGCGTTTCCATGTATGGGATTGGAGCAATACTTATGTGCCGGTAAACATAGGTTGTACCTGGGGATTTGATGTAGGCAGGGCCTGGGAAGAAAATGAAAAATCAAAGCGTTGGCACAACAGTAAAACAATAGGGATTTGGTTTGATGTGCTGGATGCTTTTGTTATGCAGCCCTATTATTCATTTACTGAAGAAGATGATTTTTTTAGTTTTATAATGAGGTTTAGTTTTTAATAAATGATAATAGGTAGTAGAAAAAGGCTGGTATTTATCAGTATTCCTTTGTTGCTTTTTATAGGTTTCTGGTTTTCATTATCCTTTCCTCTCTTTAAGGTACCTTACTCTACGGTAATTTATTCTTCTGAGCATAAACTGCTAGGGGCCCATATTGCTTGCGATGGGCAATGGAGGTTTCCGCAATGTGATTCGGTACCCCATAAGTTTAAAGAGTGTATTACTATGTTCGAAGATGAACACTTTTACCGACATCCAGGTGTTAATCTGGTTTCGTTGGGCAGGGCTTTATATCAAAATATTTCTAAAGGTAAGATTGTTAGCGGGGGCAGTACTTTATCCATGCAGGTAATCAGGCTCTCAAAGCAAAGGGAAAGAAATGTTGTGAGTAAAGTGATTGAACTCATCCAGGCCTTACGTTTGGAATTGGTGATGTCAAAAGAATCCATCTTGAAAAAATATGCTACGCATGCTCCTTTTGGAGGGAATGTGGTTGGTATTGATGCCGCTTCCTGGCGGTATTTTCAGCGCCCTGCATATCAATTGTCATGGGCAGAGCAGGCCATGCTGGCGGTTTTGCCTAATGCCCCGGGACTTATCCATACCAATAAAAACAGAGGGATGTTAAAAGAGAAAAGGGACCTGTTGCTCAGGAAACTGTACAATAAAGGGAAAATTGATTCTGTTACTTTAATGCTTGCAGTCGATGAGCCTGTGCCTGATCATCCTTATGCTTTACCCCAGCTGGCTCCTCATTTGTTAGACTATTGTCGTAAAAAGAAGGAAGGGGAGATTTATACCCTTTCATTAAAATCTGAATTGCAACAACAAGTAAACAGCACCCTTCAATTTCATCATGAAAAATTAAAGCTGAATGAAGTACATAATGCTTGTGCAATTGTTATTGATGTAAAAACAGGAAAAGTACTTTCCTATTGCGGAAATGTAATGGGGGAATCGAACCAAAATCATGTTGATATTGTAATGGCTCCCAGAAGTACGGGGAGTATCCTCAAGCCATTTTTATATGCAGGCTGTCTCCAGGATGGCCAGATTTTACCTCGGATGTTGGTAAAAGATGTACCGACATACTATAAGAATTTCGCTCCCAAAAATTATTCCCGTATGTATTCCGGAGCAGTTCCTGCCGATGAAGCGCTGAGCCGCTCGCTAAATGTTCCTGCCGTTAATATGCTTGAAGACTATGGAATTGGGCGTTTTTGTAATTTGCTTCAAAAAACGGGTTTGGGTACCATAAAATCTGACCCCGATTATTATGGTTTGAGCTTAATTTTGGGTGGGGGTGAGGCAACACTGTTTGAACTGGCAGGTGCTTATGCTTCTATGGCCCGGACATTAAATGAATATTGCACTAATAATGGTTTGTATCGCACCAAAGAGTTTTTTTCACCGATTGTTTTTAATAATGATACAATTAGCAAGGGTGTGATTTCTTCTTTTTACCCGGTGTATAGTGCAGGTTCTGTATATTATACTTTTAATGCAATGACAAATGTGGCTCGTCCACCGGAGGAATCCGGGTGGCAAACTTTTTCGTCAAGCAGAAAAATAGCATGGAAAACTGGAACCAGTTTTGGATACCGCGATGCCTGGGCAGTTGGTGTAACACCTGAATATGTTGTAGGAGTATGGGTTGGTAATGCTACAGGAGAAGGACGCCCTGGAATTGTAGGGGGGACGGCCGCAGGCCCGATACTTTTTGATATTTTTCATTTGCTTCCGGCTACAACCTGGTTTCAGGTTCCTTATGATGATATGGAGAAGGTTGCGGTATGTAAAAAGTCCGGCTGTTTTTCCGGACCTTATTGTGAGGTAGATAGCGTATTTGTGCCTGTTGCTCCTGTTAAAATACAAAGATGTCCATACCATAAGCTTATTCATTTAAATAAGGAAAAAACGCATCAGGTAAGTTCAGATTGCTATCCTGTATCAACAATGGTTCATGAGGGATGGTTTGTGTTGCCGCCAGTTATGGAATGGTATTATAAAAAGAATCATCCGTTGTATAAAACATTGCCGCCTTTTATGGATGGATGTGGGTTGGGCAATAATAAAATGATGCAATTTATTTATCCGCAAAATAACAATAAGGTTTATATCCCGGTAGGTTTAAATGGTGCGTTGCAATCTGTTGTGTTAAAAGTAGCCCATCGCAATGCAGGATCTACTATTTATTGGCATTTGGATGATGAATATTTGGGAGCAACTTCTTTTGTTCACCATATGTGCATACAACCTGATCCGGGCAGTCATCTGTTAAGTTTAATCGATGACAAAGGCAATACATTGTATAAGAAGATTGTTTGTGTGGGGAGAGGTGATAATAAATAAGGATGCATGCCAGAGTGATCCCAACAGATATATTAAAGCAGGCATCCTTGAAATCTATGAAAAAACAGAGTAATTTTTATTGATGATATTTTCCTCCCTGGTGTCCTTGCATTCGTCGTTCCTGCATTTTCTTTTCGTCTTCAAGCATCTTCTGGTATTGCTCTTCGTTTAAAACCTTTTTCATCTGCTCTTTATGTTCAGCTCTTAAGGTCTGCATAGATTCTCGCATGGCTTCTCTGTCTGTGTTGTTCTTTCTCATTTCCTGTACCTGCTTCGCAAAATCAAGGTTGATTTCTTGTATTTTTACAGCTTGTTCATCTGATAGTTCCAGTAGTTCTTTCATCCTTTCGGTTTGCTTCTTGCTTCGTTCAACAGGATCCATATTCCTTTGCGGACGTTGGGCTGTTAGCTGGGTTGATAGCGATAAGATCAAAATGGCTATAAATACTAAATTTTTCATTGTTGTAATTTTATATGGTTTTTACTTTCAGGATATTTGACGCTAATAGAATTTTTATCCTGCGTTGTAAAATGCTAATCTAAGTCCAACGTTGTATTGGATCTGTCTGATTCATAACCTAAGGGTACTCCATATAAAGTTCAAATTGCGTTTTATGCTTATTGCAAGCAAATCAAAAACGCTTATGTCTGGCAACAAACGAAAAGAATTTAATGCTGATAAAAATATGATTGTAAAGGGTTGGGATTAGCCCAAAGTGTTTGGCCATTATTTTAAACCGTTCTTTTAATCCGGCTGCGATATTTTGCTTGGTAATGCCCCCGTCTAAAAACTTACTTAATATTAGGTGGGTGTTAAATATGTTGTCAGTCTTTTTTAATGCGGTAAGGCACCATTCAAAGTCGGCAGAAAACTTGTAGGTAAGGTTGTAATGGTTAATAAGTTTCTTTTTTACGATAAACGATTGGTGGCTAACGAGCATTCCTCGCTTAAAACTTTTCCAGGTCAGGTTTTCCGGTGGAGTCAGGCGTCTGTTTCCAATCTCCTGTCCCAAAGAGTCAATCATTACAGTGTCACCATAATATATGTCCGCATCGGTGTTTGATGCGAATATTCTTTCTAAAGTATCATAATTGGCAATTTCGTCGCCTGAATTGATATACCATAAATAATCTCCTGTTGAAAGGTCGATACCCTTGTTCATGGCATCATAAATCCCCTTGTCAGGTTCGCTGATCCAGGCAGAAATCTGCGATTCATATTTTTTTATGATTTCAACAGTGTTGTCTGTGGATTTACCATCAATGATAATGTATTCTATATTTGGATAGGATTGATTTATAATACTTTTAATAGTTGTCTCCAAGGTTTGTCGACCGTTGAATACCACTGTGATAATTGATATTTTTGGAGAGAAATTCTTCATAAACAAGAAAAGTTACAACAAGCTTTTGTATAAGTTCATATACTTATTGGCGATTAGTTTGTTGGAATAGTTGGATAGCACAAAATTTCTGGCGTTTTCTTTTACTGCCTTAGGGTCGGTGTTAAACAAAGCTTCATAAATTCCCAAAGCCAGGCCATCTGAATCTTTCATGGTGGTTAAAAAACCATTTTTTTTGTTTTCTATCATTTCAGGTACGCCTCCAACCCTGAAACTAACAACCGGTATCCCACACGATTGGGCTTCCATTACCGTGTTGGGCAGATTGTCTTGTAAGGAAGGAAGTACAAATGCATCGGCACAATTGTATAGTTTTACCATCTGCTCAGTTCCGTCAATATAGTTTAATGAATGAACTTTATAGGGGTATTTGTTAAAGTCTATATCTTTGCTTTTTCCAAAAATGATCAATTCTATTTTGTCAGATAATTCCGGATATCTGATGTCCAAAATATGTAATGCTTCCATGAGGTAGCGGGCTCCTTTTCTTGGATCAGAGATGTTAGCCGCTCCAAACAACAGGAGTTTCCTGTTTAAAGGCAATCCCATTTCTTTTCTGCATTCATCCATGTTCATGGGTGCAAAAACATTTGTGTCTATAGGATTGGGGATTGAGTATATTTTTTTTCTTCGCAACAGGGAGCTTTCCTGGGCTAATGACCCAAGCCATTTGCTACACGAAACAGCATGGATATTCGCCTGGTTCCATATATTATATTTTTTTTCATGGATTTTTGAAGAAAGATCGCAGCTGTTCGACCACCGAAGGAAAGGGCAATGCCCACAAGTGTCAATGTAGTGGTTGCATGTATTTGCATAATGGCACCCTCCTGTAAAAGGCCACATATCATGCATGGTCCATACTACCGGTTTTTTGAGCCTGAATAACTGATCCAGATTTTTCAGTGACAGGAACCCGTGGTTAATCCAGTGCAGATGAATGATATCTGCTTCCTGTACCATGGGATGTTGGCTTATGTCAATGCCCGCAACTGCAGGGGAAAAGCTGAATCGAACCGTTTTGTTTTTTTCGTAAGGCAAAAAATATAAACGCTCTTTTATAAAACGGTTAAAAGCTTTTTTTTTGTCAATGCGTTTATGACAAATGGTTGATATATCCACATTTTTATTAACAGGTTCTTCAACCAACATACCAACGTCAGCCTCAATATCCTTTAATGAAGTATAAAGCCTGTTGGCAGCAACAGCGGCTCCTCCGGAATGAGCTGATTTATTTATGATTAGTATTTTCAAAATCCTTTGCTAATAAATATTGTGATTTAATATCGCTATGTCCGGGTTTACAATTTTGTTCTGAGCTTGTTCTGATCAAGCGTATAGTGCAACCCTTTGCTCTCCTTTCTTTTCATGGCCATTCTGATGATTAGATAGCCAACATTGATTTTGTTCCTGAGTTCGCAAAGCTCCTGAGTGACAATGGAATCGTCAAAAAGGGATTCTGTTTCGCGGTAAATCAGCTCAAGTCGGTCTAAAGCTCTTTTTAACCTTAAATTTGATCTTACAATACCAACGTAATTGCTAAGAATCTGTTCAACTTCTTTATTGGTTTGCGTAATAAGTACCATTTCTTCGTTGTGCGATGTCCCTTCATCGTTCCAGCTAGGTATCTTTGTGTTGAACTTGATGTCCTGTATTTTTTCTATGGCATCTTTAGAGGCCTTGTCAGCATATACAATGCCTTCGAGCAGGGAGTTGGAAGCAAGCCTGTTTGCACCGTGTAACCCTGTTGAGGAACATTCGCCGGCAGCGTACAGGTTAATTATGGAGCTTCGACCGGTTAAATCCACTTTTATGCCACCGCAAAGGTAATGAGCAGCAGGTACAACGGGAATCATATCTTTTGTGATATCTACACCTAATTCAAGGCATTTGTTATAAATTGTTGGGAAATGATTCCTTGTTTCTTCAGCATTTTTATGGGTCACATCCAAATATACAAATTCATCGCCCGTATTTTTCATTTCATTATCTATGGCCCGGGCAACAATATCGCGAGGGGCAAGGCAACCGCGCTCGTCATACTTTTCCATAAAAAGGGCGCCGTCCCTTCTTCGCAGCAGCGCTCCATACCCCCTCATGGCTTCAGTGATTAAAAATGAAGGCCTTTCTTTTGGGTTGTACAGTGAGGTAGGGTGGAATTGCACAAATTCCATATTTTCTATAATGCCTTTTGCCCTGTAAACCATTGCAATTCCATCTCCAGTGGCAATGGTTGGATTTGTAGTGGTTTGATATATGTTGCCAATCCCACCCGTTGCCATCATGGTAATTTTTGCCAGAATGGTATCTACCTTTTGGGTTTCTTCATTTAAAACATAAGCGCCATAGCATTCCACATCCGATCTCCATCTGTATGTGATCTCACCCAAATGGTGTTGGGTAATGATGTCAACGGCATAAAGGTTTTCAGAAAGCTCAATGTTTTCATGTTGTTTTGCTTTTTCAATCAAAGCTCTCTGAATTTCAAAACCTGTATTATCAAGGTGGTGAAGAATCCTGAATTCACTATGTCCGCCTTCTTTGTGCAAGTCATAATGTGATTTGTCTTTTTTGTCAAACTCTGTACCCCATTCAATCAGCTGTTTGATTTGTTCGGGGCCGTTCTCAACCACCATTTTTACCGCGTCCGGGTTTGATAAAAAGTCGCCGGCAACCATGGTGTCATTAATGTGCTTGTCAAAATTGTCAGGTTCGTACATTACCGAGGCAATGCCACCCTGTGCATATGCAGTGTTGGTTTCATTAATTTTCGTTTTGCTGATAACCAGTACCTTACCGAAGTCGGCTACTTTTAAAGCAAAGCTTAATCCGGCAATACCTGAGCCTATCACCAAAAAATCTACTTTTTTTCTCATTTTACTATAACCAGTGGCAAATTTTAATAAACTGAAGCTACAAATATAGTTATTTCGGGAGATGCATGGTGTAGATATGTCAAGTAATTAACAATATGTTGCACGCGAGCCAGAAAAAATCATATTACGCAGACTAATAATTCGGAAAAAAAGAATTTTGGTTTATTTTTGCATTCGCAAAACAATTCTCCGTAATTCAATGGATTAGGAGATGTTCAACTGAATATTAACTGGATTTAGGTAATAAGAAATTAGAACTTATTTAATCTGATCATCTATTATACTGTATAGAAAATATGGCTCAGGAAGATGTTTTTAAAAAATTGGTAGCCCATTGTAAAGAGTATGGGTTTGTGTTTCAGTCAAGTGAGATTTATGATGGACTGGGAGCTGTTTATGATTATGGTCAACTAGGTGTTGAGCTTAAAAATAACATCAAAACTTTTTGGTATGATGCTATGGTTAAGCTTAATGAAAATGTTGTTGGTCTTGATTCGGCTATTTTTATGCACCCAACAACATGGAAAGCTTCTGGCCACGTGGATGCTTTTAATGATCCTTTAATTGATAACAAAGACAGTAAAAAACGTTACCGTGCCGATGTGTTGATTGAAGATTTGATTCAGAAAATTGAAGCCAAAATTGAAAAAGAAGTCGCAAAAGCTAAAAAGCGTTTTGGTGAATCTTTTGATGAGGATCAGTTTAAATCAACTAATCCAAGGGTTTTGGCAAACCAGGAAAAAATTGATGCGATCCATGCCCGCTTTACTAAAGCATTAAATGATAATGACCTTGAAGAGCTAAAGCAAATTATTGTGGATAATGAAGTTGTTTGTCCTATTTCGGGAACTAAAAACTGGACTGATGTTCGCCAGTTTAACCTGATGTTTGGAACTGAGATGGGATCAACGGCTGATGGAGCAAGTAAAATATATCTTCGCCCTGAAACTGCTCAGGGAATTTTCGTGAACTTCCTTAATGTTCAGAAAACTGGTAGGATGAAAATCCCATTTGGGATTGCTCAGATTGGTAAGGCCTTTAGGAATGAAATTGTGGCGCGTCAGTTTATCTTCCGCATGCGTGAGTTTGAGCAGATGGAGATGCAGTTCTTTGTTCGTCCCGGCGAGGAAATGAAATGGTTTGAGTATTGGAAAGAGTTTCGTATGAAATGGCATAAGTCGTTGGGAATGGGAGATGATAATTATCGTTTCCACGACCATGAAAAGTTGGCTCACTATGCCAACGCCGCTACTGATATTGAATACAGAATGCCGTTTGGATTTAAGGAGGTTGAGGGGATTCATTCAAGAACCGACTTTGATTTGTCGCAACATCAGGAATATTCAGGTAAAAAACTACAGTATTTTGACCCGGAATTAAATGAAAGCTATGTTCCTTATGTAATTGAAACTTCTATTGGTGTAGACAGAACATTCTTAAGTATGATGGCTGGTGCCTATACTGAGGAAGAAGTGGCAGATTCAAAAGGTAAAAAGGAAATGAGGGTTGTGTTGAAATTGCCTGCTGTATTGGCTCCGGTAAAAATGGCAGTGCTTCCTTTGCTTAAGAAAGACGGTCTTCCAGAGAAAGCAAGGGAGATTGTTGATCAATTAAAACTTGATTATAACCTTCAGTATGATGAAAAGGACTCAATAGGAAAACGTTATCGCCGTCAGGATGCTATTGGTACGCCTTTCTGTATTACTGTTGATCACCAAACTTTGGAAGATAATACTGTAACTATTCGTTATAGGGATACTATGGAACAGGAAAGGGTTAATATTGATAACCTTGAGGCTATCCTGGATGAAAAAGTGAGCAAGAAACATTTATATAAAGGACTGGTAAAGTAATAGGAGCCAAGAAATATTGAATGGTGCTTAATATTACTTTTTTAAGATAATTGAAATCCCCTTAGCAATTCGGTTAAGGGGATTTTTATTTTCTAACCTGAATAGTTTTAGTGGATCTCTTTGTTTAGTCAGAATATCTAATGAATGAGAAAGCAGGAATGGTTAGCTATCTGGGTTATTGTTGATAATTCTTTGGTTTAATTTAAAATGGAAAAGGACTACTCATGAGGTAGCCCTTTCGTTAAAATTGAAAAAGATAATTAGTTAATAGTGTATAATTTACAAAGTACCATTAACCAGCTTGGCCGACCATAAATCATTCTTACTTTCTTCAGGAGCCAATGCAATTGATTTTTTGGCGTATTTCATGGCTTCTTCTTGCATACCCAATTTATAAAGTGTTAATGCATATGTATCTGTGTTGGCAAAATTTGCGTTAATTTCAACCGACTTTTTAGCAATTTTCATTGCCTTTGTAAGAATCTCTTTGTTTAATTCAACTTTGGCATCAGCAATTGTCCAGGCATACTGGTTTAATGATTCAGAGTTGTCAAACTCGTATTTGATACTATAATCTGCTAATGCATTATAGAATTTTGTTTTGTCAGGACTACGATAAAGCATATTCAACTCCATCCCGTCAAAAATTTTATTGGCTAAGTTTTCATCAATTTGAGATAATTCCTTCTTTTTGTTTTCAATAGCTTCATTGTCTCCTGATCTCATTACCATTGCTAACTCCGTGCTCATGACTTGTTCAATAAATTGATAAACATTCAAGGAATTATCTAATTGCATGAATTTATCTTTGTTTTTCAGCACATACTTGAATTTATCATCTGAGGTGGATTGGACTGTTCTGAAAATAATCTCCAAGTCTGTGGCGTTTATTAAATCCTCGTTCTTTCTTTGGGCATAATAAGCATCGCTGGCTTCTTTTATGTTGAATCCACATTCTGATCCGGTTAATAGAAATTCCTGTAAAAATGCAATGCTTCTATCCCCGTTGTTGTATTTTTTTTCGAGCGAAGCCCAATTGCGTTCGGGATCATTTGCGATTTTTGCTGTTTCAACAAGGGTTGATGCATCACCGGCTCCTACCATTTTGTGTTGAATAATTCCATCTGCATTAAGCCAAAGTAGAGTTGGGTAGGCTTTAATGCTATATTTTTGAGCTAGAGGTTTTCCTGCCTCAGACTCCATGTCCATTTTTATGCACACAAAGTTTTTATTGAAATACGTACCAACTTGTTCTTGTGTAAAAATATTTTTGGCCAGATGCTTACAAGGGCCACACCAACTTGTGTAACAGTCCATAAAAACCATCTTATTCTCTTGCTTAGCTTTGGCTAAAGCTTCTTCAAAAGTGCCGTGTTCAAATTCAATTCCCTGAGCAAATATATTTGCTGTCATTAGTACTGCTATAGCAGTAAAAAGTATTTTTTTCATTGTCAAAATATTTTTATTAGTGCTCAAAGTAATAAATCACAAGTGGCAAAATGGGTTAATGCATAGTTAATTGTGGTCTCTTGTCGGTTAATTAAGGTTAATGCATAAAAAAAGACCGATGGAAACAGAATTCTCATCGGTCTTTATGATATTAATATTAATTAGATCGCTTATTCAACGGTAACTGATTTTGCCAAATTTCGGGGCTGATCAACATTACAACCTCTCATAACAGCAATATGGTATGAGATGATCTGAAGTGGAACTACGGTTAACAATGGTGCAATTGATTCGTGGCTATCAGGAACTTCTATAACATGATCCGCCATATTTTTAATGGTTTCATCACCTTCTGTAACAATAGCAATGACACGACCGCTTCTGGCCTTAACTTCCTGTATGTTGCTCACAATTTTTTCATAGGATTTATCCTTTGTAGCGATAACAAAAACAGGCATGTTTTCATCTATCAGGGCAATAGGGCCATGTTTCATTTCTGCAGCAGGATAGCCTTCAGCATGGATATATGAAATCTCTTTAAGCTTGAGGGCACCCTCTAGTGCAACAGGAAATAAGCAGCCTCTTCCTAGATAAAGAGCGTTAGTTGCATCTTTATACATTTCGGCAATTCCCTTAATGTAGTTTTCTGATTTTAATATGATTTCCAGTTTTTCAGGGACTAACGTCAGTTCATGAATTAGTTTCTTGTATAGATCATCATATAAGTTACCTCTTTTTCGGCCAATCATAAAGGCCATCATGGTTAGTACAGTAACCTGTGAGGTAAAGGCTTTTGTTGAAGCAACACCTATCTCAATCCCGGCATGGGTGTAAACTCCGGCATGTGTTTCCCTGGGTATTGATGAGCCAACTACATTACAGATGCCAATAATAGTTGCACCTTTTTCTTTAGCCATTTTAATTGCAGCCAGCGTGTCTGCTGTTTCCCCACTTTGTGAAATGGCAATAACAACATCATCCTGGTTGATAATTGGATTGCGGTACCTGAATTCGCTTGCATATTCAACTTCAACAGGTATTCTTGCATATTCCTCAAATAAATATTCGCCAACAGTACCAGCGTGCCATGATGTACCACAAGCTACTATGATGATCCTTTTGGCTTGAGTTAGTTTAGGCATTACATCTATAATACCTCCCAAAAATATCTTTGTTTTATCAATTGAGATTCTACCCCTGAAAGTATCACCGATTGATGTGGGTTGTTCGTGGATCTCTTTAAGCATATAGTGCTCGTATCCATTCTTGTCAATCTCGTCTATACTTAGCTCAATCTTTTGGATCTTAGGTTTTTGCTTGTCGTTTTGGATATTTTTCAATACCAGGTCGTCCTGGGTTAAAATAGCAACATCTTCGTCGTTTAAGTAGATCACCTGATCGGTATATTCAATTATTGGTGATGCATCGGATGCTAAAAAATATTCATGCTCGCCTACGCCAATAACCAGTGGACTTCCTTTTCTTGCTGCAATTAGTTTTTCTTTTTCATCTTCGCATGAAATCACCAAACCATATGCCCCAATAACCTTAGATAATGCAGCCCTAACTGCAATTTCGGCATCTACTTTTTGTTCCATGTAGATACTTTCAATAAAGTTTACAAGTACTTCAGTATCGGTTTCGCTCTGGAACTTATATCCTCGGTTAATTAGTTCCTTTTTGATATGGGCATAATTCTCAATAATCCCATTGTGAACTAATGTGAATTTTCCATTCATTGAAGTATGTGGGTGCGCATTTGAGTCGTTGGGTTCTCCGTGGGTAGCCCATCGTGTATGGCCAATTCCAATGTTGCCGGTTACCTTTTGATCCTTTGCAAAGTCATCAAGATCTTTAACTTTTCCCATCTTTTTATAAGTATGGGTGCCTGAGTTTATCAATGCTACTCCTGCAGAGTCATACCCTCTGTATTCCAGCCTTTGAAGACCTTTTATTAATATAGGATAAGCAGGTTTTTTACCTACATATGCTACAATTCCACACATAGTCTGTTGCTTTAATTGTTATTCATTAATGTATATGACAATTTGATTTGTGTATATACGTATTCTTTATTTGATTATAATATAGATTCCTTAATGTCATTTGCTTCACTGTTTGCCTTTGTAAAGGTTTGTGTAAGCGAAACAACAAAATCATTTTCTTCAAAACTACCTCTGACGGCATAAAAATCATCCTCTTTTTCTTTCTCTCCACCATCGTGGCCAAATCCGGTTTTGGTTTTGGCGTTAAACTCTTTTTTTGCATCAGAAGTAATGGCGGATAAAATTTTATTATTGTTCTCAACCCATTTGTCAATAAAGGCAGCCAGTTCTGTTTTTAAATTGGTGTCAATGTTAAAATAATTATTTAATATTTGAAAGGCGTGTGCCTGTTTGTTGGCTTCGTATTTAATAAAAAGCGATTCATACAACTGGTTTAAATCATCAATTTTCATTTTGTTGCCCGAAAGATCATCTTCAAGAGATCGGATGTCTGTTTTTTTACAGATTAATCCTCCTAAATCAATCCACTCTTCTATGCCTGAATAATTTGCCGGTTCTATAAAGTTGGAATCTTTTAATTTATTTACCAACGCATCACCTGCATATTTGATTAATGCTTGTTCGTATAGCATGATTCCCCTTTTTACCATGGTTAATGATAACTGGGTGCTGTTATACATGATGGTTTTTCTTTCAGGAGTGGCCTTTTCCTGAAGTTTTTTCAGCAATGAAATCGCATTCAGAATCTTATTAATTGTATATGGATTTAATGCTTCAGTAATAATTTTGTCGTACAGTACACTGCCTTTGCGTTTGTCACGTTTGGGCCATTTGTCAACGTCGCGGGTTATCCCCACATTAAAAATGTTTTGCGCCGGCATTAAAATACTCTTGCCATCTTCTTCAATAAAATAAGAAAAAGGCAGGTCTGAAATATCAGGGTTGGAATAGTGTCGGCCAAGAATCATTGTGAAAGCGCCTATTTTTGCGGGCCATAAAATATAAGAGTCGCTACCTGTTTTTCCACCTCTTTCAATAATGCCCTGATGTACCGGCCCAAGCTTGTACATATGGTTGCTTTGGTTGGTTCCGCTCCCGGCATTAAAAAAGGAATAATACCCAGCAATGAGCAAAGTGGATTTATGGTGTGTTACGGTGTAGGGACCTGCAAATATAGCGCAGGCCTCGCCTTGAAGGCATTGACTGTTTGCAAAGAATACCGAGTTTTCTGCTGTATAATGATTGGAGATTTCAACCCCCTGACCAACAAAACAGTGCCGGAGGTAAGCTCCGTCGGAAACTATAGAACTTGTCGATAAAATAAAATGTGAGGCATTAACATTATAGCCAACGTACGCAGGTGCTTCTTTGCTGCTGTTTATGCTTCCCTCGTTTAAATAGGTAGCTCCTTCAATTTTGCAATAAGAACCAAAATTTACATTAGTGATAGTTCCGCAGTTTAATATAGACGTACCTTGTTTTACAGTCCCTTTGCTTGATTTTATTTTATCAGAATATTCAGTAATCAGTTTCCTAATATTATTGGTAAGTTTTGGATTGGCAGAATAAAAGGCCATAATATAAGCTGTATGTACTGATAGTTCATTGTAAATATGAACTTCTCTGCCTCCGGCTTCATTTATTGGAGTTATTTTTTCCCCGTTGCCAAAGCTCGATTCACCTATTGCTTGTATGGAGTTGGTGTTTTGGATGATGCAATCATTTTCTATATTGTAATTGCAAATAGAGTTGCTGATGTTTTTAATATATACCTGGTCTCCTATTCGGCAATTGTGCAAATGGGCATTATAAATACCTGAAAAATCACTGGCCCCGCCAAGCTGAAGTTTCTGGTTTAAAAGGCCGATATAATTTTCACCAGAAAAGGTGGTGTGTTTAATATTGTCAGGTACAAAAGAGTTTGTAACAAAAACGTTTTCCCATCCATCAACAGCTTTACAGTTTTGATTTTCTAGTTGTTGGATTTCCGAGTTGTTTAGTTTTCTAAAGTTCATTTGTATGGATTATATTTTGTCAGGCTAAAATATGAAAAAGACAAATAGGAATTGGTAAATAGTTTGTAAAAAGAAATTCAAGGGCTGGCATTGCGGTTGATCGTGCCCAAAAAAAATGCCATGCTTATAATTAAGCATGGCATTTTGTATATGATTGTTAAATATTAATTCACTAACTGGTCATAGAATTCATTGTATGCTTCTATATAACTTTCTTCATCATGAAAATCAAGGAAAGGTTTGCCTGAATTTTTGGCATAATCAATGATTTCACCACTGGCATCAGGATGTGCTTTAATAATTCCATCACTAAAGTTAATGGCTAGTTTACTAAGGTTTTGGAAGTTGAAAGGAGTTAGTCCTTCGTAGTCGCTTCCTTCAACACCTTCCAATGTAAATTTCTCAGGGAATGATTCAGGGAACGTTTGAGAGAAATCATCATTGTAAACGGAGTAAACCAATTTAGAATTTGCAAAATGAGGATCCTCATTCATTGCTTTTTTAATATATAATGGAACCAATCCGGTAAACCATCCATGGCAGTGGATAACATCAGGAGTCCATCGTAATTTTTTTGTTGTTTCTAAAACACCTCTTGCAAAAAAGATCGCCCTCTCATCGTTGTCCATATGTTCGGCACCTTCTTTGTCAACCAAAGTAGATTTTCTGTGGAAATAATCTTCATTATCGATAAAGTATACCTGCATACGGGCTGCCTGGATGGAGGCAACTTTAATGATCAACGGGTGATCAGTATCATCAATGATTAAATTCATTCCCGATAACCGTATTACCTCATGCAATTGATTTCTTCTTTCGTTGATACATCCAAATCTTGGCATGAATGTTCTGATTTCTTTTCCTTTTTCCTGTATTCCTTGAGGTAAATATCTTCCTATCTTCGACATGTGAGATTCGGGAAGGTATGGAGTAATTTCTTGGGAAATAAATAAAACCTTTGTTTTTTCCATCGTACTTGTGGTCAATTTTGCTTATTCAAAATAATTAAGGTGCAAAATTACAAAAATATAGTTCTCAAACAAAGTGGTCGGTTTATATATTCTTCAAATTTAAGGCAGTACTTCATTAAAAAATCTTAAAAAATAATTAAATGCTGATTTGATAAACAAAAACTTTTTCATTTTAGAATGGTTGATATTATTGAGTGGCAATGACTTTTGTTGCTGATGGTTGGGGTGGGATTGGTTTTTGATATAGAAAATATTTTTGCGGGTAATGATATAAGTGCTTTTATCGTATTGATATTATTATTTACTTTGCGGCGTTTTTTTTGAATATATCATGGATATTGTTGTTAAGGCAGAGGAACTTAGGTGCCTTGTTGAGAGACATAAAAAGGAAGGAAAGACGATAGGCTTTGTTCCCACGATGGGAGCTTTGCACCAGGGACATTTGTCGTTGGTGGGTCAGGCGTCTAAAATGTCGGATGTTGTTGTTGTTAGTGTTTTTGTAAATCCAACTCAGTTTAATAATGCTGATGATTTGAAAAACTACCCAAGAACAATTGATGATGATGTTAAAAAGCTTGAAGGGACGGCTTGCCATATTCTTTATAATCCCTCAGTTGAAGAAGTATATCCTGAGAAAGATGAAAGGATTTTTGACTTTGGTTTGTTGGATAAGGTAATGGAAGGGGAATTTAGACCCGGTCATTTTAATGGTGTGGCGCAGGTAGTTAGCCGTTTTTTTGATTTGGTACAGCCCGATAAAGCTTTTTTTGGTGAAAAGGATTTTCAGCAGCTCGCCATAATAAAACGAATGACCCGGATGCTGAACTATAACATAGAAATTGTTCCTTGCCCTATAGTTCGTGAAGCGGATGGCTTGGCTATGAGTTCCCGAAATGCCTTGCTAAGTAAGGAATATAGAAGGGAATCTGTATTGATTTCGAAAATTTTATTTGATTCTAAGGAGTTAATTACAACAAGAAATACAAAAGAAGTTATTAATTTTGTTGTTGAGAACATAAATAAGTCTGCACTGCTCAAGGTTGAATATTTTAGTATTGTAGATGGTGATACATTACAACCGGTTGATGATTGGGATAAGAGTGATTATATAGTTGGTTGTATTGCTGTTTTTGCAGATAAGGTAAGATTGATTGATAATTTGATTTACAAAAACTTTCAGAATGAATGTTGAAGTTGTAAAGTCTAAACTACACAATGTCTCGGTGACAGAGGCTAATTTGAATTATGTAGGCAGCATTACTATTGATGAAGATTTGATGGATGCTGCTACTATAATTGAGAACGAAAAAGTTCAGGTGGTGAATAATAACAATGGTGAGCGATTGGAAACCTATGTTATTAAAGGAGAACGTGGTTCTGGTGTTATTTGTCTTAATGGTGCAGCTGCACGTAAAGTTGCAGTTGGCGATGTGATAATAATTATTACTTATGCATCGATGCCTCTTGAAGAAGCCAAACAGTTTAAACCGGTTTTTGTGTTTCCGGATACAGAAACAAATAGGCTGGTATAACAACATAACTAAAGAAGCAAATTAACCCCGGTTTATTCCGGGGTTTGTTTTTTTAATACAATTAGGTATGGAGAATTTTTATTCGAAAATAATTGATGCCCAAAGGGCACATGTAATTGTATCAGGGTGGCAGAAGCATGGGGAAAAGGTGGTGTTTACTAATGGCTGCTTCGACTTGGTTCACAGAGGTCATGTGGAGTACCTGTCAAAAGCTGCTGATAAGGGAAGTAAATTGGTACTAGGCCTAAATACAGATGCTTCGGTGCAGCGGTTAAAAGGGCCAACACGACCTATAGTGGATGAAGAAAGCCGCGCAATTGTTCTGGCTGCGTTTGAATTTATAGATCTTGTTGTGTTTTTTGATGAGGACACCCCATATGAACTGATTAAAACAGTTCAGCCCGACGTGTTGGTAAAGGGGGCAGATTACAATGTGGAAGATATCGTAGGGTATGATATTGTAACCCAACGGGGTGGTTCTGTAGAAACTATCACCTTTGTTGATGGTTTTTCCACCACAAATATCATTGAAAAAATTGCAAGTGAGGTAAAGGAGAAAGGCGCTTTGTAAAGTCCCTGTTTAGCTTTGTGAATATATCTTTTTGTACAATTTGTTTATCTTGGTTGTATGGCTAAATCAAAATCGGTTTTTGTTTGTCAAAACTGTGGCACAGAATCCCCAAAGTGGATTGGGAAGTGTAATGCCTGTGGGCAATGGAATACTTTTGTGGAAGAATTGGTTGTAAAAACGACCAAAACATCTGCTTCGCAGTCTTTTTTGGCCACTGAATCGGCAAAGCCGGTTGCAATTAAAGAGGTTGAGATTTCTGAATTACCAAGGATAAATACTTCAAACGGTGAGTTGGATAGGGTGTTGGGAGGTGGAATGGTGCCCGGATCGCTAATTTTAGTAGGTGGAGAACCTGGGATAGGAAAGTCAACGCTTGTTTTACAGATGGCTCTGCAGGTAAAGTCGCGAAAGGTTTTATATGTTTCTGGAGAAGAAAGCCCGCAGCAAATTAAACTGAGGGCTGATAGGATTCATCCCGGGGGAGAAAACTGCCTGGTAGTGAGTGAAACTTCCCTTGAAAAAATTTTAGGGCACATAAAAAATACAAATCCGGATTTACTGGTGGTAGATTCTATCCAGACAATTAGTAGTGAGGTGATAGATTCTTTGCCTGGGAGCGTTTCCCAAATCAGGGAATGTACAGGGGCCATCCTTAGGGTTGCCAAAGAAAAGAACCTTCCAGTGATTCTTATCGGGCATATTAATAAGGAGGGCAATCTTGCCGGTCCCAAAGTATTGGAGCATATGGTTGATGTGGTGCTTCAGTTTGAGGGGGACCGTAATCATATGTACCGGATTTTGAGGTCTATAAAAAACCGTTTTGGCTCAACTGCAGAGATAGGGATATTTGAGATGCTCGGAAATGGTTTGAGGGAAGTAGTAAACCCTTCAGAGTTGTTGCTTTCGCACCATGATGAAAGTTTGAGTGGCGTTGCCATCGCTGCAGCCGTTGAAGGGATGCGGCCGTTTTTAATAGAGGTGCAGGCATTGGTAAGCACTGCTGCTTATGGAACTCCTCAAAGATCCTCTACAGGTTTTGATTTGCGAAGGTTAAATATGCTGCTTGCAGTAATGGAGAAAAGGGCTGGGTTCAAGCTGGCTGTAAAAGATGTTTTCTTAAATATAGCAGGAGGAATCAAGGTTAATGACCCATCAATTGATCTGGCTGTGGTTTCTGCAATATTATCTTCTAATATTGATATACCTATGCCTTCGGGAGTTTGCGTTGCCGGTGAAGTGGGGCTTTCTGGTGAAATACGACCAGTTACACGGATTGAGCAGCGTATAGGAGAAGCTTCTAAGCTGGGATTTGAGAGGATAATTATTCCTAAATTTAACAAGGGGATAGATTTCTCTAAATATGAAATTGAAGTGTTTCAGGTAAGTAAATTGGAAGAGGCATTTAAGCTTTTGTTTGCATAAAAAAAAGAAGGTCGGAACATAAAAATGTTATCCCGACCTTTTGTAATGATATTTGTTTTCTTATCAGAAGAATTCAGATTCATCACCATTGGAATATTCTTCTTCGTTATCTTCTTCGTTATTTTTAGGTGTATTATCTCCTTCGCAGTTCAAATCAAGCGTGAAATTTATAGGTTCTTCAAATATATCATCTTGAGTAATTGGCAAAGATTCGTCGTTATAGACTTCCTTCATATATAATGCCCATATCGGAAGTGCCATGTTGGATCCTTGTCCTAAAGAAATTCCGTCAAAGTGGATGTCTCTGTCTTCACCTCCAACCCATACTCCTGTTACAAGGTTAGGTGTTACGCCTATAAACCAACCATCAGACTGGTTTTGAGTCGTTCCTGTTTTTCCGCCAATTTGCCCGGTGAATTGGTAGGTGTACCTTAGTCTTATGCCAGTACCTTGATTAACAACTCCTTGTAATAGGTTGAGCATTAAAAAAGCTGTTTCTTCACTAATCACTTCCTTTTTCTGAGGCGTAAATTGTGCAATCACGTTGCCAAACCTATCCTGAATTCGTGATATCATGATTGGTTCAATGTGTACGCCCTTATTAGCAAAGGTACAATAGGCACTTGCCATTTCCTGTAATGTAAAATCAGGAATCCCTAAGCATAGGGAAGGAACTGCCGGCATTGGGCTTTTTATTCCAAGTTCATGAATCATCCGCCTGACTGCTGTTGGGTTGTATTGTTTCATTACCCAGGCAGATATATTGTTGTTTGAGTTGGCCAAGCCCCATTTAAGTGTTACCATCTCACCTTTGCGTGAGCGCCCGCCATCTTTAGGAGTCCAGGTTTTTCCATCTGGCAACACAAAAGTTTGCGGGATATTCGGAACCATCTCGCAAGGGGTGTGCCCTTCCTGCATGGCAAGTGTGTATACAAAAGGTTTAATAGTTGATCCCACCTGTCTTCTGCCCTGTGTAGCCATATCGTACATAAAATACTTGAAGTTTGGACCACCAACATAGGCCTTAACGTGTCCGTTTGATGGGTCAATAGAGAATAGACTAGCTCTCAGGTAAAATTTTAAGTGCTTAATAGAATCCAAAGGCGTTAAAACCGTGTCCCTCTCACCATTCCATGTAAACACTTGCATGTCAGTTGGAGTGTTAAACGATTCCATGATTTTTGCTTTCGAAAACTTAGCCTTCTTTAATACACGGTATCTTTCCGAATTTTTTATGGCTCTGTTGATGATGGCATCATATTGCTCTTGAGACAATTTGTTTGTAAAAGGCGCCCTTGTTCTGCCTTTCTTTTCTCTGAAAAAGGCTTGCTGGAGGTTGTTGGCAAGATGATCTTTAACCGCCTGTTCAGCATAGGTCTGCATTTTGTAGTTTACCGTAGTGTAAATTTTCAAGCCATCCCTGTATACATTATAATGGGTTCCGTCGGGTTTCAGGGTTTTGTTAATAAAACCATATGCCGGATTATTTTCCCACTCTATACTATCGGCAACAAACTTATCTTGTAACCATGAAGGGTAGTTTTTTCTCTCAGGTTTTGGTGCATTAAGAGTTAGCCTAAGGTGTTCGCGCAAGTAGGGAGCAACACCTTCTTTATGGTCTCTTCTATTGAATTTTAATGTTAAAGGGATGTTGGCCAATGAGTCATATTCAGCCTCGCTGATAAATTGTGCTTTTCTCATTTGGTTTAATACAACATTTCTTCTGAATTCAGTAGTGTCTTTTCTTCTGACAGGATTAAACAGTGCAGGGTTTTTGAGCATACCCACAAGTGTGGCTGCTTCTTCTATTTTAATGGTGTCGGCAGAAGTGTTGAAGAATGTTTTTGCAGCAGATTTTATGCCGTATGCATCATATATGTATTCTACTTTATTCAGGTACATAGTTATGATTTCATTCTTTGTATAGCTTTTTTCTAGTTTTATTGCTATTACCCATTCGTTTAGTTTTTGTAAAGCCCTTTCCCAAATGTTTTTGGCAGGTTCATGAAACAGCAGTTTGGCTAACTGTTGGGTAATCGTACTTCCCCCGCCGGAACCTTTGTCTCCCATAATAACAGTCCTGACAGCAACGCGCAGTAGTCCCCTTGGGTCGATTCCTGAATGGTCGTAAAAGCGCACGTCCTCGGTGGCAACCAGGGCATTCACTAAATAAGGAGAGAGTTGTTCAAAATCAATAAAAGTCCTGTTTTCAATGGCAAAGTTTCCCAATACTTTGCCGTCTTCGGAAATAACTTCGGTTGCAATGCTGTTTTTGGGATTTTCCAGGTCTTCGAATGAAGGCATTACTCCCAAAAAACCTTTGGCAATCATGAAAAACAGGATAAATACCATTAAAAAGGCAGACAGTACACATCCCCAAAACCAGTAAAGTACTTTTTTTATTTTGTGATTACTTGATGACATAATGTTGTATAGTTGAAAATTTGCGGTAAAATTAGCATTTTTACGTAATATTTAAAGTAGTGGAGTTCGTCTTGTGATTGTAATTTGATATTGTTTGAATGAGATGCTTCCACTATAAAAAAATAATTCTAGAGTTGTTAGGGTTAGAATTTATAGGATAATTTTTTAAATTTGACGCCTTTAAAGTAAAAAACGAATTTTTAACCATAGTAGTATAAACAATTTAAAAGTTTTTCTGCATTAAATGGTTCCAAATATAAAATTGTAGATGGCAAAAAAGAGCGCAGCAAGTGAAGGTAATCTGGTAATAGTGGAGTCCCCAGCTAAGGCCAAGACAATTGAAAAGTTTTTAGGCAAAGATTTTCTGGTAAAGTCAAGTTATGGTCATATCAGAGATTTGGCTAAAAAAGATTTCGGTATAGACATAGAAAATAATTTTACGCCTCATTACATAGTGTCTGATGACAAAAAGGATGTTGTTAAAGAACTGAAAAAGTTGTCGAAAGAGGTGCAGACCGTATGGCTAGCTTCCGATGAAGACCGTGAAGGAGAGGCCATTGCCTGGCATCTGTATGATGAATTGGGCTTGACTCCGGAGAATACAAAAAGGATCGTTTTTCACGAAATTACAAAAAGTGCCATTCTTAATGCCGTTGAAAAACCTAGGGATATCGATATAAATCTTGTAAATGCGCAACAGGCCCGCAGGGTGTTGGACAGACTGGTGGGTTTTGAGTTATCTCCGGTTTTATGGAAAAAAGTTAAGCCATCCTTATCTGCAGGTAGGGTTCAATCAGCCACAGTTCGGTTGATTGTAGAAAGGGAAAGGGAGATTTTTGCCTTTAATGCTGAGTCATCTTATCGTGTAACCGCTGTATTTACAATAGAAGGAAAAGATGGAAAGGTTTCAGAAATGAAAGCCGAGCTATCGAAACGGTTTGCAACTATTGAAGAAACCAATTCATTTTTAGAAAAGTGTAAAGATGCGAGTTGGACTGTAGAGGGGGTTACCAAAAGGCCTTTGAAAAAAACACCGGCTGCCCCGTTTACAACATCTACGCTTCAGCAGGAGGCAAGCCGGAAATTAGGCTTTTCGGTTTCTCAAACCATGTCTGTAGCACAAAAGCTATATGAAGCCGGTAAAATAACCTATATGCGTACCGACTCGGTTAATTTGGCAGATGCAGCCTTAAAAATGGCTGCCGATCAAATTACCGGAGAAATGGGTGAGGAATATTTGAAAATACGGAAGTATCAAACCAAGAGCAAGGGAGCTCAGGAAGCTCACGAAGCCATTCGTCCAACTTATCTTGAAAAATCAAGTGTATCCGGCTCACAGCAGGAGCAAAAACTATACGATCTGATCTGGAAAAGAACCATTGCGTCTCAAATGAGTGATGCTGAACTGGAAAAGACAACCATCAGCATTAAAGGAAGTGGAGTTGAGGAAACGTTTACTGCAACCGGAGAAGTAATAAAATTTGATGGTTTTCTTAAAGTATATATTCAGGCTTCGGAAAACGAAAATGAATCTGAAGCTGAAGAAGATGGAGGGTTGTTGCCGCCGATGAAGATAGGTGATGCTTTAGGAGTTGATATTATTGAGGCCAGGGAGAGGTGGACTCAAAAGCCTGCCCGCTATTCAGAAGCTTCCCTAGTTAAGAAACTTGAAGATTTAGGTATTGGTCGTCCATCTACTTATGCGCCAACCATATCAACAGTTCAGAACCGAGGCTATGTTGTTAAGGAAGAGCGTGAAGGAAAAGAAAGGGAGTATAATTATTTGTCGCTGGTTGATGGCGAAATTTGTGCTGAAGTAAAAAAAGAAATAACAGGAGCCGAAAGGAATAAATTATTCCCTACAGATATAGGAATGGTGGTGAATGATTTCTTAATGAAATATTTCCCCAATATTGTTAGTTACGATTTTACCGCTAAGGTGGAAATGGAGTTTGATGATATTTCCCTTGGTAAAATTGTGTGGAATGAAGCCATAGATTCTTTCTATAAAAATTTTCATAAACAGGTTGAAGACACCTTGGAAAACTCGGAAAGAAATAGCGGGGAAAGGCTATTGGGTGAGGATCCGAAAACAGGGAAGCCTGTAAGTGTAAAAATCGGACGCTATGGACCAATGGCTCAGTTGGGAGAAAGTAGTGAAGATAATGAAGTTGAAAAGCCAAAATTTGCTTCACTTCAGAAAGGACAGCATCTTGAGACAATTACCCTGGAAGAGGCATTGCGATTATTCGATCTGCCCAGGGATTTAGGATTGTATGAAGATAAGAAAGTAGTTGTGGGTATCGGTAGGTTTGGTCCTTATGTGCGCCATGATGGTAAATTTGTGTCGCTGAAGAAAGGGGTTGATGATCCTTTGAGCATAGAGCTCGACAGGGCGATAGTTTTAATTGAAGAGAAAAGAAAGGCTGACAGGGAGAAGTTTATCAAGAGTTTTGATGAGGATCCGGAATTGCAGATTTTGAACGGAAGATGGGGGCCTTATATTGCTTATCAAAAAAAGAATTACAAAATCCCTAAAGATACAGATCCTAAAGAGCTTTCTTTTGAAGATTGTCAGAAGTTGATTAAAGAAGGGGGAAAAAAGACAACAAAAAAGAAAGCCGCAACCAAAACAACTAAGGCAACAAAAGCAACAAAGACTACCAAAGCTAAAAAGGCAACAAAGAAATAAGATTGTAACTGGTGAATATTAGTGACTTTTTTGAAATAGTAAGTAAACAGAATAAATCTTTGGGCTTGATGCCTGAAGAGGATGAATTGAGTAATCAAATTACTTATGGATTTTGCAGTTGCATTGATGAAGAAATCAGTCAATATGATGTTGCTATTATAGGGATTGCAGATGGGGTTAATGCAGTGGGTAATGAAGGAGTTGACAAAGCAGTTAGTGAAATCCGCAAACATTTGGCATGTTTAAGAAAAACGTCCAGGGAGTTAAGAGTTATTGATTTGGGTAACATTAAGGGGAAAACCCTCAATGATCGTTTTTTTGCTCTTAGAGAGGTGTCAAAAAAGCTTTTGGAGTATCAGGTGGTAGGCTTGGTATTGGGCGGAGGCCAGGATTATATTTTGCCTATAGCCCAATCAAATGTTGAGTTAGCTGATGAAGTAGCTTTGTCGCTGGTAGATTCCAGACTTGATTTTGCGGTTTCTGAGTCCGATTATTCATCAAAGTCGGTTTTATCACAGTTGAAATCAAATATTGGGAAGTCCATATTTGAATTGAATGTAATAGGAGTTCAGAAATATCTTGTTGGTACCAGCCAGGAAGATCAGATGAATGAACTGTATTGGGATATGGTTCGGTTGGGAGAGGTTCGGAATGATAATATACAGCAAGTGGAACCGCTTTTGAGGGATGCAGATCTGGTAGGATTTGATGTAGGGGCAATTCAGGAAAGTTATATGCCTTATTATAGCAATATCAATGTAAATGGTTTTACCGGATATGAGGCGTGCCAGATAGCATGGTATGCCGGAATGAGCGATAACTTAAAATTCTTTTGTCTTCAGGAATTTAACCCTGACTTTGATGATAAGGAAAAAGGGGCGGGTTTAAGTGCTCAGATTGTATGGCATTTGCTGGAAGGAATTTCTCAGAAAATAATAGATGTACCAAATATTGATTCGGAGAGTTATAAAATTTTTATTGTGCATTTGCACAATTTTAGCGAAGATATCCGTTTTTATACGAACAGGGTTAATGACAGGTGGTGGATTGAGGTGCCCTGGAAAGAAGATGTTAGGGTTTTGGCATGTAGTAAATTAGATTATGAATTGACACAAGGAGGTAATATGCCTGACAAATGGTGGAGGTTTTTTCAAAAGGGCTTGCAAATTTGACGTCATTTGGAAAAAATTAACATGATTAAGTCATAAAAACGAAACCTTTATAAATAAATTGAAGTATACGAATTCAGTTTTTTTTACAAAAAATACCATTGGTCGAGATTGTAATGCGCTGAGGGGCAGAGACTTATGTATTTGTTGAAAAAGCAGGGTTCTTTGAGTTTTTTATATCTGAAGTAAATGGTTAGGAGAATTCTGATTTTTGTTATATTTTGCATTGCCGCAAAAATGAACGCACAGTTCGACCCGCAGTATAGTCAGAATATGTTTAACATGCTGGCTGTCAACCCCGGATATGCAGGGAGTTCGGAGTCGATAAATTTAGTGGCTTTAAACAGAAATCAGTGGAGTGGGGATTTGGGGATTCAGACAACAGTTTTTAGTGGCGATATGCCGGTAAATTTTTTAGGACTGGATTCAGGAATTGGATTGGGGATTGTAAATGATGAGATTGGATTAATTACCAGTTTGTCAATGATGCTCAATTATTCAGCCAGGTTTGAATTGCAAAAGGGGACAATAGCTGTAGGTTTAAGTTTGGGACTTGTTAATCAGAGTATTGATGGGAGTGGTTTTAAATTTCCCTCCATGGATAACGATGTTTATGTAGACGATGACCCAAGTTTGACTTCGGCAGAAGTATCAGGATCTGCACTGGATGCCGGATTTGGAATCTTCTATAAGCAAAAGAAATTGTATGCGGGAGCATCGTTGTCGCATTTAAATAAACCAAGGCCAAATTATAAGGATGAAATAAATTTTTCTTATTCCCGAACCTTTTATCTGACTTGTGGGTATAACCATAAAGTTGAAGATACACCATATGAAATTTTGCCATCGTTGTTTTATAAAACAGATGGAAGTAGTTTTCAGGTGGATCTGAATACTTTAATAAGATATAAAAAGAGATATTGGGGTGGATTAACTTATAGGTATCAGGATGCCATTGTGCTGATGGGAGGATTGGAAATGAAAAATGGTGTTCGTTTTGGTTATAGTTATGATATTACTACATCAGCTATTGGTACAGCAGGTAAAGGTGGTAGCCATGAGTTGATGATTGGATATAATTTTGATATTGATTTTGAAAAAAGAACAAAACGCTACAAAAGCGTTAGATATTTATAGTAGATAGAAATTTTAGAAATTAAAATACCGATAGTCTGAAACATTATGAAAAAAGTACTAGCTCTTAGTGTAATAATAATCACTATTCTTAGCGGATGTAGTAATTCCGGAGGCGGTGAACTTGTCGGCGTTGCACGACGAGGTACCTTTTATGAGCCTGATCCTTATGGTATGTTGTTTATTCCACAGGGAAGCTTTAATATGGGGCCAAATGATCAGGATGCTGCATGGTCGCTTACGGCACAATCAAAGACTGTATCTGTTCGTTCCTTTTGGATGGATGAAACAGAAATTACCAATACAGAATACAGACAGTTTGTTTATTGGGTAAGGGATTCAATTGCTCGTAAGCTTCTTGGAGATCAGTTTGAGGAGTTTGTTATCACTGAAGATATGTATGGGAATGAAATAGATCCTCCTTTCCTTGATTGGGATACAGAAATTGAATGGGATAATGAAGAGTATGCAGAAATACTTGATGAAATGTTTCTTCCCGAGAATGAAAGATTTTTCCGCAGAAAAGAAATTGATACCAGAAAATTAAATTATGAGTATCAATGGGTGGATATGCAGCAGGCTGCAAAAAAGACAAATCGTTTTAATTTCGAAACAAAGCAGTACGAAGGTGTTGCGTATAATCAAAAAGGTGAAGAAGCTGTTATCAGAGATCGTTCGGCATTTATTATGAATGATGTTGTTAACGTGTACCCTGATACACTTTGCTGGATTGCAGATTTTACTTATTCGTTTAATGAGCCATGGACTGAAAAATATTTTTGGCATCCAGGTTTTGATGAATATCCTGTTGTAGGAGTAAATCATAAGCAGGCTACAGCATTTACCATTTGGAGATCAAGGTATATGAATAATTACCTGAGAAGTAAAGGACAACCGGAAGTGATGGATTATCGTTTACCAACTGAAGCGGAATGGGAATATGCCTCAAGAGGGGGATTAGAAAATGCCATGTATCCTTGGGGTGGAATGTATACCCGTAACGATAAGGGGTGTTTCCTTGCTAACTTTAAACCATTGCGTGGTAGATATGGTGATGATGGAGCCCAATCAACTTTACTTGTGGCATCTTATGCTCCAAATGATTTTGGATTGTTTGATATGTCGGGTAATGTTGCAGAATGGACTTCAAGTGCTTTTGATGAGTCAGCGTATAGTTTTACCCATGACTTTAACCCAACTTATAAATACAATGCATTGCCTGATGATCCTCACGTGATGAAAAGGAAAGTGATAAGGGGTGGATCATGGAAGGATATCGGTTTTTATTTACAATGTGGAACTCGTACGTATGAATATCAGGATTCTGCAAAATCTTATATTGGTTTCAGATGTGTAAGAGATTATATTGGTAACTAACAAATAACTTGAAAATAAATAAAGTAATAAATTAAATTAACACAATACACTATGAGTATTACTGAATTTGTAGAGAGTCCCGGATATAAAAAAGTAATGGGTAAGGTTTATGGAATTGGTGCCGCGGTAGTAATTCTGGGAGCTTTATGGAAAATTTTGCACTTGCCAGGTGCAGCACTTATGTTGATAGCCGGATTAGGAACTGAAGCGATAATATTTTTATTGTCTGCTTTTGAACCTCCTCATGAAATGCCAGATTGGAGTTTGGTATATCCTGAATTGGTAGGTTTGGAACCCAAAGATTCCCGTCAGGGAGTTGGAGGTGGCGGAAGCGAACTTCAGGCTCTTATACAAACAGGTAATATTGATGAGCGTACAGTGGCTCAATTGTCAGAGGGTATCAAAAAGCTGGGTACTACTTCATCGCAATTGGCAGATTTAAGTGATGCTTCTCTGGCAACACAGAGTTATTTACAAAATATTCAAAATGCCTCAGAGTCTGTAGGTAAATTTGGAAATATTCAGGCTAAAACAGCTCAGGTTATTGAAGAGAGTGCAAGTACATTAGCCAGCTCCTATTCAGCGACTGCCAGTGCAATTTCTGAATCAGGAACTAAAGTTGCCAATGATTTGGCACAATCGGGAGAGAGTCTGATAAATGGGATGAACTCTTCAGGTGAGGCCATATCTTCTGCATATAGTAAATTAAGTTCTAGTATTGAACAAAATGCTCAGGGAATTTCAGAGAATAGTAAGCTCTATGGGCAGAAGTTAGAAGAGGTAAATAGTAATCTGGCCGCTGTTAATTCTTTATATGAGTTGCAGCTAAAAGGATCTAAATCTCAGGTTGAAGCAACAGAGGAGTTGACATCAGGGATTACTGAAATCAAAGAATATTTGAAGCAGTCGGTTGAGGATGCTAAAGATTATCGTGATCAGGTAGCCGCCTTAAATAAAACTGTTGGGGAATTAAATACAATTTATGGCAATATGTTGAGTGCTATGAATGTAGGGGGTAACCGCTAAAAATTAACTATTTAGTAATTACAAAAAAGATTATTGTATTATGAGTGGTGGAAATTGTCCAGAAACCCCCAGGCAGAAAATGATCGGAATGATGTACCTCTTCCTTACAGCAATGCTTGCATTGAATGTATCAGGAGAGTTACTTCAGGCTTTTAAATCTATGGATGAAGGTTTTGTACAAACCAGGGAAACTGTAGAAAGAAAGAATCATGTTTTATATGGGCAGTTTAAGGCTGCCAATTCTAATAATCCGGGAAAAGCTGGTGCTGCCTGGAATGAAGCTAATGTAATAAAAGATGCTGCTGATAGTTTAGTAAACCATATTCAGGATCTAAAAGTATTGATCGTTCAAACAGCTGATGGTCCTGAGGCTACACCAAGTAATTATACTTCAGGTAGTAATCAGGATATTGCTCCTCAGATAATGATTACTGAAAAAAATGCAGAGCGCAGCAAGGAGTTAAAAAGAAGGATCAATGAATATAAGGATGTGCTATTGAAATATTTAGATGAGAATAATCCTAATGATACTACTTTTATTTCTGCATATACAAGTATTTTTAATACGGATCCAATTAAGGGAGAAAAGGATGTTGAAAAGTCGTGGGAATCTACTAAGTTTGAACATGTTCCTTTATCTGCATCTCTTGCTTATTTAAGTAAAATTCAGGGAGATGTAAGAAATGCGGAAACCGATATGGTAGCTAATCTTTACGCGGGTATTGATAAAGACTCCTATAAGTTTACGGATATGATGTCAGTGGTAAAACCTTTTAAAACTACTGTTTTAGAAGGGGAGACTTATAAGGCTGAGCTTTATATGGCAGCATATGACCCTAATATTGTGCCGGAGATTGAAATTGATGGTAAAAGATTAACTGAGGTTTCTGATGGAAAAGGAATTTTAGAATTGAAAAAGCCAGTAGGTGAACATAAGTGGAGTGGTTATATAAAAATGCCTACCCCCGATGGTTCAGATTTAATTCCATGGCCTGTTGAAGGTGAATTTCAGGTAGTGAAGCCAAATGCCGTTATTTCTCCTACAAAAATGAATGTTTTTTATGAAGCTCTTGAAAATCCTGTGGATATTTCAGTTCCCGGGGTAGCCAGTGATAAGTTGGATATTCGGATGACAAATGTGTCGAAGAAGAAAAAAGGAGCAGGTTATATAGTAACACCACAGGCTGGGTCAGCAGGAAAAAGATCGATAATTTCGGTATATGCTACTATTGATGGTAAATCAAAATTTATTGGGAAACAAGAATTTCGTATCAAACGGGTTCCTGATCCGATACCTGTAGTTGCCGGAAAAAGTGGAGGGAAAATATCAAAAAATTTGCTGGCAGCTCAGAAAGCTGTTTTTGCAGAAATGAAAGATTTTGATTTTGAGTTGAAATATGATGTCACAAGATTTACGGTTTCTGTTTTAAAAGGTGGATATATTGTGGATGCCATTTCTAAGAGCAATATATTTACAGATGAACAGAAAGATCTTATCTCAACTATGAATAGAGGACAAAAAGTACAAATTGAGGATATACGGGCTAAGGGTCCTGATGGCAGAACCAGGAGTCTCGGAACAATTACATTTGTATTAGACTAGTAATATAATTGACAAAAAAATCTGAAAAGATAAAAAACAACAATAATGAAAAAGTTATTCTTCTTGTTAATTCTAACTGTGTTATTGGCTGCAGGTAATAAATCTGTAGAAGCACAGAATGTATTGGATGGAATCTATCCTAAAGAGCATGTTTTAAATCGTAAGCCTATTCCGTATACACATGTAAGAGAAGCAGATGTGATGTGGGCAAAAAAAGTTTGGAGGATTATTGATTTACGTGAGAAGATTAATCTTCCTTTGTATTATCCTGTAACCACTATGGATGGACGTTTAAGTCTGATACAATTGTTAATGCAGGGTATTCAGTATGAAGGTTTAACTGCATACGATACCAAGCATGAGGATGAATTTAAAGTTCCAATGAGTGTGGATCAGGTAATGCAGGAAATGGGGGCTACAGCGGATACAGTAGAGATTATGCAAGAAGATGGAACTTATGCGCCTCAAATTATTGCTGGTGAGTTAAGGCCAGAAGAAGTAAAACAGTTCTTACTTAAAGAAGTTTGGTTCTTTGATCGTAACTATTCTCGCCTGGACGTTCGTATTATTGGTATATGCCCAATTAGGGAGTATACAAAAAGCAGTGGTGGTGAAGACCAGATTGCCAGAAAGCAAGCCTTTTGGATTTATTTCCCTGAAGCAAGAGAAGTGTTAGCACGCAACGAGGTTTTTAATCCTCATAATGATGCGCAGCGTCGTACTTTTGATGATATTTTTATGAAGAGATATTTTGGAAGTTATATCGTTCGTGAATCGAATGTTTATAATAACCGTAGAATCGACCAATATGCAGTTGGTATGGAAGCAATGCTTGAATCAGATCGGATTAAAACAGAAATATTCGATTTTGAGCATGATTTGTGGGAATTCTAGAAGAAATAACAGGATAAAAAAAAAGGAGTGCATTTTGCGCTCCTTTTTTTATGCTATAAATTTTGCTTTGGTTATTCCGGGAATTGGGTGGAAATATCAGCGGTGAATTGTCTTATTTGTTGTTCGTTGTTTTTAGGGCAAATTAGCAAGCAATCATTGCTCTGTGCAATTATGTATCCATCCAAGCCTTGTATTACAGCCTTTGTGTTGTTTGGGATATTAACTATGCAATCTTTTGAATCGTAAGTTAAAACCTTTCCTGTGTTAATGGCATTCTTGTTATTGTCTTTTACAGAATGCTCATATAAGGAAGACCAGGTTCCCAGGTCGCTCCACCCAAAATCTGCAGTTAAAACACAAACATTGTTGGCTTTTTCCATGATTCCATAATCAATGGATATGTTTTTGCAATCTGCATATATGTTTTGTATTGATTCCAGTTCATCTTCCGTATTTATTTTATCCTGGATAGAATCAAAAAGTGATTTAACATCTGGTAAGTGATTGTCAAATGCATTGTTGATTGACTCAAGTGACCATAAGAAAATACCTGAATTCCAAAAGAACTCTCCACTTTCAAAGAAAACTTTAGCAAGCTCTAAATTAGGCTTTTCAGTAAAGGTTTTTACGGGTTCAATTTCTCCCAATGTATTTGTAGAGTCATCACTTACTTGAATATATCCATATCCTGTTTCAGGTCTGTGTGGTTTAATTCCAAGGGTTAATAACGAATTGTTTTCTTCAACAAATTCAACGCCTTTAGAAATAACCCTTACAAACTCTTCCTGTTTTAAAATTAAATGGTCTGCCGGGGTAACAATAACTGAGGCCTGTGGGTTACGGGTTTTGATCCATGCGTTAGAATAGGCAATACATGGAGCAGTGTTCCTTCTGTATGGCTCAGTCAAAACTTGGTTTGGTTTTAGCTCAGGAAGTTGTTCTAATACTAAATCTTTGTATTCAATACTAGTTACCACCAAAAAGTTTTCAGCAGGACATATAGGTAAAAACCTGTCAAATGTTTGCTGAATCAGGGTGCGTCCTGTACCCAAAATATCTAAAAACTGTTTAGGTGTTTCTTGTCTGCTTAAAGGCCAGAATCTGCTACCAATCCCTCCGGCCATAATTACACAATATCTGTTGTTTAATGTTTCCATCTAAATAGTAGTTTGCATTAATTTGAGCGTGAATTTACCTAAAAAGGATTAGAATAAAAATGAAAAAGCCATTTCAAACAAATTATTGTATTGGATTTAGAAATTATTTTTATTGTCATGATATAGTTGTTACTTTTAGCCAAAATAACATTTATGGCATTATTTTATCATACCGGGAGGTACGTCCTGTTTTTAAAAAGAGTTTTTGCAAAGCCTGAAAAACACCGGATCTTTATTCAGCAATATTTTAAAGAAGCGGAAAAATTGGGTATCCATTCTATAGGTATTGTTTTGATCATCTCATTTTTTATGGGAGCCGTTATAACTTTACAAACTGCGTATAATTTAGAAATGGCATTTATTCCCAAATATACTATTGGATTGGCTGCCCGGGAATCTGTTTTGCTGGAGTTTTCATCTACAATTGTAGGTTTAATACTGGCCGGAAAGGTAGGGTCTAATATTGCATCTGAAATAGGAAGTATGAGAGTTACCGAACAGATAGATGCAATAGAAATTATGGGAATAAACTCTTCCTCTTTTTTGGTTCAGCCAAAAATACTTGCCTTGGTTACGATGATGCCTTTGCTTACTGTTATAAGTATGGCAATTGGAATTTCAGGCGGATGGCTGGCAGGAGTTGTCTCCGGGGAGCTTACCTCTGTGGATTATATTCTTGGAATCAGGTATTCTTTTAAGCCTTTTTATATTGTATATTCTATCATCAAATCTGCTGTTTTTGGTTTTTTGATTTCATCTATTTCTTCTTATCAGGGTTACTATGTTGAAGGAGGATCTTTGGAAGTTGGTATTGCCAGTACAAAAGCTGTTGTTGTTAGTAGCATCCAAATTTTATTGTTCAATCTTTTATTAACACAATTGTTGCTGGCATGATAGAAATTAAAAATGTTAACAAATCCTTTAATGGAAAGCAGATTCTATTTGATGTGTCTGCAAAATTTGAAGCAGGGCAAACAAACTTGATTATTGGACAGAGCGGTCATGGTAAAACAGTTTTGTTAAAATCGTTAGTGGGATTGCATGCTATTGATTCCGGTCAGATAATTTATGGAGACCAGGTTTTTTCAGATATGTCGTTTTTAAGCCAAAAACAAATTCGCCAGGAAATTGGGATGTTGTTTCAGGGATCAGCGCTTTTTGACTCTCTTACGGTTGAAGAGAATGTGCGATTCCCTTTGGATATGTTCTCAACCAAATCGGCAGAAGAGAAACTGGATAGAGTCAACTTTTGCCTCAAAAGGGTAGATCTTAACAATGTCAACCACTTGTATCCATCTGAAATAAGTGGGGGGATGCAAAAAAGGGTAGCTATTGCCCGTGCTATTGCGCTAAATCCCAAATACCTTTTTTGCGATGAGCCTAACTCAGGCCTCGATCCCAAAACCTCAATTGTAATAGATAACCTTATATATGAAATCACCAAAGAATATGGGATAACTACCATTATTAACACTCACGATATGAATTCTGTGATGGGTATTGGGGAAAAAATTATATATATCCATTCCGGACGAAAACTTTGGGAAGGAAACAAAGAGGATATATTAACTGCAAAAGAGGAGCAGTTAAATGATTTTGTTTTTGCTTCGGAACTTTTTAAAAGAATAAAAGAAAGAGTGTAATTGAAGTTTTATGGAAAAAGCGCAAGGTGTTTTTGATCTCAGATATATCTTTTCTTTTGTTGATTGGTTGAAAGATTCAGGGAAATCGCATTTTGAAGTTTGTGATTATTCTACAAATTCTGGATTTATTAATCTAAATTACCCCGAAGAGTTTAAGGTGGGGGAAATTGGTTTTCATTATGATTTATTGTCAAAACTCAATGAATTATTCCCCTCTTGTATGGCTAGCGTATATTTACCTGTTCAAATAGAAAACCATATTTTAAACAGGTGGAAAGTATACCGTAGTAATGTGCCATACACGATAAATGAAAACGGCAAGTTTGAATTCAAGGCATTTTCATTTTTCCCTTTGGCGTTTTATCTTCAATTGGCCACAGTTTTTATAGAAAAGTGGGGTTTTATAAAAGATAGTTCAGAATGGAATTCGTTTAAAGAATTCTATGAGGATTACAAATATGCACAAGGTAGTATAATAATTTTGGGTCTATCTACCCCCAGGCAGAAGTCTTATTTAGTTGAGCATTTAGGAAAAACATATAGCAGAGGGGAATTAATGGATTTTGTGGATAGGCTGTTTGATCAATATAAACACACCCATATAGCCATTGAGTTGTTTCGAAATATTTTTGCGTGTTTTGGACAAGACATAGAATGTGTTGGAAATATGGCTTTTGATAATTATATGGAAAGTCGTAATACCGTAGTAGCATGGAATAGAGCAATTGTTGAACATTTGATGAGTAAATTTCATTTTTCTTTATGTTTTTCAAATAAAATCGCAAATATTATTCTAAAGTGAACCTTTACTCCATTTTAGTGTTTTAATATAGAAGTCATCATAAATTAAAATTATTGGCTTAAAAGCTAAAAGAGGAGTCAGATGTTTGAGGTTAGTTTAAGAGTTGGGATTTGTTTTATGGCTCCTCTTTTTCTTTTGGGCGTGCCCCTCGTCAAAACCTTGCATATCAATTAAAGCAATGATGCTCGGGTCGGGCTATCCGTTTCAACTCCTCGCTTGCACATCATATGTATCAAAACAACTATTTACTTTTGCACCTTTTGTAGATAACAAATTATATCGTTACCTTATCGCTGTGGGGTATCCACTACTATCCCTCACGCAGAGACATTGTCCAATAACCAATGATCAATGATCAATCACCAATAATCAATGATCAATCACCAATTATCAATTATCAATAAGCAGTAACCAATAACCAATGTCCATTGACTATTGACCAATGACTAGTGACTAATAGCTATTGCCCAGTAAAAAAAAATCTCCATCCAACCCCTTGACAAGGTGCTTGTTATCTTATATCTTTGTGTTTCGTGTGAAAAAACTTTGCAAAAAAGTTTGGCGGGTAAAAATAAAACCTCTT